>JAGFCB010000161.1 GCA_022394775.1 Candidatus Poribacteria bacterium
GTGTCTTGAGTTTACAACTCGCAATGTTGATGAATGTCATGTGGGAGCTTCCCACTCGAAATGTCACGCACATTAAAACTGTTTTTCAATAAAATGATTTATGAACCACCCTCAATTAATTGGGCACTCTCAAACAGTCTGAATGCCCATTAAGGTCATTCAGACTGGCACAAACTAACAGTTTATGCTACGAATATGTGTGTTATTTTCAGAATTCACTACAACAGAAAAGTGTCTTCTTAATTGTTGATTTTACTATAAAATCCGCCCTACAGAAACGGGTTATTTGCATCGAAATAATATGCCGGTTCTTCTACGGAAGTCTGACTATCCTTCGTCAAACGGACAGGTGCGGAAAACTGTTCGATAACACCCTTTTGCGCAAGCCATTCGCACGCCAATTCGAGCGCGAGTTCACGCTTACCGAAATGCATATAGATGTCGGTTATCGTGCGCTCTTCACCCGATTCCTCTAAGAAATCGAGTAAGGGTTTGAACAATGTCTGTAGGTTATCCTCTAAATACATATCCACCTGTTCAAGTGCATCGCCAAGCATTGCTTTATCTTTCGGCTTATCCAACAGGTCTGTGAAAACAGTGTTGAAAAACTCAGGATTGTGATCAAGGGCTTGATAGATAACCTTCCGTCTCGGAGTCTCACCGTGCATAAGGGCCTCAATACACGCCAATTGTCTGACCAGATATATTAGATAAAGAAACGTGTAATTGTAATCCTGTTTGAGGTGGAACCATTTTTCCGTTTTTGCGAGTATAGTTGTTGCAAAAGCTGCGGCGTTAAGAAGTTGAGAGTGTTTATCCCGTTCACCGACCTGTAGACAAGAAGGGTCTCCAATAGTGAAATTAGCATCTCCATCCGCGGACAACAGACCGTCTCTGGAAAAGAGGACACGACTCTCAGCAAGAATCGAATGAAGTCTACTGCCCTGTAACGTTTGGTCTAACATTTTTTTGTAAGCCCCGCGGGTATGGAGTTGAACCAGCATCGGAATGCCTTCTTCAATTAACTGATACTGCTTCTGTTTAAACTTCGTACCGTCTCGGAGGATTAAAGTTATATGAACTGCTGTCTTTTCCCAGACATTATCTTCGGCAAGATTGTTGGTAAGGATCGCTGCAACAACGTACATATCCTGCTCAAGTGTTTCTGTTAAACTTTCTACCGCCCGGTGAATCTGTGTGTGGATATCGCCTTTCAGACGCACTTGATCCTCTTTAACGTCAGTCCCGTCATAATAGTAGGCGGGTTCCTCCACAGCGATTTGGCTCTTCGCGGTGAGTTTCATCGGTACCGCCACCTGCCTGAGAATACCTTTCCATGTCAGCCATTGGCAGACCAGATCAAGGGATTCTTCACTATCATGCAACCCGCGCCCCAAGTCGGCGTTCAATTCGGTAATGGTGCGTGGTACTTTCTGTTCAGCAAGATAATCAAGCACAGGTTGGAAGATAAATTGCCGCGCATCGAGGTAGGCGTTAATTGCATCAAGTGTGCCTTGAATGACCGCTTCATTCTTTTCGCAGTTGATGAGATCTGTATAGACGCGATCAAAGAAGTCAGGGTTATAGCGGAGTGCCGGTTGAATCACCTCTCGCGCCGGGATTTCATCGTTCAGGAGTACTTCTATCCGTGCTAATTCTTGCACAATATTGAGAAGTGTAAGAAAACAGGTTAGGCAATCTTTATTGACGTAAAACTGCTTTTCAGCATAGATGAGGTTCGGCAAAGTGCCGGCAACGACGTTGAGCAGTTGGAACTGCTTATCACGGTCCCCGATGTTGTTGAGGTTTGCGTTCTTATCATACCACTCTTGAATGGAATCATCACGTGAAAAGAGGAGCGTACTGTGCGAGAAATAGGAGTGCATAAAAGACCCCTGTTGCGCGCTCTCAATATTCTGCTTAAAAGCGTTACGTGGTGTTATATTGGCATGGATGTTTACGCCATTTTCGACGAGCGAAAAGAATGATTGTGTCGGACGAATTGCATCTCTACCAATGAGTTCAACGTCGAGATCCGATTTTTCCCACACCTGCGCATAAGAAAAACTACCTGCAACAATAGCGGCAAGGATGTACGGGTCCTTCTGAACCTTTTCGACAAGTGCGTCCACAGCCTCTTGGTACTGCTGTTCAATAGCGTTTTGGGATTGCATTGGATTCTCCTATTTTGATGTAATTTGAAGCCAAATTTTACGCGAAAAAATAGGGAATTTCTTACTATTAATTATACTATAAATCTGTTAAGAATGCAAATAAATTTCACCCGAAATTAAGGTTATTTATAGGAACTCAAGTGACCACATTTTTATCCATATAGGACTTACGCAAAAAGCAGTAATTTTGGTATTTTAAACCCCCTAAAGAATCAACGGTATGAATGCCTTATGGGCATTCCCCGCCCCTTATCAGGGGGACTTTAAAAGGAAATGCGTAAGTCCTAATATATAGTGCTTACAACGGAGGCACTCAATTGTAGGTCCAAAGGGATTTGAAACTTTGCGAATAAAATGGAAACGAGTCCCTTCAACAGCGAAAAGTCTTCAAATCTGAACACAAATAACGGTTTTCTTGAAATAATTCTGGACTTACGCTAATATATACAATAAGTATTACCTCAGAAACGGAAGAATGTGCAATGAAGGGAATTAACTGACAATCCCACTGCTTTAGCTTTGGGTCCAACCAGCGTCCTTTAATAAGTATTTGAGACAAGCATGGAGCGACAGTGTAATGCGAAATAACGCCAATACGAACCGAAGTCCACACGTTAACGAACGTCTACTGGCACCGTCTCTGTCGAGTGGAGTGCCGATAGTAAAACTTGGCGGATTCCATAGAGGAACAAGCTGCGGTAAACATCATCGCCCGAGACGCTATCTTATCAACTATAGAGAACGCTCAGAGGAAACATCATGACGAAAACAGATAATCTCGCGGTAGGACATACCGAGAGTCTAAACGCTTGTGGAGCAAATGTAAGACCTCACAATCCGTCAGCAACTTCTGTTGGTATGGCAGGGAGGCGATCTGTGAAGAAGCAAGAATCCCACTCCTTTAGGTGTGGGAGTGTCAAATGGATAAAATATTGGGGGATTGCGGTGGTAGTAGCAGTGCTAATAAGCATACCTGCCGTCTTCGCAGTCCACGACGAAGCCAAGGGACCTGAAAAGTTCGGACGCTACGAATTCAAGGAACAAGACATCAAAGCGGCAACAGATGAATGTGATGCCGGTGGTGCGGCGGGACCTGAATTCGTGCCAACAGTCCGAGACGATGAACCGAACTTGGCACTCCTCAAGGATGCGAAACCAGAAGCCTCCTCGCAATTAGAGGGATGGTGTCCTCGTAGACACTGTGTCGAATATCTCAATGACGGTTTTTATAACAACTGTCGGAGTTGGATCATCGGTGCAATACCGGGTTGGGCACAGATTGATATGGGTGATGTCGCGAATGTGAACCGTATCTATTTCGCGAGCGATCATGCCCAAAATTTCCAGGACCGGAAAGCGGCTGATTTTGATATTCTCGTCGCAACTACCAAAGCAGATCCAGATTCCGAAGCGAACACATGGACAAAGGTTTACACGCACAAGGGAGACCCTATTAGCGAGACGACCGAGTTCACCTTCAAAGATGTAGAAGCACGGTGGTTGCGCCTTCACATTCGCGCCGACGGTGGGGCACGCGTTGATGAAATCGAGATTTATGGCGGAAGGGATCCGATGGCTGTTGAACCGGACGCAAAACTCACCACAACATGGGGCGAGCTAAAAACAGAGTAATGCTGTTTACTGCAGGTGAGGTTTTAAACCTCGCCTGCGAAAGCAAGGCATACCTCAACTAAGTAAAAAAAATGGAATATCCCCTTATGAAAACCTCCATACGGCAGATAACGCTCATTGTTATACTGACGCTGTGCGTCAGTATTGGTTATGCGGACATCCTATTTCAAGACGACTTTGAAAGTGGCAAAATCGATGCCGGGAAATGGACACCACAGGCCAGTTGGGTCATTGAAAACAATGACGACAAGCACGATGCGCTCGGCAAAAAAGTCCTTGATGTTTGGGGCGGTGGTGTCGGTCTCAGCACTGACGATCTCCCGGAAGAATTTGACTATTACGCCGATTTCAAAACTATGGAAGGTGGCTTAACAGGCTTCGTCTTCCACGGAAAAGATGGCAATAATATCTATATGCACCAAGTTTCTACCGCAGGTTCCGGTCATACACCACAGCATATTCGGTGGCACCGGAGAGTTGGCGGTGGATGGGCGGTGGAACCCGGTGCTTTTGAGGACAAAGAGAATCGTGACCAAAATGTCTGGTATCGCGTCAAGTTTGAGATACGCAAAAACTACAAGTTTAAGGCATATCTCGGCGATGTCGGCGCGGAAGACGCAGACCTCACACTTGTCAGTGAGTGGACTGACGGTCAGAAATCGTTTGAAAAAGGAAAGATAGGGTTTCGGATGAGCGGTGGCAACCGGGCAGGTGAGCATGCACAGTACGATAACATCGTCGTTGCTACACCCGGATTCGACATCTTTCCTGTTGAACCGAGAGATAAACTCGCCGCAACATGGGGCAAACTAAAACTCAAATGACTGCCAATAAATTCTTCTCACTATCCGTTCTCATCAAAGGATTGGAAATACAATCTGTTATCTTTCTGATTCTTATCCTGTGTGTTAGCACGACTTCTGCTGAGATTCTGTTTCACGACGATTTTGAGCGTCTGGAGGTTGGTCGCACCAAATGGGTGCCAGTAGGCAGTTGGGGACTTGAGGAAAATGATACCCGACATAAGGTGCTCGGAAGGCGAGTACTTGACGCTTGGGGCGGTGGTGCGGGGCTGACGCTTACCGATTTCCCCGAAGAATTTGATTACTACGCCGATTTCAATGCGAAAAACGGGGGTTCATTGGGATTCGTTTTCCACGCGAAAAACAACAAGTACTTCTACATGCACGAGATTTCAACTGCTGGTTCTAAGCACGCACCACAACACATCGGATGGCATATAAACCTTGAGGACAATTGGTCGGTCGAAAGAACGCCTTTTGCAGACGAAAAAAAACGTAAGCAGAATGTTTGGTACCGTGTTAAGTTTGTGGTGCGCAAAAACTACGAATTTAAGGCGTACTTTGGTAAAGTTGGTGCGAAATGGAATAACCTCGTTTTTGTGGGTGAATGGCGCGATAGTGACAAAACATACGAAACCGGTAAAATCGGTTTCTACACGCGGGGCGGTAATCGGGGGGCCGCCGCTCATCACGCGCAATTTGATAACATTTTCGTTACAACCCCAGAATTTAACATTTTTCCCGTTGAACCGAAAGACAAACTCGCGGTAACGTGGGGAAAACTGAAGAAATAGCACATAAAACTAACTGTTTAATACCAATTTTCGTGCAGCGCACTGCATCTTAATATGGACGTACAAACAACGTCCTACAGTGCGGCGCACATAAACGAGGCAAAAATGCCTCAAAATAAAAAAGGAGAAAGATAAAGATGCGATACACACTCTTTTTAATGTTGACGCTGTGTGTTGGGATCGTTTCCGCCGACGTTCTGTTTGAAGACGATTTTGAGAGCGGAAACATTGACGATGCCAAATGGGCGGCACAAGGTACGTGGTTGATTGAGGATAATGCCGAAGGCCACGATGTGCTTGGCGAAAAAGTGCTTGATATTTGGGGCGGTGAGGTCGGCCTCAGTGTTGATGATTTCCCGGAAGATTTCGACTATTATGCTGATTTCAGAACCATGGATGCTGGACTTACAGGTTTTGTCTTCCACGGCACAGACGGCAATAATATCTACATGCACCAAGTCTCAACCGCAGGTTCTGGACATACACCACAGCATATTCGGTGGCACAGAAGGATCGGCGGCGCATGGGCAGCAGAACCGGGTGCTTTTGAAGATGGTGTAGACCGAGAGCAGAATGTCTGGTACCGTATCAAGTTTGAAGTGCGGAAATACGACTTCAAAGCATATATCGGACCCGTCGGTGGTGGCGTAGATGATCTGACGCTCGTAAGTGAATGGACAGATTCCGAGAGCGCACACTCCGAAGGAAAAATCGGTTTCCGTATGGGCGGTGGCGATAGATCCGGTGAACACGCACAATACGATAACGTCATCGTCGTCACACCTAACTTTAATCCAACACCTGTTGAACCGAAAGGGAAACTCGCGGTAACGTGGGGCAACCTCAAAACACAATGAACTCTCAAAAACCGTTAGCAATCGGCATCATCGGTGCTGGTAGTATGGGCGGACATCATCACAACGCGGTAACCAACTATGGCAGCAGCGTCGTTGCAATCCATGATGTGCGACTTGAGGCTGCGCGCGAACTTGCTAAGCGTGCCGATGGCGCATTCGCGACTACCGCATTGGATGCCTTTTTCGACGTAGAAATGGATGGGGTGGTCATCACAACGCCACCCCCCATTCGCTTTGAACCCATCCAGATGGCGTGTGATCGCGGCATTCACTTGATGATCGAGAAACCGCCTGCGCTGAATATGGCTGAAGGTAGAAAGTGCCTCGCATGCATCGAGAAAGCGGATGTCATCGCAGCTGTCGGATTCCAACTCCGTTATCACCCACTCTATGAACGGCTGAAAGCGTTAATCGCCACAGAGACAGTGCATCTCGTCCGAACGGTATGCACCGTTGACTATTACCTTAGCTTCAGGATGTCGCCGTGGTTCCTGCAATCTGAAATAAGTGGGGGTCCCTTGCCCGAACAGGCGGTGCATGTCTTAGATTGTGCACGGTTTGTTATGGGGAACCCAAAACCGGTGCAGGCACATGCGCTGGCTATTAAAAATATGGCGTTGGATCGCACCGAATTTGATGCAGAAAACGCTATCCAGATGACTTACCAATTGGACAACGGCGTTTTCGGGACACACATGAATCACTGTGGCACCGAAAAATTCAGTTTTGAGGTTGAGGTCGTCGGACCGCATTTACGGTTACACGCGCATATGACAGATAATGCTATTCGTGGATACCTTAACGGTGAAACTATTAATGAATCGCCGGGCTCCCAAAATAGTTTAGGCTTAGACAAAACTGGGGCATGGCTGCACGCCATCGAAACAGGCGATCGGGAACTTATTCGCTCACCTTTTGCGGATGGCGTTCAGACGCTCGCACTGATTGATGCTGCTGTTCAGAGTCGGGACACCGGTAGATTTATTAACGTGGCAGAATTGAATTAGAAAAACGCGAAACTTGGAATGAAGTGAAAACGGATAGACGGAAAGACACCTGAAACTCCAAATCACTTCACCCAACCGCAAGGAAATTAGAAAATGATTGATTGGATCTATTTTCGGAACAGCTGAACTTCATGCAAAAAAGTGCAAGAGTTTCTTGACACACGCAACCTACAAGCAGAAAACCGTACCGATGCCCGAAAAGAAAAATTGGAAGCTGCAGCGATATGGGATTTAATGGGCAATGCGAAACAGATCGTCGTCGCGAAGGGGAAACGTTTGGAGACTTTCGTACCAACTGAAGATACGCAAGCGTCGATCCTAAACGCCGTGGTTGGACGAAGCGGTAGCCTGCGTGCACCTACAATTCAGAGCGGTGATATCTTCTTTGTCGGTTATAACGATACGCTCTATGAGACTGCACCTTTCGCTTAAAATTCTTGAAGCGGATAGGGAAACTTAACGATTTTAGGAAAAAATCGATGGCAACCATTGAAAAGATTCTTATTACGGGCGCGAGTGGATATTTAGCGCAATTTATTATTGACAAGCTGCACGACACGTATCATTTGACGCTGGCTGACATCGTTGAACCGGACAATGTGCCAGCAAATACAACTTTTATCAAGACGGATGTGACAAATGCTGCTGAAATTGAAGCAGCGTGTGCAGAGCAGGACGCTGTTGTGCATCTTGTTGCCTTGGTACGAGGACGCTCCGATAAACCTGTCTCATTATTCGCTGATGTGATGGTGAAAGGCACATGGAATGTGGCAGAAGCCTGTGTCCGACAAGGTGTTAAAAAACTTGTGAACATTTCGAGTATTTCGGCGTGTCCGCCTGCGCCGAGTGCCAAATTGCCTTATGAAGTAACCGACGATTTCCGGTTCGGTCGCGGTGACCTTTACTATGCGCTCTCGAAGTACCTCGGCGAGCAGATCGGTGCAGCATATCATCAAGCGCACGGGTTAGATGTCATCCATGTCCGTCCGGGAGTCATCGCAGGAGACGGGCAAAACCCTGGTCCGGCGGCACCTGCTGTTGTAACGGATCCTTGGTTCGTTTATGTGGATCCGAGAGATGTTGCACAGTGTGTTGCTCGCGCAATTGAGACAGAGACGGTAAAATATGGGTCATATAACGCCGTCGCTGGACGCGCAGATTCCCGTTTCGCATGGCAGCCGGCGAAAGCTGATTTAGGATATTCACCGGAACACAACTGGCCAGAAATCCTTGATAGCGATACGTAAAGATGCCAATGACATCTGAAAAGAATAAACCTCACCCAGAAACCACCGAACTGCGTGAAGAAATCGCCGCGCTTGATGCAGAACTCACTGCGAGTTTCAAATCACAATTCTCAGTATCCCCCTTTTTGTCGCGAAAAATTGTGAGCTTTCAAGGAAACAAAGATAAACCCGCCTATAATTGGTATAAATACAAGGAAGCCTTCTCAGCAAGTCTTGTGGAATACTTTCTCGGCAGTTACGCAGAACAGGTATCTGGAAAGGTGCTTGATCCGTTTGCGGGGATAGGTACAACCTTGTTTGCCGCAAGTTCGCAAGGCATACCAGCAGACGGTATAGAATTGTTGCCTATCGGACAAGAGATTATCCAAGCACGCCTCTTGTCAGAAAAAGAAATGACATCAGATGACTACGCTACACTTGAGCACTGGATAACCTCTCTTCCATGGAAAGAATGCTCAGAAAAAGTGCCATTCAGTACAATCCGAATTACAGAGAATGCCTATCCACCACAAACCACAGAAGCAATCGAAAGGTACAGAGCAGCACTTCAACAGGAAAACGAAAAAATTCAGACGATCCTTCGCCTCACGCTATTGTGTGTTTTAGAGAGTATCAGTTACACCCGAAAAGATGGGCAATATCTGCGGTGGGATGCTCGGTCCGGCAAACGACGACCAGGAACAAAAGCCTTCAACAAAGGTGAAATTCTGACTTTTGATGCTGCTATAACCGCCAAACTCAAAGAAATTTTATCGGATATCCGCGATATTGAAATACCTACAACGCTTTTTCCCATTAATCGAACAATAAAGGATATTCGGTTATTCAAAGGTTCATGTCTTGAAGTTCTACCGACTCTTGATACAGATGCCTACAGCGCACTTATGACTTCGCCCCCTTATTGTAACCGTTACGATTACACCCGAACTTATGCACTTGAACTCGCTATGTTAGACTTGACCCAGACAGAAGTTTCTGATTTACGGCAAGAAATGCTCAGTTGTACTGTAGAAAATCGAGAGAAAGATTTACTGAAAATTTGTCCGCAGTGGACTCCGTTCATAGAAGTAGCAAATCAGCAAAAACTCCTACAAACAATATATGCTTACCTTGAACACGAAAAGGCATCTGGTACCCTAAACAATAGTGGTATTCCGAGGATGGTTCGCGGATATTTCTCTGAAATGGCGTGCGTTATCGGTGAATGCGCCCGCGTCCTAAAACCAAATGCCCGTCTCTTCATGGTGAACGACAATGTACGTTACGCAGGCGTGAGCATCTCGGTAGACACGATTTTATCCGATATGGCACAATCTCTCGGATTTGCGGTTGAAAAAATCCTTGTTGTCCCCGGCAAAAAAGGAAATAGCAGTCAGCAAATGGGGACGTATGGGCGGGTACCTCTTCGGAAATGCGTATATGTCTGGAGAAAAAGATAGTGCCATATCTTCAACATCTATCCACCAGTGCAGATCTCATAACTGCCCTGAAGATATTCGCGCAGGTTTCGTTGTATTGCCTTTTCCCGCACATCCTTGGGATTCTATTTACCTTGATGAGGAGGGACACATAATGTTCAAACAGCACGGTGGTTTACAACTAATGCTTTTTAAATTGGTTGTCGGAGTTTCCTTGCTTATAATGGTAGGCACCGTTTCCGCGTCAAAATGGGAAGTTATTTCTCAACTTCCAACGCATCGAAACAGCTTTTCGACCGCTGTGGTGGATGGTAAGATTTATTTGATCGGTGGGACGCTTTTTGAACATGCACGTGGTGTTTTGCGTGATCCGGGTCCTGGTATTTGGCGAGGTCCATTTGGGATGTCCTTGGTGGAGGTGTATGACCCAGAAACCAACACGTGGCAGAGACTTACCGACATGCCGACCGTCCGGGCAGGTGCTAATACTGCTGTTGTTGATGGAAAAATCTATGTTATGGGAGGATACGCCGGGAAAGACAACCACGGTAAGAATCTCAAAATTCTGAAAGTCGTTGAGATGTACGATCCACAAACCGACACGTGGATCAGGAAGCAGGATTTGTCCTTTCGCCGTATGCAGTTCGGTGTTGGTGTGGTCGCTGGCAAAATCTATGCTATTGGTGGACTTCTCGATCCAAAGGAGAAGATACCTGGGCTGCAAGGACGCCTTGATCTCGTGGAAGTCTACGATCCTGTCAGTGATACATGGACAAAGCGGGCGGACATGCCGACAAAACGCGATGGCTTTGGAACAGCGGTTATTGACGACACCATTTACGCTATCGGCGGGGCTGGCTGGCCGCAAGTCGGTGCGGGAGGTCCCGATCTTGGGACGATTGAGGTCTATGAACCGAGAACTAACCGGTGGACGAAGAGACCTGACATGCCAAATTTGAGAACGGGTTTTGCAACAATCGTTATTGCGGATAAAATCTATCTCATTGGCGGTTACACTGTGGGCGCGCACGGTGTCCGAGGTGAGCGGTTTACGAAGACTGAAGTGTATGCCCCGGCTACGAAGAGATGGCGTTTGACTCCTACTCTTACTGCCTCAACCCTACCGCCATTTTCTACAGTAGTAGTCAACGGCAAGATTTATGCCTTTGGCAGCACCACAGAAGATAGGGAATTTTCTCCAACCGTTGAAGTCTTTGATACCGGATTTCGTGCCCTCACAGCAAAGGGAAAACTCCCTTCATACTGGGGAGCCTTGAAAATAGAACGTCAAAACTAAAATCCCCAAATAGGTATCAGAACAGTTTTGAGATTTTACATATTATGGAAAGTTTTATGCCACTCTTGGTAGGTTTGTGCTATTGATTGAGGCATTTTTGGCGTTGCGCCATGCAAAACATGCATGTTCGGACATTCATTTATTTTTTCTTGCACATATTTTGTATAGGTGTTAAAATATATCTGACGTTAAGAAATTCACGGTCTCGCGTGGGTTACGTCAGGGCAGCTTCCTAATTCTTTAGGTGCGCCGCAGGCACTACCAATACCTGCGACGCTTTAGCACTGCCATAGTATGAGTATGACAGCGCTGGTTTCTATTGTATCACAACACACGCTTTGTGTGTAAGATTAATGGGAACCAGCACCCTATAGGGAAGGTTGCCGAATACCTTTCTATTCCCTCGCGATGCGCGCATCAGCGCACCCACCCCTATAGTCCTGTCAATTTTTCTTAGATCCAGAGAAAAGGGTATTCCCTTTACTCTCATGCTGCAGTCTGCGAGAGGACTATGAACACGCCATTTGCACCCAACACGCTCTATTACGGTGATTGCCTTGATATTATGTCAGGCTTTCCGGACGGCTATATCGACCTGATCTGCCTCGATCCGCCGTTCAACTCCAACGAAAAATACAACAAGGTTTTCAAAGATTCGGGACTCCGTATCGACCCACAAATCAAAGCGTTTGATGATGTCTGGCTTTGGGACAACACGTCCGCAGAACGGGTCAAGCGCATCAAGAACGCCGTCGCCAACCCCGCATCAAAAGTCATCGCAGGATTTGAAGGCTTCATACCACGAAGCAAGATGCTGTCCTACACCTCCTACATGGCAGAACGGTTGTTTATGATGCACCGGATCCTCAAGGATACGGGGAGCATCTACCTGCACTGTGATCCCTACGCCAGTCACTACCTCAAACTCATAATGGACGCGATCTTCGGTGAGAAGAACTTTCGGAATGAGATTGTGTGGTCATATCGTTCTGGTGGTGTGAGTAAAAATTGGTTTGCGAAAAAACACGACATACTCCTTTTTTACACCAAAACATCTCGGAATGTGCATACCTTTAATATCCAAAAGGAACGTTCATATAACAGGGACTTCAAGCCATATCGTTTTGAAGGGGTCAAAGAGTTCAAAGATAAAGAAGGACGCTGGTATACAATGGCATCCATGCGTGATGTTTGGGAAATAGATATGGTAGGAAGAACATCCAACGAACGCCTCGGATATCCAACCCAAAAGCCACTCACACTTTACGAACGCATCATCAAAGCGTCATCTAATCCGGGTGATCTGGTGTTAGACCCATTCGCAGGTTGTGGTACGACGATAGAAGCTGCTGCGAAAAACGGACGGGATGTTATCGGTATTGACATCCTGCCCTTCGCACTCCGGTTGATAAACCGATACCGCCTTGCACCTAACGGTATAGCACCGCTACCGATTGAAGGTGTCCCTGTTGATATAGACACTGCCCGTCAACTTGCAAAAGCCGCTCCGTTCAAATTCCAAGACTGGACGATCTCACTCATAGATGGCTTAGCATCCAATCCACAGAAAGTTGGAGATGACGGTATTGACGGGTTCGGGGTGTTCCTTAACACGCCTGATAACATGGCGCGCAAAGCCATTATCGTTCAAGTCACAGGTGCCTCCGGTTCACAAAAAGCGAAGTTTGATAGACTTCACGCGAATATCCGAAACGAGAACGCCGCGATGGGCATCCTAATCACTCTCAATACGCAAACTGCACAACACAATTGGAAACATACCTTAGACCCTATCCGGATGGGCGAAACCACTTACGCGCCTATACAGTGTTTCTCTGTTGAGGAATACTACCGAAACAGTGAGCGATGGGATCGGATATTGACGCTCCCCGCGCTGGCAAATCCGTGGACAGGGAAGTCTATGCAGCAGAAGATTTTATTTGATGCGTAATGGAGGGAAAGTAGATGCCGATTGGAAGTGAATCTGATAGAGACATCATCAGACCGAAACATCATAAGGCAGTGCCGGGACTCGGCGTATTCATTGCGCCGAACGCCGTCGCCCGTCTATTTCAACTTCACGACTATACCCGTTGTCCGAACTTGCGAAAAAAGCACGCGCCGATGGGGAGAATTCTCTATCCAATCCTACGTCCAAATGTCTATTATTCCCCGCGGATGTTTCACCTACACCAAGTGCGAAGATTTAAAAACGAGAAACGGAAGGAACGGACAGTTATCAAGTATGAACTGAAACCCGTCACTTTCTATATCTCCTCTGGTATAGGCGATAAATGGTGGAAACAAGAGGCGAAAGACACATATCAAATCGTTTCAGACGCACTCCCTGAATGGATAGGGCTTGTTATCCACAGAGGACTCACACCTGAAAAAGCACCGGGGAACTATTGGAGTATCTCTGATACCGAGATGGGCGCGAGTCTTATAGGAAATCTACTGCTACCTGTTTATGATAAAGATGCACTCATCAAAATAGCGATTGCATCTGTACGAAAATGGACCCATGCGGAATATCAGCAGAAAGTCAAAGATTTCAGTGATAGACTTAAAAATCTCAAATATATAGGTAAGAAACAACTCTCAAGTGCTGATAAAGACAGTAGAATTGTTTTCTCCTTGAATTGAGATGGCCCCGTCCATGAAAACACACAGGATAACTTCCTCAAAGAGCCTCACTTGGCAGATTAGGTAGGGACAATGACAGAAACCGAAGTTGAACAAGTAGTGAAAAAATATTTTGAAAATCAATTCCCGCGATTTTCAACATCACAACAGTGCGGAGTCCAGTTCGGCGTGAAACAGGGTATCGCGGATGTTGTTCTGCATCAGCCCATTAGAGATGAAACAGGATACTTTGTCGCAATTGCGGAGGGCAAGACATCACCCCTCCCCATCCCACGTGCACAAGCGAGAGCGCAGCTGAAAAGCTATATGAGTGCTACTAACGCACAGTATGGTGTTCTCGCTGTCGGCACGGATCCCGGGAATTGGGAGTTCTGCGAGAATAAGTATAACAATTGGTTCGCTCAGATTAATCAAGAAGATTTTGAGCGGGGTATTGAGAAGTGGAAACCCATGTCGGCAAGAATTTCGCACTTGTGGAAACGGATTGCCCTGTTTTTAGGCGTTTTGTTTATTGTGAGTATCTTATCACTTTTGTTGCTGTGGCCCGATCCGCCAGAGCCAGTTGTTTATATCACGGAGACAGGCAGGAAATACCACACCTACAATTGCAATTTTTTGAAGCAATACGCTGATGGAAAGTTTGCGATTTACTTGGGTGAAGCTGAAAAGAATTATGCCCCTTGTCAGATTTGTTCCCCGCATAGAGCAGAAAAGTCAAGGTAATTCCCTACACAGGCGTTTGTGTAAGTCCTATTGAGATTAAAGATACCCCGCCTCGGATAGTAGATTCGCAAGGTTCTTTTTTCTTCCACAACGCCCTATCAAAATCTGCAGCGGTTTACCTTGAAAGTTCACTGTAAATTGTTGTCGATGTCTTGGATTCGTCCAGTTAATGCCTCGTCCGTGGAACAGCACTGGAACATAGACGGTTTCCCCACTCTCCTTGCGAGGCGGAGCGATGGTAGCGGCAAATTTCAAACTGTTTTCTAATTTTTCACGGACATCCGATTCCTCGGCTTTACCACTTTTGAGTTCAATTGGAACCGCGATGAAGGTCTTTTTAGCATCATTCCCGTAAAACAGCATCCGGTCGCACCGTTTCCCGCTTTCTCCGCGTGCGTCAAATTCTTTTTCTATATCTATCACGACTTTTTGGCTCGGTATGTCAGTGAGGTATACCTGACAGCCTTCTCCGCTGCATGAATTCGTGAGGCTGTCTGGGGATACCTGCTCTTGAATGTGGGTAAGGCTTTTATTCAGATTCAACCGCATCGCTCGCTTTCGTTTGCACGATTCTGTTTTGGAGTCCTGCGGACTGGTTATAGAGATCTTCTGCTATATCCAAGTGATCTTCCGGCTCTATACCTTCAACAAGGTCAAACGGGAGTTCTGTGACAGGCTTGTTCTTGTGGAACCACCATGCCCCGACCTCTTCCTTTTTCAGATAGTCTGCTGATTCATTTGTGGATTCTCCCTGTTTCCGCAATTCACTTTCGCGGATTAGATTCCCAATTTGTTGGAGGAGGTAGTTGCTATGTGTTGTAATCAGGACGCGAACACCCGCTCGGACCAAACGGGCAAGCGTTTGGGCAATTTTGGTTTGTGCACCCGGATGCAGGTGAGATTCAGGTTCTTCAATGATGAGCAAGTCCCCTGGCTCAACTATACCTTGCAGAAGGTAGACTAAAGGTGCCAGTTCGGATACCATTGCAGCGGAGTGGCTCATCCGCAGTACCCCTTCTGCCTGATCTGGACGGTACAGAAATTCTGGATACGCTTCTGACGTGGGACGTTTAACCTCTATTTTCCCTTCCAGCAGTTCCGCCTCCAGTTGTTCAGCGACGCTACGTATACTGCTTGACGATGTGCCGATTTCCGTGTAACTGATGACCCACTCCAGAAAATCTGCTATCATTCCTGAAAACGTAGATACCTCAAGGCGATCTAAACTCATGCGCGTCGTCCGCTTGATGAGGGAAATTTTAATAACACCGAGACTTTGCATGATGCCACTCCGAGCAGCAGGCAAGTAATATGAATTTCTTGTTCGCCACCGACGGGCATGTAAAATCCGAAATAGGCGCTCAACATCGGATATCTCATGGAACTCAGTTTTACGCATTGCGTCGTTTGGGGCGAGGAGAATCATGTCTGGATTGATGTGCCCGGTTATAGTAGGATTGTCGGATCCAGAGACCCGCGCCTTAAAATCCCAACACGTTTGATCTCCGTCGTGAACCGATAGTGAAACGTTCATCTCGTTGTCTTGGCTGCCGGTGAATCGAATTAACTTGGAAACAGATTCAAGGTCGAAACACCGCTTGAGTTCATCAGGAAAGCCTTCCTGATGTGTGAGCATAGACTCTGATTGAGTGGATATCTGTTGAAGTAAATCGGAAAATTTGAACGGACGTTTAGGCGTGTTTAACTTTTCGAGTACTTCTAACATCTCTTGCTCTAACGCCACCTGCTGATTTTGTGGGTAACCGTCTCGCGAACGGTGAAGAAAACTAAAATAGGAACCAACGAAGTCTGCCCAAGGAAATTGTGGGATACCTCCGAAATATTTGTGGAATGCGTAGATGAGCGCGGCGAGATAGGTCTTGCCGGTGTTGCTCTCACCGACGAATACAGTCAGCGGACGCAGGTCTATCTTTGCCTTTTCTATTGGACCGAAGTTTTTTACGTCGATGTGGATGTCCACTGTTTCTTCTCCTATTAGTGATGGCTTTAAATCAATTATATGCACACCTACACTCAATTGCAAGGAAAACCAGAGTTCATTGCCTCAGTTTATCTTGTGCTTTGACTGTCTACAATCCCATGTCCCTCTTTAATGTGGAGAATCTGGTTTGATTTCAGATTGGAAAACTGCTCTCTCCGTCCGCTTTGCCAATGAATTTCCAAAGTGTCAATCTCTGAATTCTTTCCAAGTCCAAAGTGGACTCGGAGATCGCTTTGCGAAAGATAACTTGCGCCGCTACGAACCTCCTTGAGAAGAGACATATCCCCTGCTTTCAAAACTATTCTCGTTCCAAGCCCCGAAACATTGCTTTCGGTGCCAATCGGTTGGATTGTCAGCCAATGATTGCCGTTACCCCCCTCGTTTCGGAGAAGCGTTGCCGGCTGATTGGAGTTGTTGAGGAAAATATCGATATCGCCGTCATTGTCGTAATCGCCGAATGCAGCACCACGGCTAACTTGCTTAGGCAGTTGTGCCAATCCGACTTCAGTAGATACATCCGTAAAATGGTAGGTACCATCTTGTCGGCACGTATTACGGAAAATCAAATCAGATTGCGGATAAGTGCTGTCCGAAAATAGCGCGATGTTCTCTTGAAGATGGCCGTTCGCAACGAAGATATCCAAAAGACCGTCGTTGTTATAATCGACGAATTCGACTGCCCACTTAAAATACGGAAGTGTCACTGCCCCAATTCCTGAGGTAAAAGAGACATCGATAAAAAATAGAGCATTTTCATTCCGATAAAGGACTACTGGCAACGAAGAAGCATTGCTGACAACGAGATCAAGATACCCATCGTTATCGTAATCCCCAAATGCACTCCCCATACCGCTTCCGGGAAAGCCGTTCCCATCATAGCCTGTGCCGGTAAGGTCGGCAGTCTCAGTGAAAGTCCCATCGCCGTTGTTCCGGTAAAGGAAATCCGCCTCCATATCGTTGGCGATATGCAAATCTGAATACCCATCATTATCGTAATCCCCGACTGCGACTGCGAGACCGAGTGCGCGGTGTGAGATCCCCGCAGCTGCAGTGACATCTGTAAAGGTGCCATCACCGTTATTGCGATAGAGAATATCGGGTTCGCTGACAAAATGGCTGCCAGCAATCTGATCCGTTGGGCTACAATACGTTCTGATACCTCGTGTCTCCCACCACTGATTCTCCGCAACCGAAAATTTCATATAATTGACGACATATAGATCAACATCCCCATCTAAGTCATAATCAAGAAAGGCGCAGCTTGTTCCCCAACGTCCATCACCGACACCGGCTTGCTGCGTAACATCCGTAAAAGTCCCATCGCCATTGTTATGGTAAAGGCGGTTGGATCCGTAGTTGGTCACGTAAATTTCAGGGTAACCGTCGTTATTAATATCGGCAGCAGCGCACCCGACACCATAGCCGGTATCTCCGACACCGGCTTGCTGCGTAATATCGGTAAAAGTGCCGTCACCGTTGTTCCGATAGAGTGTGTTTTGTGGGAGATGTGCCGGAGAATGTTCTTTGCTAACTGGCAGCGGGATATGTGTGGCGTTCACTATATAAAGATCGAGGTGCCCATCAGCATTGAAGTCAAAAAAGAGTGCACCGGATCCAAGGGTTTCGATGAGATATTTTTCGCCTGTCCTGCCATCGACATGCTGAAACGTGATACCTGCCTCGGCAGTCGCGTCAACAAATCGCACCTCAGCAGGAGCAGATATACTCAGGATACAAAAGAGAACAATACAACAGAAATATTTCATTCGCCGTTGGAATACGCTTTCCATTTTTTACGCGCATGTCGCGCCTCGTTTTCCAATCCAAGCGCATCACAAACCTGAAAAAGCGTATCCCAATAATTCGCCTCAGTCGGTGCAAGGCGGACAGCGGTTCGTGCGTGAGAGAGTGCCTTATCCAAGTTCACCTTCGATTCCGTATAACAGACCGCGATGTTATTATGCGCAATAGCGAGGTCTATATCGGCAGCGAGTGCCTGCTGATAAGCTTCAATAGCGAGGTCAATTTTTGCCTGTTTATGGTACGCGTGTCCCAAATTGTAGTGTGCAGTCGCTAAATCAGGTGCAAGGGAGATAGCATGTTTATAGTTCGCAACCGCATCCGCAAAGCGGCAGCGCGCGAGGTAAACGATGCCGAGATTGTTATAGCCTCTTGCGTCATCCGGGTGCTTTTTTACCCACAATTCGGCTTTCTGAAGGAGTGGATCTGTTTGACGGAGCACTTTAAAAAACGCCATTGCTGTGGCAGCCTTTTCCTTTTCGCCGCGTTTGACGTAAATATGAGCGAGTTGATAATGTGCCTCCGTATGATCCATCTGAATTTCAATAGTTTTCTTCACAGCGGTGATCGCTTCATCTAAACGTCCCTGTTTTGTATAGACTTTACCTAACCCCAAAATCGCACTGGTGCTTTTTGGAGTGAGACGTGTGGCTTTTTTATAGGCGCGTGCGGCCCCTTCAAGATCGCCCTGTTTTAAGTGGACTTCACCGAGGCCAGTATAGGGATCCCCCCATCCTGTGTCAACAGCAATCGCACGCTCAAACGCTTCAGTGGCGCGTGGGAATGTTCCTTTCTTAAGGTAAACTATCCCAATGTTATAATGCGGTTCAGCCGTCATGGGAGACAGCGCAAGTGCCTTCTGATAAGCATCCAGTGCGGCATCGTATTGCTTTAGTTCGGAATATGCGACACCAAGTTTGTTGTAGAGGATAGGGGAATTCGGCTCAAGTGCGATGGCTTTTTTGTACTCGGAGATGGCTTGCGCAAACTCTCCGATAGCGTAATAAGCATCGGCATTTTTATAATGCGTTTCGGCTGGTGAGGCATCGGAGAAAGCAGTGCTTCCAAAAGTGCTGAAGAGGATAAATAGGGTGAGATATTTTAGCATACGCTCCACCTCTCTGGTGTAAGGGCGGCGTTTGTACCGCCCTTATCAAGCGTATTTCTAATCGCGATCCGTTTTGATACTTGCCCAGGTTGTCGCGAGTTTCTCTGCGGGTTCCACCGGTAGAAAATCACCCGTCATAATTTCGTTGATTTCTGCTTCAGTGATGATCCTGTTAAAGAGAAATACCTCGTCTATGATACCGGTGAAAAATTCTTGCCCGGGGTGGCGGGCACCGACCATAACGTTGCCATCAATCTCAATAACGGGTGGGGGTTTAGCCCCTCCGCCTGCCTTTTTGCCATCATTGTAGATGACGACCTCTGATTTAGTGTCGTGGGTTACTGCAAGGTGTACCCAATCCTCAGGTTGAATATCGTCCGTAACGGCTTTTTGCGCCCAACCGGGGGCCTTCGACCAGAAATAGGTTTTGTTGTCGCCTTGTCTAAAAATTGATGCCCACTTCAGTTCGCCGGCTGTTACCATGTAATTCCATTCCCGAATTTGCTTATCGCCACGTTTAACCCAAAAAGCGATAGAGAACTGCTCTCTTAACTGCAAAGTATCGTTGATAGGCACCTGTACATACTGGCCTTTTGTGCCGTCGAACTCCAATGCCTTGCCGAACTGCCCATCGACCCATGCAGGATCTTTGATAAGTTCACCATCATGACCATGCACAGAGCCGTCTGCAGCATCACCGCCCTTTCCTTCATCAAAAGAAAGATATAAAACGACGGACTTGTCATCCAACCCAGCATATAAAGATGTTGTCAGGGTGAACAGGACGAATATCGCAACAAGCACCCCTATAAATTGTTCAAATTTGAGCACAATGTATTCCTCCTTCAATCATGCAAAACAAGGTAAAATTTGCTTGGACACGTGGTTGACCGTAGGGGCTGGGTTACCCAGCCCCTACGAGCTTAAATTTGGACGACCGCGTAATTACATGGTTAGTTTCAGGGAGAAGAAACTTAGCATGCACCACATTTCTTGCAAACGGTCGTATCACATTCGCTGGTCATAAAACCTTTTTCGTGCTTGTTGAACTCAAGTTGTAAGAATTGGGGTTTAACGTTCAGGTCAAGATGGTCCCACGGGTTGACTTCATGCAGGGGGCGTTGCCGCGTCGCATAAAAATCTGGCATTAACCCGTGTTTGCGGAAGGCTTGGTTCCATGAAACACCATCAGCGAGCTCAAGGATAACTTTTCCAAGTCTCCGATCCCCGCGTGCGAAAGCAGCTTCTTGGTGTGCAAGCCTCGCGCTTGCGGATCCGACTTTTATGCTGCCGAGTTGGTTAATTTCGCGTTTCAGAAAATCAAGCTTTCGGGAAATGGTTTTTGGCGGTTCCATTGCCACCCACTGGAACGGCGTATGTGGCTTCGGCACCATAGGCGAAATAGTAAAACTGATGCGAGCGATTCGCCCTGTTCGTTTTGCATGCGGGAGGAGGATAGTGCGCATCTCTTTCGCCATATCAACAATAGCCTCGACATCCGCAGGTGTTTCATGTGGGACCCCAATGAGAAAGTAAAGGCGTAGATTGAGAATATCACGCTTCAAGGCTTCCTCAAAAACGTGGTAGAGTCGTTCGCGTGGAATGGCTTTATTGACGACTTTTTGAAGTTCTTCAGTCGCTACTTCTGGGGCAATGGTAATGGTACCTTGTTCGCTGTCAGCGAGTGCATCGAGCAGAGGGGCGCGGACAGTTTCAGCACGGAGTGACGCACAAGAGATACGGAATCCACGTTCAACGAGACCTGTGGCAATCTCGTCAATTTGCGGATGGTCAGAAATAGAAGCACCAACAAGTCCAATTCTATCTGTAATACCTCGCGCCCGCTCCGCAAGCGCGAGCGTACTTTCTACAGAACGACGCCGCGGCCATCGGCGGGCGTAATCGGCGACACAGAATCGGCATTGCCTGCCGCATCCCCGCACGATTTCAATAAGATGTGCATTTGCGAATTCGGTATTCGGTGTGTGGATATGCGTGCAAGTTTCGACATCATCAAGTCTTGGAACGGCACCTGCGTGAATACGAGACGAGATACCCGGTTTTGGAGTGACCGCATCAATAGTCCCATCATCTCGATACGTTACATCATAAAAACTTGGCACATAAAGTCCGGGGACAGTCGCCAATGTTTCGAGTAACTCATGCTTCGGTGCCCCAGATCGCTTCCATTCATCAAAGTGCGCCATGAGCTGATGAATAACAAGTTCGGCTTCTCCAACAACAAAAACATCAACGAAATCCGCAATCGGTTCTGGATTGTAGGAAATATTAATACCGCCCGCAATAACCAGCGGATCCCATTCTGTACGTTCCTCGGCAAGTGGCGGAATATTTGCGAGTTTTAATGTGCGCGGGATATTGACATAATCGGATTCAAAAGAGACAGAAAATCCGATGATATCAAATTGATTCAGTGCGGTTTGCGTCTCAAATGAGAAAAGCGGCTTTTTCTGGGTAACAAGTTTCTGCAGGTAACCAGACTCAGGCACGAAAACACGCTCGCAAGCAGTGTCTGCGCGGCTGTTTAGTGTCGCATAGATGACCTGAACGCCAAGACTTGACATTCCAAGTTCATAGGTGCTTGGATAGACAAGTGCGAACCTGTTAGGTTTTCTGAAATTATTTTCCGCGCCGTGTTCCTCGCTGCGCAGATGTTGATAGTGCTGTCGTAAATCCACCATTTGCCCCATACATAATGAAGATGTTTTTGAAGAGGTCGTCAAAAATAAGAAAAGTGAAAAAGCGATGCATGCAACAGTGTGTCGTCAAAACGCAATGCAGCTTCAACCTTGTGAAGGAACCTCAATCAAGAATTGCAAATAATTTTAAAAAAGTTGAACTGATAGGAGACAATATAGTTATAATATCTATTTGTCGTTCTTATCTCCTTTTTGCACGCGCAAGAAAGCTGGAATTTCCCAATCGGTATCCCGTTGCTGTGCACTTTGATCCCGTCTACGGGCAGGTCTCCGCCCTCTACCTTGTTGGGGTGTAGGCTCTTGTTCTACAGGTTGTTCAGGCTCTGCTCTCCGTCCGCGAGTTGGCGAGACAGGTCTACGCGATGCGGTTCTGCCACTCGGTCGGGTTCTGCCCCCACCAGCCATACGTTGTTCGGAGAGCGCTGACGGTTGTCTCTGATAAACATCTGCTTCATCATATCGCGCCTCGGCTCTTGGTGCGTGTCCTCCATCAGTATCGAACCCGGTTGCGATCACAGTAACAAGGACTTCGTCGTCGAGCTCCAATTCATCTTTGTAAACGAGGCCAAAGATAATTTGCGCATCGGGTGCGACCTCCTTAATAACCTCCATAGCTTCATTGAGTTCATGCATCATGAAATCGGGAGGGGCAGTAATATTGACGATCATCCCGACAGCCCCGGCAATATTGGTTTGTTCAAGGAGCGGCGAACTAATAGCTTGTTCGGCAGCGATTGTTGCGCGACTATCCCCCGTCGCGTGTCCCATACCCATCAAAGCACTCCCTGCCTCCCGCATGATGGATTCGACATCGGCGAAGTCAACATTAATTTCACCTGACTCAGTAACGATGTCAGAAATACTCTTCACACCGTGGAGAAGGACTTCATCTCCGATCCGAAACGCTTCCCGAATTGGAAGTTTCCTGTCCATAGTGTCAATAAGACGTTGGTTGGGAACAACAATTACGGAATCGGCGGCTTGCCGGAGTTCTTCAAGCCCTGCTTCAGCGGTGCTTGAGCGGCGCTGTCCTTCAAAGTCAAAGGGCCGTGTCACAACAGCAATTGTAAGGGCACCGCGTTCTTTTGCTTGCGAGGCAATGAGGGGTGCTGCACCGGTTCCAGTACCGCCGCCCATACCGGCAGTAATGAAGACCATATTTGCATTTTCGACGATTGTCTGAAGTTGTTCTCTGTCTTCTTCAGCAGCTTTTCTGCCAATCTCAGGGTCAGCACCGGAACCTAAACCCTCAGTAGTATTAATACCGATTGAGATTTGTGAGGCACCCCGGCACGTCAGCAGTGCCTGCTGATCGGTGTTGACAGCATAAAACTCTATACCAGTGAGCCCAGCTTCAATCATACGTCTTACGGCATTTCCACCAGCTCCACCAACCCCAATGACCTTAATTTTCGCCCGTAAGTTTTCAAATTCCTCTTGTTCAAATTCTATCATATTAGATTTCAGTTACTATCGCAAAGACCCAGCAACCTAATTCCTCCTATCATTGTAACCTCAATCTCCAGACCGAGGTCCCTTGATAACATTCGTTGGTTCGCCTTTTCATATTAAATTATACGGCATTAGAACGATTAAGTCAAATAGCACTATACGCCTAAGTTAAATAAAACTCACTCTATTTATGAAGCCCAATTAGTACCCAAACCATTCTTTGATACGTTGTAGGAATGCGCCAACCCCCCTATCTCCGTGACGTGCATTGTGTTCTTGTTCTTCCCGCCGCAAGGACTCCCCATAAAGTGCAAGCCCTATACTCGTAGCATACATCGGATGATTTACTCGATCCGTTAAGCCTTGTAATCCACGCGGGTAACCTATCTGGACGCGCAGCTGAAGCATGGTTTCAGTAAGTTCCTGAAGACCATCCATAAGTGCAGTCCCACCAGTAAGAATAAGCCCACCCGGAAGAGGAGTATCCGCTAATTCATAGCCAACTACGTCTAAGATTTCTACCATGCGGTACTCAATAATTTGTGCAAGTTCAACTCGGTCAATGAAACGTGGGGGACTGGCATCACTTGTAACTGGGATAGATCTGACTTCATCTGGATCTACTAATTCTGTCCAAGCACAGCCGCGGTGAAGTTTTAGTTCCTCTGCTTCCGGGAGGGTGACTTTTAAATATTGAGCGATGTCGTTGGTAACGTGCTGTCCTCCGACGGGAATTACTGCTGTATGTTGAATAGAATCCTCTTTATAGACAACGATTTCAGTTGTTCCATCACCGATGTCAACCAAGGCGATGCCGACTTCACGTTCATCTCTTGAAACAACCGCTTGTGTTGCAGCCAGAGGTGCAGCGACAAGTGTCTCCACTATAGGGACCCCTGCCTTTTCAATACTATTGAGTAGATTCTGAATAGCCGTTTTGCCACCTGTAATGATGTAAGCATAAGCCTCAAGACGCGCGCCAGACATTCCAATTGGCTCTCTGATACGGTCTTGGGCATCAACGACAAAATTCTGCTGGATGACATGCAGGACCTCTCGGTCAGCAGGAATAGAAACAGCCTGCGCAGCTATCATCGCCCGGTCAACATCTTCTTGTGAAATTTCATTGTTCGCAATAGAAACAACTCCATGCGACGTTTGCCCAATGATATGGTCTCCGGAAATGCCAACACAGACAGCATCTATTTTCACGCCTGCCATCAACTCGGCTTTCGAAATCGCTTTCCGGATAGCCTCTGCCGTTTGATTGATGTCAACAACGACCCCTGCTCGAAGTCCTTCAGCTGGCGCGTGCCCGACACCAATAATCCCAATTTTTTGTGTGCTACCTTGTAGTGTATTTCCAACAACTACCGAAATTTTGCTTGAACCGATATCAAGCCCCGCGATAATATTTTGTTTTGGCATTTAAATGTTTTCACCTCCTCTTTCCTTAAACATCTTAAACGTAAAGAACAATAAACACGGATATTATTATCTGCCTCAGAGTCTTATCAGTATCCATGAAATAGCCCTACTCATTTTCTACCAAACCCCCTAAGTACACTGTATCTTGGAATCTTGCATCAAGGTACGGCTCTACCTCCACCGAACTGTCCTGGATAAGTTTAAGTACTTCGGTTTTGCGATGTTTTAAAAACAGAGCGATATGATGAAGTCCGAGTGCAATTGTATCTGCAGCAAGCCAAACAGGCACAGGAAAAGCATCGAGCTGGAGTTTAATCTTCCGAGAATCACTCGCATCAATGCTCTTTATCTGCGTCGCAAGCTCCCGCTCTCGAAATAAAGCAGTTTTTAAGACCTCTAACCCCAAAATAACTTCGGACCTCTTGATAGCGTCACCGACCTGTGGTATTTCATCAACTCTTGTCTGAATCACCACCATTTCTCTGAACTGCTCAGGTATTAGCGGCCCTATTTCTTGCTTATCTATATGTTTTAACACATGTCCACCATTATCTACCAAGAAAAATGAACTATTCCGGTCAACAGAGGCATCAGCAGTGGTATCAAACCTCAGAATCGCAAAGGGGTCGCGCTCAGTAATTTCGATAGTCAGCAGCCGTTTCATCACGTGTTTATTAATGCGTGCCTCTTTGATATAGCTCAGATTTTCCTTGAGGTAATTAGCTGTCTGTTCTTCGGAATCAGTGACGATATTCTGTAATTGCTCACCCAAAGCATCGTAGATTTGTAAATCAGTATAGTGCATGTTCCCAGAAAGTTCAAGAGAAACATATTCAGCACTGAAAAAACTGAGCACCGTCTTGCCGATGAAGGCCAAAGTAAGGACAATAGCAATGATAAAAACGACTCTTCGTAACATGTAGATTTTGGTGTTCGCGCGTCTACCGAGTCGCTGTGCGGGCATTGAACTCTGCCGTATATATCCGCTACGCTGTTTGTGCAAGAATGAATCCCTCCGTTTACTTTTACCTTCCATTGCAGTAGACCGTTATTGCCTTGATGTAGTCGGACGTACTTTAAAGAAAAAAACGAGTATATAAAAGCCGTTTTAATTAACTCGATGTCTGAAGTCTACTTAAGAATTCGCGCCCTACCTTACTAATATCCCCCGCTCCCAATGTAATGACGAGATCCTCCGGTTGGGTTATATCCATCAGAGTATCAGTAACTTCATCTGTATCAGGGACATAAAGAACATGTCGATGTCCGTGTGCTTGTATCGATTGTGCCAATTTTTCAGCGGTGACGTTTTCAATAGGTGCTTCACCCGCACTATAAATTGAGGTGACAATAAGCACATCCGCTTGATAAAAGGATCGAGAGAATTCATCTGCCAAATCCCTAACACGCTGGTATCGGTGTGGTTGGAAAACCGCGACAATACGCCGTTTGTAGCCATCGCGCGCACCGCTGAGTGCTGCTTTCAACTTCGCTGGGTTATGGGCATAATCGTCAACAACAATGATATTATTGACTTCACCGAGCACTTCAAAACGGCGATGCACACCTTGAAACGATTCAAGTTTCTCTCGGATACTATCGAACGGAATATCAAGTTCAAGTCCGACAGCAATTGCTGCCAAAGAATTAGAAATATTATGGCGACCCGGCATTTTAAGGTGAACTTCACCGTACAAGTGCCCATTTTTACGGACCCGATAGCGTGATGTCGGACCTTCTACAGTAACGCCTTCAGCCACTAAATCTGCTCTTGTCTCAAGACCATAGGTAATATAACGCTTCTTAACCCGGGGGATGAATTTCTGGATATTCTCTGCATCTAAACAGAGGACGGCTGCACCGTAGAACGGCACTTTATTAATGAATTGGAGAAAAGTTTCCGCAATCTCATCAACACTACTGTAATAATCCAAATGGTCTGCATCAACGGATGTGACAACGGCAACGGTGGGATAGAACATCTCAATAGAACCGTAGGCTTCGTCCGCTTCAATTACCATAACATCACCTTCACCACTTTGTGCGTGACTGCCATTCACGAGTTTCCCACCTACAACAACCGTCGGGTCAAGACTACTAAGGACTGTAGCAGTCATAGCAGTTGTGGTTGTTTTGCCGTGCGTTCCACTGACAGCAACGCTGTAACGCATTCGGGTAATCTCATTCAACATCTCCGCGCCCCTAACTATAGGAATTTTCTGCGTTTCCGCAGCAAGAAGTTCGGGGTTATCAGTCGGAATGGCAGGGGAAATAACGATAACATCCGCACTCTGGATGTGCGACTCATCGTGTCCATAGTAGATAGTAGCACCGCGAGCGCGCAAGTGTTCTGTAGTATATGATTCTTGGATATCCGAGCCTGTCACATGAAACCCAAGATCCAGCAGAATTTCGGTGATACCACTTAAGCCTGCTCCGCCAATACCAATGATATGGATATGTCGTGTTTTTCCAAACATTTTTTCTCTTTCATCCTAAGATTAAGGCTTGTAAATATTGTAAATACTACTCTGAAAGTCGGTGTATGACTCACTAAACATACGAAAGAATAGATTTAGCAATATTATCGCTCGCATTCGGTTTACCGAGTGCTCGGCTGGCAGATACCATCCGTTCATGTGTGTCCTGATCCAGTAGTATGTTGGTTAGGCTGTCAACAAGTGCTTCTACTGTGAATCCGCCCTGTTCCAGCACAACAGCAGCACCTTCTTCAGCCACACTGTACGCATTTAACACTTGGTCATTTCCGGTTTGTGAAGGTAAAGGTATGAAAATTGCCGGAATACCACAAGCAGTAACTTCAGCAACAGTCATCCCACCTGCCCTACACACCATAACATCTGTAACGCTATAGATTTCCTCAACAGTATCAAAAAACGGGCGCACGCAATATAAGAATCCCTTGTCAGATACGAGTATCTGTTCATATTCGGTTTGAACCGACGCAACCTCAGTAGCCCCAGTTTGATGAACTATCTGGATTTGGTCGGCAAATTCGATCAAATAGGGTAACGCATCAACAACCGCCTTATTGATAGCTTGAGCCCCCTGACTTCCACCCATTACAAAGATTGTTTTCCGGTCTGGAGATAGCCCCAATTTCCTATAAGTTTCCTCACGCCTCGGAAACGTAGTGATTGCAGGCCGAATCGGATTGCCGGTTACCTCTATATGCAGCGTGCGTCGGAACGCTTTGTTCTGGCGAGCCGACTCCATAGCAAGGTAAGCGGCTTTCGCCCATCGCGCCAGAATTCCATTTGTTAAACCGACAGAAGCATTTTGCTCCTGAATAGCTACCGGAATCTTGCGAAGAAGCCCAGCTAAAAGCACTGGACCTGAGACATATCCACCTGTTCCAATAACGAGGTCTGGTTTCAGTTGGTTCATATACTGCAACGACTGAATGAGTCCACGAAAAACCTTCCAGATAACTGGAAACCATTGTAAAGTCAAGCGACGTGGAAATCCCGCAACTGAAATAGGTCGAAACTGGAAACCGTGTTGAGGGACCAGTGTTGATTCCAATCTACCTGCGCCACCGATGAATATAATATCTACCGTAGCATCCAAACGTTGTAATGCCTGTGCAATACCAATTGCTGGATAGATGTGCCCGCCTGTTCCTCCACCTGCGATAACAACTTTTCTATCTGTCTCTATCCGTTCGGATGACACCAGATCATGATTGTTGATTCCCGACAAATTTGTATCGCAACGTTTGGCAGTACGCATAGTTAAGCCCTTTAACAGATTCAACTTAGCAACCAATCTCATAAGATTGGTTAATTGGGTATCAGTCTCCACTCCGATTGGCATTCCGCGAAACATTCAAAAGAATGCCAACGCTTACCAAGCTGAGAACAATCGATGAACCCCCATAACTAATAAATGGCAACGTAATTCCTTTGGTCGGTAACAAACCAGTGACAACGCCAATATTAATGAAAGCCTGTAAGCCGATCAACGTTGTGAGCCCAATAGCAAGTAAAGACCCAAACAGATCGCTGACGTGTCGGGCGATGTGGAGTCCGCGCCAGATAAATAGCATGAAAATGACCGTTACAGCTGCAGCACCCACAAATCCGAATTCCTCTCCCAATACAGCAAAAATAAAATCTGTGTGCGGATAAGGGAGCCGTGAGATTTTCTGAAGGCTGCTGTCAATGCCCATCCCGAGGAGTCCACCACCTTCAAGGGCATCCAGTGAACGGGTTAAATGATAGTTCGCTGCATCCGGTGATTTCAACATCGCCAAATACTCCATGATGCGTTTTAACCGATACGTATCGCGAATCACGAGCAAGCTGAGAAGTCCACCCCCCGCGCCAGCAAGCATTAACACATGCCATATACGCATCCCGCCGATAAATAGTACGATACAGACAGTCACCGCCAATAAGAACGCTGAACCGAAATCTGGTTGACTCACCACGAGCCCGAAAGCAGCAGCTACAATTAGTATATTCGGAAGCACACCGTTAAAGAAACTCCTGATGCGTTCTGGGTTTCGGCTTATGAAATTTGCGACATGGATAACCAAAGCTATTTTGGCAAATTCGACTGGCTGAAAATTAATAGGTAACCCAATATCGATCCAGCGTTTAAATCTACCACCCTCCGCACCTTGGACGCTGGCACCCAAAGCTGGAACGAAAACCAACAATAACCCGATAAAGGAAAGTATCAAAAAGAGATTCGCGTACTTTGCATAAAACCTATAGGGCACATAGGAAGTCATGTACATACCCACTAAACCGATCGTACACGCGATGATGTGTATTTGTAAATAACGGTAACTATAGCCATCATAATGTCTTGAAGAAAGTAGATGACTCGAACTGTACACCATCAAAATGCCTATAGCAATAAGGCAGATCGTAAGCGCGATTAACCCTTTATCCATTCGCCCAGGTTTTTGTGGAGGTAATGTATCAGTTGCGGGTTCTTGTCGCTCTTTGGCAGCAAAATAAGAGCGCGTGTTTGCCCACCAAGCACCAGATTCTCGTTTGGATTTGAAATTCCATTTGCTACGAGGGGAGTTTTGGTAATTACGTAGCATCAAGGTATTCCCTTTCTGTGTTACTTTGATCCTAAAAATTGAGACTGTCTATATTTTTAATGAAGCGGTTGAAGCGCATCAACTGCTGCTTTAAAGTCGGAACCGCGCGCCTTATAGTCGGTATACATATCAAAACTTGCATTTGCGGGCGACAATAAGACAATATCGCCTGGAGAAGCATGTTTGTAGGCAATCTTTACCGCCTCCACCATCGTTTTAGCCTTGACTATGTCTGTTGTATTCACAAATGTTTTTTCAATCTGTTGGGTATACTCACCGAGCATAACAGCGGTTTTGACCTTGGCACGAACTATTTCACGCAGCGGGGCATAATCATTACCTTTGTCATATCCGCCCATAATCAGAACAACTTGCGTGTTTTCTATTGATTCGAGGGCTGCTTTGACTGCTGCGACATTTGTTGCTTTTGAATCATCAATGAATTCAACATCTGTTAAAGTTCGCACGGGTTCAAACGCATGAGATAAAGCAGGGTGCGACCTGTCAAACTGTTGGAGTGCTTTCCGAATTTGCGTTTCCGTTACACCCAAAACTAATGCTACACCAATAGCAGCGAGAACGTTCTGTACGTTGTGTCTTCCCCGAAGTGGAATATCTCCAATATCACAGATTCTTTTACGAGCACCTTTCCATTGTGCCAAAAATTCCGAACCTTCGCTAAATACGCCCGAAACTGACGAATCTTCAGGAACGCCTGTGTCCGTAAAATAAAGCACGTTTGCCGCCGTCGATGCAGCGAAATCCTTGACAGAAGCATCCGAACCGTTAAGGATTAACCAGTCAGCAGCCGTCTGATTATCAGAAATCTTCTGTTTTGCTGCACGATAGGCAGCCATCGTTCCGTGCCGGTCCAAATGATCACGTGATAAGTTGAGTACAACACTCACTTTCGGATGAAAAGTGACAGTACTCTCCAACTGAAAACTACTTGCCTCAACAACAACGATATCCTGATTTGTAAGGCTTTGAACCTCTGCTGCTAATGCCACGCCAATGTTTCCTGCAACACAGACATTTGGAAATTTGCCGCCCGCCCTTAGCATTGCTGCGGTGAGGAGTGTTGTCGTTGACTTACCTTTCGTGCCAGTAATAGCAACAATTGGGGCAGGACATATACTTGCGGCGACCTCTAATTCCGCGAGGATCGGGAGATGACGCGCCCGTGCCTCACACAGGATTGGGATGTCAAGTGGCACGCCGGGTGAGACGACTATAAAATCTGCCTCTGCGATACATTCCGTTGGATGTCCACCAAAAAACTTTTTGTATAGATTACAGGCTTCGCCTGGTTTAGAGCAATCTTCAAGTGCAGCGATTTCCATTTCCAACGCATCAGCATCGCGTGCGTCTGTAACCGTGACAGTAGCACCGCATGCTTTTAGTAATTTTGCTGCGGCGATCCCACTTCGGTTTACACCAAAGACTGTGGCACGTTTTTCTTGAAATTGCACTCAGAGCCCCCAACACTCGGTGCGAAATTACACCTATCGAAGTTTCAACGTACTTAAAGCCACCAAGACTAAGATCAACCCCACAATCCAAAACCTGATAACGACTTTGGATTCTTTCCAACCCGAAAGTAAGAAGTGATAATGAATTGGCGACATCTTGAATACACGTTTGCCAAATGTTCGATATGACCAGACTTGGATAATAACCGATAACGCTTCAGCGACAAAAATAGCACCGACGACCACAAGCAGAAATTCCTGCTTTATAAGCACTGCCACTGTTCCGAGTGTTGCGCCGAGTGCCAAGGATCCGGTATCTCCCATAAAGACCTGTGCGGGGTGACCGTTATACCATAAAAACCCCAAGCCCGCACCGACTAATGCCGCACAGAAAATCGCTGTCACTTCGCCCCCGACTGGCAGATGAAAGATATTCAGGTACGCTGCGATCTCGTTGTGGCTTGTCATGTACCCCACTATCCCCAAAGTTCCAGCAACGAATAACGTACATCCAATCGCCAAACCGTCCATCCCGTCTGTAAGATTAACAGCATTAGAAGTACCAACAATGACCAGTGTCGCGAAAGGAATAAATAATATCCCTAAATCCGGTTGGGCATCTTTAAAAAAAGGGAGGATCAAGGATGTTCGTGTCGCCAAATTGTCAGTTTGCGCGGGTCCCCACTGATAAAGATATGCGGCAATTGCCAACGCACCGACTGTTTGAAGCGCGATCTTATGCCATCCGCGAAGCCCTAAGGATTGTTGTTTGATCAGTTTGCTGTAATCATCAAGAAATCCGAGTCCACCGAACCAGAGTGTCGTCAAAATCATTAGGTAGATATAAGGTTGGTCTAAACGCGACCAGAACACCACCGATATCAGAACAGACACAATGATGAGAACCCCGCCCATTGTAGGTATCCCGGCTTTATTCTGGTTTTCGGTATTCTGTTGGGCTGCTGCTACCTCCTCCTGAATATGTTCCCCAATACGTAGCTGCTTCAACTTCTCTATCATAAAAGGTCCTAAAAAAAGAGAAATGAGCAAGGCAGTAGCAGTCGCATAAATTGCGCGAAAACTAATATAGCGGAAAATATTGAACGGTGAAAAAACTTCAGTCAGATTCTCAAAAAAGAGATGATAAAACATTTCTCGTCTAACTTTTGGTTGACTCACATCTCACTTAAGGTCACTTCGGTGCGTTCGACAGGCTTGGATCAGAGACATTTTGGAATTTTGTCAAGGAAACGGCTACAATGTTCTATGCTGTGTTTCCAAGTTTTCCATCGCTCTTCAATTTGGCAAGGCTCGCATCTGCTTGACTTAGGAGGTTGGTCGTATAAGTATAGGTTAGTGAATTTTTTCCTGCATGCGCTATAAATGCTAAATTAATAAGTTCCGATACAAGTTCAGGAAACCCAATGCCATGATGTACCCACAAGTAATAACTATACGAACCGGGAATGGTATTAATCTCATTCACATAAACGTTTTGATCAACATCTACGAGGAAGTCAATACGCGCGACACCGGCACAATCTAAAACCTGAAAAGTACGTGCGGCAAGTTCTTGTATATATAACGAAAGTTCATCCGAAATGGGTGCAGGAATTTTCCGATCCGCACCTGCCATTCCCGAAGATTCCTCTTCTTGGTGGATATACTTATCATCAAAACTAAGAAAATTCGCCTGTGTTACGGGCTGCTCACACACAGAAGCAGTCGGTTCTTCGGTGCCCATTACAGCACAGTTAATTTCAACAGGACTCTCAACGGCTTTCTCAACGAGTATTCTACGCGAGTAATGTCCCGCCACCTCAACAGCACTCACAAGCTCCGTCTGGTCTTTAACATGGCTGACACCAATACTTGACCCACCCATGGCAGGTTTGACGAAAAGTGGATAAGAAAGGGTTGTTTCTACATCTTTGATAATCTCATCGTGTCGGGTCTCCCACTCATGTTGCGTCCACCATACATAAGGGAGTATTGGCAATTCATTTTCGTTGAGAACAGCCTTCATCATAATTTTATCCATACCGACAGCAGAACCGACAACACCTGCTCCCACGTAAGGCAGGTTCATAAGTTCTAACAGCCCTTGAAGCGTTCCATCCTCACCATGCATACCGTGTATTGCCGGAAAAATGACATCTATCGGAAGAACAGTTCTTTTCCGAACCTGCTGACCGAGCCAATGTTTAGAATTAATAACGAATTTTGGCTCAGGATGAAACTCGACAGCAATTTTGTCGAAATCGGAAGGTTGTGGAAGTGCTCCGTTAGCAAAGGTGGACAAATCGCGAAAAGCATCACCGGTTAACCATTCGCCATTTTTTGTCACGTAAATAGGAACAACATGATGATTTTCTTGCAAAGCGAGGCAGACCTGGTGTGCTGTTACGATTGAGACTTCGTGTTCAGGTGTACATCCGCCAAATATGAGGGCTACATTGTATTTTGACATTTTTTATTAGTTGTCAGTTATCAGTTATCAGTCGTCAGTTAACCACTTGTGGCGGCTGCTTTTGTTGTACTTGCCACAACATCTCTCTTTAACTGAAAACTGGTAGCGAAGCGGTCTGAAAACTGAAAACTATTCCTCTGATAACTGAAAGCGGAGCGAACTGATAACTGACAACTATTCCTTATAGTTATCAGGAAGATCGTTCTCAAAAAGAACAACATCACCAGCTTTCACTTGTGTTGCTAAATGTTGTTTGACTTCTTCCAAGTTGAGTGCAACGATGATCTGCTGGCTTGGATATTCAGCAGCCTTCAAACCATCCAAAATCGGCGTGGTTCGCGTAGGACCGACCAAAATAACCAAATCACAGACATTCGCAGCTTGTTCGCCGAACCGTTTATTTTCTTCGTATTCTCTTTCACCGAGTTCTACCATACCGGGTGTCACCAACACTTTTTTCCCATCTCCAATTTCGGTGAGCACCTCAAGTGCCGCTTTCGCGCCGACAGGATTCGCGTTGAAACTGTCATCAATGATAGTTACGTCGCCTACACCAGTTGTCAATTGTAACCGATGCGGGACAGGTTCAACATTGACAATCGCTTCCCGAATTTCTTCAACCGTCATCCCACATTCTATGGCAACCATCATAGCCGCCAAGATATTGGACACATTGTGCTGACCCAAAAGTTGCGTCTGAATCTCTACATCAGCAATATCCGTTGTGCCTACACCTACATGTGCCGTAAAAGCCAGCCCTTTGATGGTGTGCCGAATATTTGTGGCAGTTAAGTTGGCTTTATCAGAAACCGAAGTTACAGGAAACGGTTCTGTAGCATAGCGGCGTACTGAACTACCCCCCTGCTCCCGTTTATCAGCAAGTTCGGCGCAAATTTCGTTGTCACAATTGAAGACAGCAAGACCATCCGATGGTAACGACTCAATCAGTTCATATTTCGCTTTCGCGATATTCTCTATGCTTTTAAATCGTTCTAAGTGCTGCGGTCCGACAGCCGTGAGAATGCCGATTTCAGGTGATGCTAAATTACACAATTCTCGGATGTCGCCTCGCTTGTAGGCACCCATCTCAACGATAAATATCTCATGTTCCGGAGCAAGATCACCACGGATTACCTTGCAAATACCCATAGGTGTATTATAACTATCCGGTGTCATCAAGGTATTAAATTTCTGAGATAAAATTTGATGTAAAATATACTTCGTGCTCGTTTTCCCATAGCTTCCGGTAATACCGACGACTCTGGGTTGAAGTGCTTTGATTCGTTTTCGTGCTGAAAGCAGATATGCCCCATTTATCGTCCGCTCCAAAGGATAAATAAGAAGGTTAGCAATCGTTAAATTAATAACCGCCACTTCACTAAAAAGAAAAATGGCAATTCCCCATGGACTGCCTTCGGCTATTCGCACAAGTATTGCCGCAAGACCGACAAGCAAACAAACTGAAAGTCCGAACACCCGTTTTGCGCGTGCTGTATAGACAAGCGGTTTTTTCGCTTTAATCTTTTTCCGCTGGGTACTCACATAGACTTGAAATCCGCCCCAAGCCAAACAGAGCACAGGGAAAAACCATGTGCTATAATACTGTGGATAGAACGCTGCGAGGACAAGAAAACCGCCAACGATCAAGATCTCTTTAACTTCAAAGCAGTTCTTCAGGTGCTGACGCATCCACTTCAAATATCTGCCTGTTTTGTAGCCGTCAAGCTGAAGTATATGCAACCCACCTGTTGTTCTGACGACAGCCCTGACTAAACAAGCTAACGTTGCGCAGTAGAAAAGTACAGCACCTATCCTTTCCAAAATCATCTCTTTTTCCTTCCATTGACACTACATCTACGCGTTCGCGATCTTTAAGAAACTTGCGACAATTCGACAAAACTGTGGAAACTTATCGAGATAGGAAAAATGTCCTGCTTCCTTGAGGACCACCAACCCTGCGTCAGGTATCTCTTTCTCCATGATTTGTCCGAATGATACAGGCGTATCCTTATCGTTTTCACCCCAGATCAACAGTGTTGATGCGGATATCCGCGGTAATAGAGAACGCAAGTCCTGATTGACGACCTTAACAAGTGTGGCTCGCATTTCTCCGGCATCCTGATAGTCTTTAGAACCGAGGCGTACAGACATCGCGTTTGCGAGACGAACACCAAGTTTACCGCACCGACGGAGCAACTTACCGATTTTTGCGATACCTACGCGGAAATAGTATTTCGCGGTTCGTCGAGGTCTAATTCCGGCACTATCAACTAAAATAAGTTTATCAACTTTTTCAGGATGTTCGGCTGAAAGAATGATCGAAATCCTACCGCCAAATGAGTGACCAATAAGGTGGGCTTTTGGAATGCAAAATTTTTCCAGAAATGCTGTGACAAATTGCGCGTAATCAGATGAATCCCAAGCCGTAGGTGGCACTTGACTTTTACCGAATCCGGGCAAATCAAGGGCGTAAACTTTATGAGATTCGGCAAGCCATTCAAAAACGGGTTGGAAACTTGCAGCTTCACCACCCCAGCCGTGCAGCAGGAGTACCACGTCGCCTTCCCCTGCCATCTGATATGAGACGTTGAGATTGTTAATTTCTGTATTTGGCATCTGTGAACATTTCGCGTAAAAAACCCTACAAGGATTCCAAAACATCCGAAGCGACAACTCTGTCATCAAAAGGAAATCTTTCTCCGTGGATTTCTTGATAATCCTCATGCCCTTTACCTGCAATTACAACCACATCTCCAGGTTTTGCTGTGGTAATTGCGTGCTGGATCGCCTCTCGCCTGTCTGAAATACACACATATTTCGCATCATGTGGCAAATTTGACACAGTCTGTACAATAATTGCATCAGGGTCTTCAGTCCGTGGATTATCGGACGTAATTACGCTGTAATCCGAGATTCGGGCAGAAATATTTCCCATTTTCGGACGTTTCCCGTTATCGCGGTCGCCACCACATCCGAAAACGCAAATCAGTTCCCGTTCAGTGATATGTTTCGCGGCAGTTAGGACATTCTCTAAACCGTCAGGCGTATGTGCATAATCAACAATAACAGCAAAGTCTTGCCCACGATCAATAAGCTCAAATCGTCCGGGGACTACAGTGTGCGCAAGTCCCGTCTGGATCGCTGAGACGGGACAACGATAACACGTCCCAACAGCAATCGCAGCGAGTGCATTATAAAGATTATATTCTCCGAGCAATCGCAATTTAATCTGGAACCGCTCTGCCACTGTAACCGCTGTAAATGCTAATTGGTTAAGAGAAGAGACTATATCTTCGGCATATAGGTCAGTTTTGTTGCTAAGTCCATACCTTAAAACTCGTGCGTCTGGACAAACTTGGGCAATGCGTTCCGCGACAGGCGAATCGCTATTTAGAACTGCGAAGCCATCCTCGCTGAGCTGCTCAAATAGCATGAGTTTCGCCTTCAAGTATTCCTCCATTGTCTGGTGGTAATCAAGATGGTCTTGGGTGAGATTGGTAAAGACAGCGGTATCAAAGACAAGCCCTGCCAACCGTTGTAATGCTAATCCCTGGGAGGAGGTCTCCATGGTAACGTATTCTACTCCGTCCTCGGTGAATTGTTTGAAAAGTGCATGGAGAGCGAAAGCGTCAGGGGTTGTAAGGGAAGCGGGCAGTGCCTTCTCTTCACCTTGAGCGTTTGTATACTGGTGCCCAACTGTCCCAATGAGTGCGGTCTTCCGTCCACTCGATTTGAGTATTGTATGTATGAGATGCGCAGTTGATGTTTTACCGTTGGTACCGGTAATGCCGATGAGTTTAAGGTGTTTCGCAGGATTTCCGTGCCAATTAGCGGCGAGCAGAGATATAGCGTGCCGTCCGTTAGGAACCTGTACATAGGGCACAGACACTGTTGGAATTCCTACTGTCGCCACTGACTGTTCGCCAATGATAGCTGCTGCGCCTTTCTGAAGTGCGTCAGCAATGAAAAGATGACTGTCTACACTAATCCCTTGGTAGCAGACAAAAACGTTCCCTTGCTTGACTTGCCGATTGTCGGTGGCAATACCGGTAATATCAATATCACATGACCCGGTAGTCGCAAGAAGGTTCAGCCCATGGAGCAGTTCACGAAACCTCACAACCCCTCTCCTTTCACAGTAAGCCGTTGTGTCGGCGTTTGCTCTGTTGCGACAGGGGCAAATTCATCGGGAATTTTTTGGGGTTGAGGTGCGAAAAATTCGGTCTGCTTTAAGTATTGCATCGTTTGGGTAGCCACTTTTTGAAAAACCGGTCCAGCGATTTGTCCGCTGAAACGTGCCCCTGTTGGTTCATCAAGCATAACGATTATTGACACCATGGGGTTCTCCGCGGGCAAGAATCCCATAAAAGACATGATCTCTTTTCCAGCGTACCCTTTACCGTTGGGTTCAGCTTTTTGGGCTGTCCCTGTCTTCCCAGCCACACGATACCCTTCAACACGCGCCCGTCGTCCGCTACCGCCTTCAACAACGCCAACAAGTATATCTGTCATCTGCTTCGCTACTTGCGGTTGCAGAACTTGTTCAACTGTGATGGGATATATTTTTTTTATGACTTTCCCGCTATTGTCTCGAATTTCTCGCGTAATATGTGGCAGAAGGAGTTTTCCATCATTCGCAATAACATTTAACGCGTTTACCATCTGAAGCGGTGTTACCATAATCCCTTGTCCAAAAGGCACAGAACCCAGAGAGTGTGTATCCCACCGCTTGACTGCATAAAGACTGCCACTGTGCTCATAGGGCAAATCCACCCCCGTCGGTTTCCCAAAACCGTATTTCTCAATATAAGCACCAAAATTCTCGTGTCCCAACTGCTTTACAATTTTAATCATGCCAATATTGCTGGATTTTTGAATCACTTGCTCCAGTGTCAGCCATCCCTTTGCCGAAACGTCTCGGATAACTCTGCCATTCGAGAGCCGATATCGACCGTTCTCGCAAAAAACCGTTGACTCAGGTGTCATGATCCTTTCGTTGAGAACAGCAGAAGATGCAATAATTTTAAAAATTGAACCCGGCTCATACGCGAACCAAACACCAAAATTTCTTTTTGCTTCCTCATTTTCAAGGGCATAGGCGTTCAAATCGTACGTAGGGTAACTGGCAAGTGCCAATATTTCTGCTGTCTGTGATGCCATGACAATCACCGTACCCCGTGGCGCGTTCCACTGTTTACAAGCCTCTGCTAATTCCTTTTCAGCAATATACTGGATGTACTCATCAAGCGTCAAGACAACGCTGTATCCGTAATCGTCAGTGGAGTTTCCATGCGTTAGTAGTTTCATCGGTGCGCCTTGAGCAGCATTTGCGCGCTGTGCAGCCTGGCGCTCCTTCGCGCTCAAAAGGTAATTGTTGTACTGATACTCAATCCCTTCACCCATATTCTGATCGTTTATATGCCCAATGACCTGGGACGCGAGGGCCCCCCTTGGATATGTCCGTTTTTGTTCAACCTCGTGCTTTAGACCACGAACCTCTCTCTCAACAGAACGAATTTCATCAAGAAGGTCATAATTCAAGTCCTTCTTAAGCCATACAAACTGTTTGTCCTTACGGCGTAGCTGCGTAATTAACTCAGACTCCGCAATATTTAAAACCGGTGCTAATCTTTGAGCAACTTTTATCGGGTCAGTCTTCATATATTTCGGATCGGCATAGACAGAAAGACTATGACGGCTCAAGGCTAAAATATTGCCATGCCTATCCAAAATTTTACCGCGCTTTATCGTGGCTGTGCGCGGAGAACGCCAAGTGGGTTCACTTGCTTTTTGATGCCCAGCATCATTAGAAACCTGCACTTTGAACAACTTACCAACCAGTAATAGAAATCCTGCCTGGAGTATAATTAGCACAAAAACGAGACGACGAATGGATAAATGCGAATTGTTTTTCATGTTTTCCCTATAAAATTAAGATAAATCCGAATGCCTTGCGAAAAGGCGAAAAGGTAACCCTGAAAACGCAACTATTTGTCCCAGATGATTTGCGAGGTTTGGGTCGGTTCAACCATTTCAAGTTCAACTGCAATTTGCCGAACCCTTTGAACGTTGGTTAAAGTTGACTCATCCAATTCGAGTTGATGAATTTCGTCCTGAACAGAGTGTTTTTGTCTTTCGTAGATAGGCTGCCGTTGTAAAGCAACCTTTTTAGCGTAAGATGAGAACCAGATACTTCCAGCAAAGGTACAAAATGATAATCCTAAAACCACATAAGCCAAGGGGAACCTCTGCTTTGGCTGAGGTTCCTCTACTTTCGTGACCCGTGCTGAATAAATGTCTGATGCCTGCATTTTGTTGAACCTTCTAACCGATTTTAGGAACGAAGCTTCCCGACTTCGGTTTTCTGATGCCGCTTTACAACTTGTTTTCCGAGTATCTTATTCGTCATAAAATCCCGTTACTTTCTAAACGTTTAAGACCTTATTTAAGATACAATTTTTCGTAGCACCTTGAGACTACAATTTGCGAGCAGCCCGTAGTTTAGCACTCCTCGCTCGCGGGTTTTGTTGAGTCTCAGTCACACTCGGTAGTACCGGACGCTTTGTGAGAATCTCTACCGATGGGCTGTGTTCACAAATACAGACAGGCGTTTTGGGTGGACAGATGCACGTCCGCGCCCATGTTTGAAAACGATGCTTGACGATCCTATCCTCAAGCGAATGAAACGCGATAACACACAAACAACCACCCGGTTTCAAGAGTGATCTTGCGACATCTAAACCTGTCGCAAGGTTTTCCAACTCAGTGTTGACCCGAATCCGCAACGCCTGAAATACACGCGTGGCTGGATGAACTTTAGATGCCTTTTGTGGGACAGTCCGCTTGACGATTTCTGCAAGCTGCGTTGTTGTTTTTATCGGTCCTTGTTGTCTCGCTTGAACAATCCTGCCAGCGATTTTTTTGGCGAATCGTTCCTCACCATATCGCCTAAAAATATCTGTAAGGACATCTATGGTGCTATTGTTGACCACTTTCATAGCCGTAAGCGTAGTCTCTACATCACCATCCAATCCGTGCCCTCCATTCATGCGCATATCCAAAGGACCGGTGTGGTTAAAACTAAACCCGCGATGCGGTGTATCCAGTTGTAGAGATGACACCCCCAAGTCAAACAGGATACCGTCTACAGCGTGAACCGCCTGGCTTTCGAGTAAAACATCTATCTCAGCAAAATTGCCGTTTATAAGGGCGTACCGTCCCGCAAAGCCATGTAACCTATCTTTCGCAATCGCGAGCGCCTCAACATCTAAATCAATTCCAATCACACGTCCGTCCGGTACAGAATTTTCTAAAATAGCGGTACTATGTCCGCCTAATCCGACAGTTCCATCTATATAAATACCATCCGGCTTCGGTTTGAGAAAGTCAATCACTTCGTGACATAAAACTGGTATATGGCGCGTATCCATAGGAATCCTCAATATGACTTTCTTTTATGTATTCAATATGACTTTCTCTTATGTATTGAAAGTAACCTTAGCAAGAAACATGCCAATTATTCCTGAGTTCGTTATCAACTTTAAAGATCTATCCGATTTTGATAGATAGCTGTCACAAGTTCCATCGTCTTGACTGCATCTGAGAAACAGGTTAAGGGCTGTTCGTTCTGCTGAATACAATCGACAAAGTGTCGGCTTTCTCCATAAAATCCGTAAGTTTTGTGCTGTTTATCAGAATCTGCTGCTTCCTCAGGTGTGATTTCGGTTGTACCTTCGGGTGTGTGAATCACAGCGCGTCCACCCGCATCCGGGTTAATATAAGCGGAAATCTCCCGGGCATGCATTTCAAACGTATGGATGCGTCCGCCAACCGCCCAATTCGTACAGAGATACCCAGAAGCACCACTCGTAAATTTGACGAGTGCGTTGAAACTGTTCTCACGCTCAGCATAGAAACTATTGATGTCGCTGGCAACGGCTTTCACGTCGCCACCGGCAAGCCATCGGAGCGCATCTACGGCATGAATTGCATCGCAGGTCAAAACGTCTATTACACCATCGTAGTAGAGGGCATTCGGCGTGTTCTTATGGAAGGTTGACATACATTGAATAATCGGACCGCGTGCCTCAACCATGGTCTTAACTTTTTGCATAAGTGGAATAAAACGGCGATTGAAACCGGTCATCGTTTTACAACCGTTCTTTTCCGCTGCCAATGCCATCTCTTTTGTTTGGTGGAGCGTAACACCCGGTGGTTTCTCAATAAAAACGTGAAATTGCTGCGAAAGACAGTGGATAGCAATCGGGAATAGGTGTTGCGGTGGCATCAAAACATACACAGCATCTGGGGACGTTTTTTCAAGCATCTGCCGATAATCTGTGAACGTCTGATCAATCTCAAATCTTTCTGCTGTTGTCTGAAGTTTCGACGGGACGAGATCACACAGTCCAACAAGGTTAACATCTTCACACTCTCTAAGCGATGGGTAATGAACACCGTTTGCCATACCACCCGCTCCGATTAGAGCGATATTAATTTTTTTCATTTCGGATCCTCCTTACAAATCTTTTCTTGCATGTTATAGGAGAAGGTGTTAAAATTGCAACTAACTTCTGATCATCAACGCTACTTATCAACTAACACAACATCAACAATACAATGAACACAGACCCTATCAAACTTGAACTTTACAAAAATATGCTGACTTCAGTCGCAGAAGAGATGGGTGTAACACTACAACGTACAGCGTTCTCACCCAACATCAAAGAACGGCTCGATTTTTCATGTGCTGTTTTTGATGGGACTGGAAAGATGGTCGCGCAAGCCGCACATATTCCTGTGCATCTCGGTTCTATGCCGCTCTCCGTCCTCGCAGCGATCGAACATACCGAAATGGCACCCGGAGATATGATCGCCCTCAACGATCCGTATCGCGGTGGCACTCACTTACCCGACATTACGCTCGTCGCGCCTGTTTTTTCAGATGAAAAGACGAATAATGGAAAAGATCGCCCTCTCTTTTTTCTCGCAAATCGCGCGCATCATGCGGATGTAGGCGGAATGACTCCTGGCTCAATGCCAATCGCAACAAGCGTAATTCAGGAAGGCATTCGTATCCCACCGGTCAAACTTGTCCGAAGCGGTGAACTCGACACCGACCTGTGGGAATTAATCCTCTCAAACGTCCGAACTCCAGAAGAACGCCGTGGTGATATGGAAGCGCAGCTCGCAGCAAATCGCGTCGGTGAACGTCGATTGCAGGAGATAGTCACCAAATATGGCACGACAGAAATCACGGCATATATGCAGGAACTCTGCGAGTATGCAAGTCGAATGGTCCGGGCACGCCTGCAGGAAATTCCCGACGGGCGGTACGTATACGCCGATGTTCTTGACAACGACGGTATTAGCGATGAACCGATTGAAATACGGGTTGCGATTGAGATCGAAAACGATACAGCGGTCATTGATTTTACAGGCACAGCACCGCAGGCACGCGGATCTGTCAATGCAATATACGCCATTACGCTTTCCGCAGTCTTTTACACCTTCCGATGCCTCGCGGGGGCGGACGTTCCTGCCAATGCTGGGTGTCTGGATCCGATCCGAGTTATTGCCCCTGAAGGAACCGTTGTAAACGCTAAATTTCCCGCAGCGGTTGCAGGCGGAAATGTCGAAACATCACAGCGAATCGTTGATGTCCTACTCGGTGCCTTAGCGCAAGCCTGTCCTGATCAGATTCCCGCTGCGAGTTCCGGGACGATGAATAACCTCACAATAGGCGGTTATGACACCGCACGCGGCAAGGAATTTACCTACTACGAAACAATAGCGGGCGGGATGGGGGCACGTCCAGACCGAGATGGTATTGATGCCATCCACACGCACATGACCAACACAATGAATACACCCATAGAGGCAATTGAGACGAATTATCCGATGCAAGTAGTGGCTTATGGAGTCAGACGCGGAACAGGCGGGACAGGGAAATACCGAGGCGGTGCGGGTGTTATCCGGGCACTGCGGCTATTGACAGACGCGGAAGTCACCATCCTTTCAGAACGCAGAACCAAAGGTCCTTACGGCTTGCAAGGGGGAGAGGCGGGGCAATCGGGACGTAACGTGCTTGTCTCTAACGACAAAGAACATCCATTACCCGGCAAGGTCTCCATCTCTACAGACGAAGGCGATGTTATCCGAATAGAGACACCCGGTGGCGGTGGATTTTCGTCTTAGGAATTGGGGATTTAGGCGGTGTTTCTTAAAAACACCGAAATTGCTGTTTCTTCGTAAGTCCTAAATGTTATAAACTTCTGCCCAAACATTGCAGAAGTCCCAAATTCATTCGCGGGTCTATCACACCAAATATCATGTCAATGGTGCCCGAATAAAAACGACTTGCCCCGCAAAGAAAAACACAACGCTATAAAGCAAAAGGACTACCAGCAAATCAAAATGCGTTGATATTACATCAGAAAGAAAAAACTTAGGTGGGACAAAATCTGGTGGATCCGCTTTCAATATGCGTTGCAGAATTTCATAATCTCCCGTTTCTTCAATGTAACTATTGACATGTTCGGCGTATTGGTGACGATATCGAATAACAGCACGACGGAAATCCCATTCGCTGAGAATGCCGGTATTCGCTATATCAGTCGCTAAATAGACAAAAGCTGCTGAGGGTGAAATTAGAGAGATGGCCAGGTTCATATCAGCTTGTGCCTCAACGGCGTTGATGAAATCTTGCCGGATTTCTGCTGCCTTACCTACGCTTAGGTTCATCTGTTTCCGCGCCGATTTCGCGCGGATTTTGCCTACAGCTTGTTTCTCCGCATCACTCAAGGCTTCTGGATCACCGCCATGTTCCTGTATGAATTTCGCAACCTCTTCCCGGTTCTGTTGCCGAAGGTCTCCTGATAGTCTTCGCATATTCTCATGGACTTCATATACTGTGGGGGTCGGTCGCAAATAAGCGGCTAAGAATGGACTAAAGTTAGGAATCACTAAAACCATGACGACCCATAACACCATCAAGACAGTTAGCGTCGTTTTCGGATGTTTCGTTAAACACGATCCAAAAAGCCCAAGCGCGCAAAAAACGGATATGTAAAGCAAAGCCAATAAAAAAAGAAAACAGGTTGCCGCCCAATCAGAGGGACGAAAATTCACATTCGGCATTAGGTATAAAAGCAAAATCACACCGATGAGTGCTGGCAGTAGAGAAACAATTAAACTCAGATAACTACCGACGAACTTCGCAGCCAAAAGCAAAGGACGTGAGATAGAATTAACCAACACCAACCGTAAGGTCCCGCGTCCATACTCTCCTGAAATCGTGTCATAAGTAAATACAAATGCTAACAGACTTCCGACGATGTTAAAGAAAAAAACAAAATCCAACTGAGAGAAGAGATACCGATTTGGGTTGTTAACGAATTGCCGATTGTTCTCAAATTGAGGACCCATTCCTGCTTCACTATTAGCGTTCAGGGAGAGTTCCTCATCCAATCCTGTTGCCAAAACCCGCAATGCTGGAAGGTCTCGGTTCATCCAGTACCAACTATACTTATTGGTATACAGATGATCTTTGAGTTTGTATCCTGTATAGAGTTGACGACCCGCCCACGTCCCATCCATCACTAACATTGCTGTTGATCCGATGAGAAAAATCAGTGCCAGAATCATTGAAACTGCAAAACGTGCACTGAGGATATGGTCATGTATCTCTTTCTTGATGAGTGCCCAGAACATATTTTCCTCAATTCTGTTGTCATCTTACATCATAACGATGAAACGCTAAGTTTGCTCCCATGAACAACAAGATGTTCCACAAGAGGAGCAGTTGTAAATCTATCCAAACCCCAGAGAAACTACGTTCCAGTGCCTGGGGACGATGAACAAACATGTCCCATTGCCCCTCTTGTCTCACGTTCCGTTTAAGCCATGCGAAAAGTCGCCGCCGATAGTCTTGATAATCTGGTATCCCTGTCTGTGCCAGTGTCGTTGAACCGTGGATATAAGATGCTAATGGTGAAAGCCGGGAGAGGTTTTTTCCTAACGCAATTTGGCGGTCAATTTTGGAAATGTAGGCATCGTCCATTGACCACAATATTTCCCGTTCTTCCTCGGTGATGTCGTGTTCGGTAACAGCCTGTTCTTTCATTTGTCTATGTTCACCTTCAGACGGGGCGGGTGCAATTGTCCGCGTCGTTAAAAGCGCGAGCCTCGGTATCCATAACGTCCATATCATCCAGATGAATAGACACAAAACGAGAGAAGTTGCCTCGCGATGAACGATCGTGGAAACGAGCAAACCGAGTGTAAAGAACACGGAGAGATAGATTAAAGTAAAGCAGATGATGCCACCGAGTCGCAGAAAATGTTCACTGGAAAGTGAAACGCCAGAGAAGATATACATATAGATGAACATAAGCAGCACTGCTGGCGAGAAACTCAAAAGCAGACTGATATAGCCTCCGATCCATTTGCCTAACAGAAACGTTGATCGCCGAAGAGAATTGCTCAGCACCAACGAAAGGGTATGCGTCTCTTTTTCACCACAAATGCTATCGTACGAGAGAAAAATCGTTAGGACTGACAAGACTATACTGACGATATAGACAAAGTCGGGCGTCTCAAAGAGTTCAAAGATGTGCCGTTCTTCACCAAAACGCATGAAAACCTGTCCGATAACGTTATATCTCGGATGAAAATTAGGGATGACCGGGCGGACTTCATTTGTTCCCTTCGCTATCAGACTCAGTGGTTGTGGAGGTCTGGAGATGCCACGCGCCACATTCGACGCTTTTTCTCGGTGTTGGTAATCATGCGACATTAAAACGATAGAAATTACACATAAGACGATACATACAATGCTTGTTAGAATATAACGCCCACTCGTGAGATTGTCAATCAGTTCGTGCTTGATTAAATTACCAAGTTGATGCATACGGAACTCACGTTATCCTACTTCTGTCCGAGAACCTTCAAAAACTCTGGATCATCCTTTACATCCGAAAATCCGGGGGACTCAAGGAAAGACGGGTAGTAACTATCCATATAATTATAGCCCCGAACCACATAAGCATCCTGAGCGATTTTCAAATGGTGTAAAGTCTTCTCGCGGTCCTTCTCAGATGCCCAGATGCTCACAGCAAGCTGAAAGTGACTAGATTCGGTGTAATTTCCCAAATCAATAGCGACTTGTAGGGGACGTTTCGCTGCGTTATACTTCTCAGACCACACCAGACAACAACCAACGTTGTGAGCAGCGCAATAAAGCTCGTAAAGATTTACAGGAAAACCTGCATCCAGTTTTTCCAACTCCCCTTCAATAAATGTGTTCGTTTCGGTATAGACTTGATCAAAACGATCCCAATCTTCCTGTTTGCTATACAACAGCAGTCGAACCTCTCTCACAGCCAACCAGAATTTAAAATAAGACTTCCAACCGGGTTTACCATTGGCACGTTCTAATTTTTCTATTTCGAGAAGTGCCGCATCTAATCGGTCGTTTCTTTGTAACATCACTGCTCCGGTTCGGAGAAAATCGCAACGACTGTCCTGACTCACTTCAGGGTTTTCTAAGCGTTCAGATGCCTGATTATAAAGTTGAATCCAGTCATCAATACGACCTTCCGCTTTCCAACATCCGGCAGCGTTCAGATTAGAAATAGTTCTTAACACATATTTTTCTGACTGTTCACATGCCCAACGGTAAAGACGCGTCTGCTCTTCAATAGCTTCTCGGTTTCTTCCAGCAAATGCGAGGCTTTCGACTAACGACTTATGCGACCAATAACGCTCCGTATCATCTGGCGCGTCATTCATATAGTTACGGAGTAGAGGTATCCGTTTTTCCATTCCGAGTTTGCCCATATACGGGTATATCTCATCAACAGCGAGATGCACCAACTCAGGTGTGGTTTCACCCTTAAGTGCATCTTCAATCTCGTTGGATGCCTCCTTAAGAATATCCGCTCTTGATGCGGGATCAGATTTTACCTTTTCCATGAATGCATCGAAGTTGCGACGAATATCTTTCACTTTATCAGACATAATAAAATCTCCTTTGGAACCACCCGAAATCTCGCGAATTGTAGGTGCCTCCCTCTTCAACCGCTTCCGGGCGCGGTGGAGCCGACTCTTGACGGTGTTCGGCGATACACCCAAAAACTTGCTAACGTCTTCGCATGTCATACTATCGAGATAATGAAGCGTTACAACGCTCCGTTCACCCTCCGGTAACTTTTGCAGGAGGCGTTCAACGATTTCGCGTTGCCGTTCACTCACGAATTCTTTTTGTTGTTCAGTACGGTATCGCGTATAAGCCAATTCTTCTAATTCCGCTGGTGACATTGCATCTAACGATTCCATCGGAATCCGCTTCTTTTCAAACCACGCGAAACACTGACGAGCCGCAATCACATAAAGCCATCCGGCAAACGTATTCGGGTCTTTCAGCGTCGGCAGTTTTTCGTAAACTCTGAGGAATATATCTTGCGTGATTTCTTCAGCAATGTGGAAATCACCGATTTTCCGGTGTACGAACGCGTGGACCGGTTTTTGGTATTTCCGCACAAGTGTGCTGAACGCAGACTCGTCACCTGCCAACGTCCGTTCGATCAATTGCAGGTCATCATTTTTCATGCAACATCCCCTAAAATATGTTGTCTCTCAAAACGTTAAGATAGGAATTGATAACAGAAAGGTTGCATAAAATACAAGATTTAGGAAAAATTCTATCATGAAAGTGGGGAAATTTGGAGTAGGAAGTAAAATATCGCGAGCACAACTCGCTCCTAAAATTTGTTCGCTTAGTGTCAAAAAACTTGAGTTGAGAATAAGCCGGATTCTGTATGCGATGATCATTCATCTGGGATGGATGTTACCATCCACCTCAAGCGGTTACCTGAGAACGAGGCGGGCAACCTCTACATGTCCTCGATTTACCTTGCTCCAGACGGGGTTTACATAGCTCCATAAGTCACCTTATGGACTGGTGCGCTTTTACCACACCGTTTCACCTGTACAACATTCTTTTAACCATGTGCTAACTTCTTCGCCTTCGTCCGTTGTCCGAAGGCGATCTGTTTTAAAATCAATAGTCCCACTATCTGCGGAACATATCACTTGATTTTAACACAACCCATTTTTTGACAACGTCAAAAAATGAGCAAGAGGGCCCATAGTTAAAATTGTTGTAGTCTACTTTCTGTTGCACTTTCCATAGCGTCGCCGCTCCTGGGGGTTACCCAGCATCCTGCCCTACGGAGTCCGGACTTTCCTCATCCCGAAAGTAAAACTACAATCAGGACGCGACCATCTACTCAACTCAAGCCTTTCTATTATAACTGAACTAACACCTTAAAGGCAACGAAATCGGAGAGTGTTTCGATAAAAGAAGAACACATTTTGTAAAAAATCGTATTCGCAGATACCACCAAGAACTTACTAATTTCTTCACACGTCATCTCTCCAAAGTAATACAAGGTCATCACAGTGCGTTCGCTCTCCTGTAACTTTGCAAGCAACTGTTTAACAACTCTTTGATGTGCCTCAGCCGCGGTTTTTGCCTATTCATCTGCTTTAGAGGCTAAACTTTTGCCTTCAATTCGGCGTAGTCTGCCATTTGACTACGGAGGTGGGATTTTTAAATCTTTACAGATTTTTTCAACAAGCCACTTGCCAATCTCATTATGGCGAGGCACAGCAGTTGAAATTTGTCCACCTAAATGCGACTTACCCCACTGTGAGTGCCGGCCTCCCTCGCGAATGAAATAACAACCGTGCTTTCTGAGATGCCTAACTAACGCTCTCCGTTTCATATCTGGATAATGATTTCCTCATGGTCAAATTTCGCAGCCTTGATAGCCTCTTTACGATTGTATTCTATCATTTCGAGAAGCGTAATCCGTAGTGATTCAAGTAATTCGTCCTTGGTCCGTTCTTGGCCATTTACGCCCGGAATTTCTTGTATCCAGCCGATCCACCAACCTTCGTCTTGTTGGATAACAGCGGTATAGACTTGCTTCATTAGTTCGCTCCTCCTTTAAGATGTAATGTAACAAGTGTAGCACGAAGTCATAGCAAAATCAATTTGAAATATAGACTACAAAACAAGGAAAAACCGCTTTCTACATATCTGCAATACAGTGGATGTTGTAGGAAAGTTGACAGAAAATGAAAAAGCCACCGAGTCCATTTTCACGGTGGCTTGAAAAAATAAAAAACCAGAGCCATTCAAAGCTATTCCCTTCTGCTTTTGAATGACTCTGGCACATACAACCTTTAGGAACATCCACTCGTCGCGCCACAATTTGCGCAGCGATAGCAGACACCACTTCTCACCATAAGTGCGCCACACTCAAGACACGGCGGAGCATCCGCATGCTGTAGCACAACCTGCTTTTCATGAGCCATCCAAGAGTCGTCGGTCTCACCATTACTTCCATGTCCATACGGATGGAGTTCCTCTGGTGGCACCATCTCTGCATCAAAAGCCTGCATATCGGCACCGCCGTGCGGTTCTTGGGAGAGAAACCGTATGCCGAGCCATCGGAAAACGTAATCTATAATCGACTTCGCCATCGGAATGTCAGGGTTAGATGTGAAACCCGAAGGTTCAAATCGAACATGGCTAAATTTATTCACAAGCGACTCTAAGGGGACACCGTACTGCAATGCGATAGAAGTGAGAACCGCCACAGAATCCATCAGACCAGAGACCGCCGTTCCTTCTTTGCTCATACGGAGGAAAACTTCTCCAGGACTACCGTCATCATAGAAGCCGACATGAATATAACCTTCATGACCGCCAACGCTAAATTTGTGCGTAAGAGAAGTACGCGTGTCTGAAAGACGCTTTCTGATAGGACGTTCACCAAGCGCATCAGGAATAGCCTCTTGGGTTTCACTTTCCGCATCCTGTTGGCTCCGAGTTGACAGGGGTTGGCTGCCTTTGCTACCATCCCGATAAACAGCCAGACATTTGACACCACGCCTCCACGCTTCCACGTATAAAGTTTTGATGTCATCTACCGTTGCATCGTGCGGGACATTGACAGTCTTGGAAATCGCACCGGAAATAAAGGGTTGCACAGCCGCCATCATTTTCAACGGTCCCATGTGATTTATATAACGCGTTCCGTGCTTACCACACTGAACAGCACAATCGAAAACGGCATAGTGTGTCGGTGAGAGATGCGGTGCCCCCTCTACTGTGCCTGTACCACAGATAACCTCTTCAGCAATACTAATTTCATCTTCGCTGAATCCAATTGCAGAAAGAAGCTCAAAGCTCGGATCCGCTGCTTCTTCTTCCGTGATGCCTAACCGCTCAAGACACGCTTCGCCGAGAAAACCGGGTGCAAAAGCGAGATTCAGGTCAAACGCACTCGGTAGCATCTCCGCAACGCGATCGATATCTTCAGGTGTGAAACCCTTCCGTTTCAATGTATCCGGATTGATATGCGGTGTGCCTTCAAAAGTGCCTGTTCCGACTATGTAGGTAACAATCGCCTCAGTTTGCTGGAGCGTATAATCTAAGTTGTACAGGGCATCTCGGACGCTCTGGTTGACGATCTTCATGTAGCCACCGCCCGCTAATTTCTTGAACTTAACCAAGGCAAACTCTGGCTCGATCCCTGTCGTATCGCAATCCATCAGGAAGGAGATAGTTCCCGTCGGCGCGATGACGCTGATTTGTGAATTCCGGTAGCCCCACTGCTCACCTTTCTCAACGCAAAGATCCCAATCCGCTTTTGCTGCGGCTAATAGATTAGATGGACATGCGTCTGGATCAATATTGTAAGCAGCATCGCGGTGCAACCGCATAACGCCCAACATCGAATCGCTATTCTCCGCGTATCCAGCGAAAGCTCCGACGCTTTTGGCAATCTCCGCACTCGTCTGATATCCTCGACCACTCAGGATAGCAGTAATAGCACCTGCGTAAGCGAAGGCTTGTTCGCTGTCGTAAGGAATGCCTAAACGCATCAAAAGCGCGCCCAAGTTAGCATAACCGAGTCCGAGCGGACGATATTCATGAGAACGTTGCGCTATATTTTCGGTCGGGTATGAAGAGAGGTCTACAATGATTTCCATTGCAGTCGCGAAGACACGGACAGTCGCACGAAAACCTTCAACATCAAAGGTATTATCGTCTGTCAAGAATTTCGCAAGGTTAATACTGGCGAGGTTGCAGGCAGAATCATCTAAGAACAGGTATTCACTGCACGGGTTGCTGGCATTAATCCTTCCTGTGTTTTTACAGGTATGCCATTTCTGAATCGTGCTATCAAATTGCACACCCGGATCCGCACATGCCCAAGCGGCGTAGGCAATCTTCTCCATTAACGTTCTGGCATCATACTCGTCGGCAACTTCACCACTTGTCCGAAAAGTAGTCTTCCAAGAATCCCCTTGGAGGTATGCATCCATGAATTCATCTGGAATCCGGACAGAGTTGTTGCTGTTCTGTCCACTGACAGTGCTGTAGGCTTCACCGTTGAAATCAGCAGGATACCCAGCAGCGATAAGAGCCTTTGCTTTATTCTCTTCCCTGAGTTTCCAGTCAATATAGTCAGCGATTTCTGGGTGGTCCATATCAAGGATGACCATTTTGGCTGCGCGTCGTGTCGTCCCTCCAGATTTGATACTTCCTGCCCACCGATCAAAACCTTCAAGGAACGAGAGAACCCCAGAACTCTCACCACCACCAGAGAGCAGTTCACCTTTCGCGCGAACTTGACTAAAATTAGAGCCTGTACCGCTCCCGTATTTAAAGAGACGTACTTCAGATCTCTGGAGCTCCAACATAGAGTCCAGAGAATCGTCAACGCTTTGAATGAAACAGGCGGAATTTTGCGGGTGTTGATATGCGTTGGTCGTAACCTTGACTTCTTCTCCGTCTCGGTCCCAATAGTAGTTCCCGCCGCCACCATCAATATTATATTCATGCCACAAGCCGCAGTTGAACCAGACAGGCGAGTTAAAAGCACCCCGTTGTGTAACAAGGATATGCGTCAATTCCATTTCAAATGCTTGCGCGTCTTCAGGCGTGGCAAAGTAGCCCCCGAACTCTTCGCCTGCGCGACGGAGCGTACGTGCTACGCGGGTAACTAACTGACGCGCACTGTCTTCTGATTCAGAACCGGGAACACCCGCTTTACGAAAATATTTTGATGCGGCAATATCCGTAGCGAGTTGCGTCCAGTTTGCCGGTACTTCAACCTGCTCCTGTTTAAAGATGACATCACCTTTTTCATTATAGATGACGGCATCACGACGTTCCCACTCCAACAAATCGAATGGATGAACGCCGGACTCGGTAAAATAGCGCGTGAAAACGAGACCTGCCCGATCATCTCCATTAGAATGTTTTGGAGAGGTTGCCCCTTCATCAACCCCGTTTGGATTATCAACTGTCATACTCATACCCCTTATAATTAGCGGTGTCACTGAGGAAGCACACCTGTGAAAACTATATTATGATGATCTGCGCTGCTAAGCGCGCCTATAAAAATCCCTCTGATTATAATTGCTTTTCTTCAAGAATAATTCGATGATAACGCTTTTTGCCAGCACGGAGTAACAATTCATTATTCTCAAGTAGATCGGCACCAATAACCATATCTATCTCGCGGCACTGCTTTTCATTGATGTAGGCACCGCCTTGTTGAATGAGTCGTCGTGCTTCGCTACGCGAATTTGCCAACCCGACTTCATGAAATAACGCCATGATTGGAATACCGCTGTCAAGTCGTTCCGTTGTAATAGGTGAAGTCGGCATCGCGGCACCATCAAGGTTGCCACCACCAAATGCCGCGAGCGATGCCGCTTGCGCTTTGTCTGCCTCTGTTTTTCCGTGAGCAAGTCGCGTGGTTTCGTACGCGAGTACTTCTTTTGCCTCCCGGATTGCTTCATCTTCCAGACTGCCAAGTCGTCGGACTTCATCCATTGGCAGGAAGGTGAAATACGCTAAGAACCGTGAGACATCGCGGTCGTCTACGTTGATCCAATACTGATAAAATTCATACGGCGATGTCCGTTCAGCATCAAGCCAAACTGCGCCGCCTGCGGTTTTTCCCATCTTCGCGCCACTCGCCACCGTAAGCAATGGAAAAGTGACCGCGTGGACCCGTTCGCCTTCAACGCGCCGAACAAGCTCAACACCGGCAAGAATATTGCCCCACTGATCATCTCCGCCGAGTTGGAGACGACACCCATATTTCTGAAAGAGACACAAGTAGTCATAAGCTTGGAGCAATTGATAATTAAACTCAAGAAATGAGAGACCAAGTTCACGATCAAGCCGTTGCCGATAACCCTCTGCTTTAATCATCTCATTCACGCGAAAGTGTTTGCCAATATCGCGTAAAAACTCAATGTAGTTCACCGAAAGCAGCCAGTCAGCATTGTTGAGAAACCTACCTGCTTCCGTTCCAGTCTGCGAGGATTCGCTATCTGCTATTCCGTTATTAAGATTTAAGTAACGTTGGAGTTGCGTAAGGATACTCTTAGCGTTGGCTGAAATTTGTTCTTCCGACAACATAGGGCGCATCTCGGTCTTGTCGGTCGGGTCGCCAATCATTGTCGTCCCACCGCCGATAATCGCGATCGGTTGATGTCCCGCACGCTGCAGGTGTGCCATCGCCATTATGGGAACAAGACTTCCGACATGCAGACTTGAGGCTGTCGGATCAAAACCGACATAGTAAGTAACCTGCTCTTGAATTAACAGGCTCGCGACCTGTTCAGCATTTGTAGTCTGTTTAATAAAACCCCGTTCGTTCAGGGCTTCAAAGACGTTTGGCATTTTCGTCCTATTTGGATTCAGATTTTCCGGTTGGTTTGGATTGTATCTCAATATTGAGCACCCTGCAAATTTAGGTCCATAGTGTACCGTTCGCAGACCCAACAACATAAGATATACGATAGGGATTTAGTAGCAAATTTATGCATGTAACGCAGTATAGAAATTTGGAAAACGATTTTTTATGAAAATTATTTGCTTCATAAATTATAAGACATTTTAATATCTCTTGCAAACAATTTTTCCAAAACCTGCCATCTCAGAGATACGATAAATGTTACCATAAATTTTGCTTACGATGCAAAAATATGCTTATGCTTCATCATCTTCCGCATAAGAATGTCCACTGAAAATTGCGCGGACCTGTTTCGCCGTTTTCGGACCTGAGAGCAGCTTCCCAATCCGATCGCCTTCCTCTTCAAGCAACGCCTTAACA
>JAGFCB010000244.1 GCA_022394775.1 Candidatus Poribacteria bacterium
AGAGGACTAATAGGTTATAAAGCACGCTTAGGTAAGTTAGAAACAAAAGCGTGACTTTTTTCTCATTTTGATGTATGCTATTATCTCAATCCACAAAACCGACGCGACGCTGTTAGGCAATAGTTTTGTTGCGTCCAATGAGGATAAATGAAATGTCCACCCGACACCCACTTCTGGATGTTACGGAAATTGATACAGACATCGAAACATACCTGAATCATATCACTGAAACCACGTACCCGTTCCCGGAACACGATTCCGGATGTCAATCATTTCAGGCAGTAGTAGACGACCAACGTTGGTTTGTCAAACACAGTAACATCTCACAAAGCGTCGTGTGGCTCAAGCAAGCCGTTCGTTTTCATGCCGCTGTCCAACATGAGGCACTCCCGCAATTGCACAACGCTTTCACCACACCCGATGGATTTACACTGGTCTATGACTGGGTAGACGGTGAGGGGCTGCGTCCTGAAAGGGAACTCAGGGCAGATGAAGTCCATCCACGCGACAGGTTTTGTGCGTTACCAGCAGCTGAAATTATTGATGCACTTAACGTTATTTATGATGTCCACATCCTCATCGCAAAAAAGGGCTTCATCGCTGAAGATTTTTATGATGGTTGTATCATCTATGACTTTCAGAAAAAGCGGATACATCTGTACGACTTCGACCACTACCATCCGGGACCTTTCATAAACGATCGAGGACGGTTGTATGGATCGTCTCGCTTTATGGCACCGGAGGAATTTCAGAAGGCGAACGCATCGACGAAAGAACAAACGTCTTCATGTTAGCGCGTACAGCGTTCGTATTGCTTGCTAACAACAGCGATGCCCGAAATGATTGGAAGGGAAACGATGCTACGTGGCACGTCGCGAAAAAAGCAACAAGCACGAACAAACAGATGCGATACCCATCTGTCCAAGAATTTGTTTCGGCATGGCACGCCGCAATTGTCGATAACTAAAAATAATGCCAAGGAGGTTCATAGGGAAAAAAATGAAAAAAATTACTGATAACGAAATCCAATTCTTCAACGATAACGGCTATCTCATTCTGAAAGGGGTCATCCAGCCAGATGAACTCGCTGTTACTCAAAGCGAAAGTCAACGACTGATTGACGAGATTTTGGCAGGTGGACCGGCAGATGAATGGTGCAACCGTGGACCTGAAAAGATCCCTTACTACCTCACCTATCTCCACTCCCACCCGAATAAATTTTCTCTGAAGCTACTGGGGCATCCGTTTATAGGTGATTTGTTGCACCGGATTATTGGTCCCGATTTTATACCCTGCTATGAATCCCTTGTTTTCAAATTGCCGAGACACGGGTCTTCTGTCAGGTGGCACCGAGATGGGAATGCGATTAAAGAAAATCACCCGATCTTCAATGTTGACATATATCTTGATGATTCGACCGTTGATAATGGGTGTGTCTGGGTTATCCCAAAAAGCCATCTCTGGGGGATTGAAGAGGCACAGGAGGTTATTGACCGCGGCGAAGTTAACTTTGAACGTGAAGACGCGGTACCAGCAGAGGTAGAACCAGGTGATATTCTGCTCCATCATACCAAAGTCTTGCACGGCAGTAAAATCAACACGAGCGACACACTCCGTCGGGTTATTTATTTCGATCAACGGACACCCCGATGGAACGAGCGATATAAATGGTGGCAGAACGAATTCCTGACGCAGCGGTGCAAAATGTATCAACGCGCACTTCATGAACGCCGCACCAACCCCTATTCATCAGACACCGAGCAGTTCGTTTACGAAGTACCACCAGACATGCCGACATGGGATCCAAACGACGATTTTGATCTGCGGATCCAGCATCGTGCTTATGCTCACAAAGAATAGCACGAGAGAAGAAAACATAAAGATTGCTATAAACCGCCTGCCGACAACGGAGGGCAGGCGAGCAGAAAGGCCCATGGTTAAAAATATGAACGTTTTACTGATAGGTGGTTCCGGACACGTTGGAACCATGACGCTCCCTTACATGAAAAGCCATCATAATTTCCGAGTGCTTGATGTCAACCCACCCAAAGACACATCTATAGACTATATCCAAGGTTCCGTTACTGACTCTGATGTCGTTCAAGAAGCGTTGAAAGGAATGGATACGTTTGTTTATATGGTGATGCTGCAACCGACGAGCGATCGGTCCTCTGTCGCGGATTTCAGCGACATTGTTGCGAACTACGAGGTGAACGCAAAGGGGCTGCATATTGTGCTACACGCTGCGAAGGAGGCTGGCATCCAACACGCTGTCTACACAAGCACCTTCACCGTGCATGAGCGGACGCGCAACAATTTTCCGTACGAAGATGTCGTGCCGCGCGATAATCCGGGTGTTTATGGGTTAACCAAAGGCTTCGGCGAACAGGTCTGTGAATACTTCTCGCGGGAACACGGTATGTCGCTTATTGCCTTGCGGATTACGGGTCCCTCTACACGCGAACAGTGGCTTGAGCGGTACAACCAACCGAAGGATGCGTCAGTGCATATCTGGTGGACAGATGAGGAAGACTTAGCGACTGCTTATCTTGCTGCCATCTCGATTGAACACGAAGGTTTTGACGCTTTCTTCATCGCGGGCGACCACGAACAGAAGGAGATTAACCTCTCAAAAGCGAAACGACTGCTCGGTTGGGAACCGCTGACGCATACGCGTGTGTGAAAAGGAACGGATCGCGAGCGACAAGAAACCCCCAAGCAAAAACACTCGCTCCTACAAAAAGGTTGCTGACACACACTTGTGTGGAAAGATTATGATGCTAATAGGTTTCCGAAGGAGAACCTTCGTCATGAGCATTAAGTTATTCTACACTTGTCTGACACTTACCCTTATTTCGCTTCTATCTTCGCCCGACACTTTTGCCCAAGACTATCCACAATGGGAACTCCCTGACGGTGCCATCGCGCGAATCGGGAAAGGTGAAATACGAGGAATACAATACGCTTCGGACGGCACATTTCTTGCCGTGGCAAGTAATATCGGTATTTGGCTCTACGATGCAAGGACCCTTCAAGAGGCCGCCCTGTTCACTGAGGGGGCAGATGGAATTTCCTGCATGGCACTGAGTCCCGATGGACGTACTTTTGCGATTGGGAGTGGTAAAGGCGATATTCACTTATGGGATAGGGTCACAGGTGTGCATAAAACAGCACTCATAGGACACACAGAGGGGATTTTCAGCATAGCGTTCAGTCCAGACGGAGATACAATCGCGAGCGCAAGTGGTGACAGCACCATCGGACTCTGGGACGCAGATACTGGCGAACGCAAGATAACGTTTTCTGGGGATATGAATGAGATCTGGAGCGTGGCGTTCAGTCTGGATGGCAATACAATCGCCACTGGAGGTAGTGACGGTACTATTCAACTTTGGGATGCGAATACTGGTGAACAGAAGAAGACGCTTACGGGTCATTCACGTGAGGTCAATAGTGTGGCGTTCAGCCCGGATGGAAAAACACTCGTGAGTGGGAGTGGAGACGGCACCATCCGACTTTGGGATGCGATCATAGGTGCACACAAAAAAACACTTACAGAGCACAATACGTTTTCGGTCAATAGCATTGTATTCAGTCCTGATGGTCGGACCTTTGTAAGTGGAGGTAGCGACAACACCACCCGACTCTGGGATGCAGATACCGGAAAACACAAAAATGCGCTTACTGGACATACGCGGTATATTGACAGTGTGGCGTTCAGTCCCGATGGAAACACACTCGTGAGTGGGAGTGGAGACGGCACCCTCCGATTTTGGGATGCATACACCGGAAAACACACGAAAACGATCACAGGATATACCGATGAAGTTCGGAGTGTGGCGTTCAGTCCCGATGGTAATACCATTGCTACTGGGCATTACCTTGACACCCTCCGACTCTGGGACGCACACACCGGGAAACATAAAAGCACCTCTACTGAGGATATCTGGGGTGCCTGGAGCGTAGCGTTCAGTCCTGATGGGAATACGATCGCTACCAGTGGGGATCATAGGAATATCGTCAAACTCTGGGACGCACGGACAGAAAAACACAAAGCAACACTTAAAGGGCACACATCTCGGGTCGTCAGCGTAGCGTTCAGCCCCGACGGACAAACGATTGTTACCGGGAGTTACGATCATACTGCCCGACTCTGGGACGCACACACCGGAAAACACAAAAGCACACTCAGCGGTCATACGTGGGGTGTCGAGAGTGTAGCATTCAGTCCCGATGGGGATACTATTGCTACGGCGAGTGGTGATGACACTATCCGGCTTTGGGATACGAAAATGGGCACGCACCAAAAAACGCTCACTGGACATACAGGTACGGTCCGGAGTGTAGCGTTTAGTCCCGATGGGGATACTATTGCTACTGGAGGTGGAGATGGGACCATCCGCCTCTGGAACGCAAATACCGGTGCCCAGAAGCACACGCTTATTGGTAACACACAAAATATTTTCAGCGTGATGTTCAGTCCCGATGGGCGTATACTTGCCAGTGGAAATGATGATGGCACCGTCCACCTATGGGACGCAAATACTGGTATACACATCACAACACTCATTGGACATGCATCCAGCGTTAGGAGTGTAGCGTTTAGTTCCGATGGGCGTATACTTGCCAGCGGAAGTGCTGGTTGCACGGTGCTGCTGTGGCGGCTGCGTTGATACTGACCGAACAGTTCCGTAATTTGACAAAAACTTGATTGTATGATACAATAATAATATGACTAAACCAAAGAGCCTACATTGAGGAAATTCAAGTGAAAGAAAAACTGGATACACGCACGGATCCGATCTTAGAAGAGTGCTATCGGATGAAAGAAGCATTTGCTGCTAAATTCAACTCTATGCAGGAACTCTATGATTATTTAGTGGCAGAAACGGCAAAGAACAAAGCCCTCGGTTGGAAATATGCACCGCCACCACCACCCCGGACCGAATCTGATAAAAAAGATTGAACCACTCACACCGAGATTTCTATGTCTCAATAAAATCATGCAAAAATATTACAGTATACCTCAACTATTTCAATATCAAGATCTTCAGACCTACTTCTAATTCTCATTTTTAAGATAATAAGGAAAAGTTGTTTATGACCCAACACCCCGAACTCACTTTAACAGAAAACCGTGCTTTTCAAACCCAACGCCGAGATACATGGTGGTTGCAACCCTTAGCCGTATTTCTTGGGTTGGGTGCTTTCATTGTTTATGCAACTTTCCGGGTTTTTGAAGGGAATCATTTCATCCACGGTCCCTACTTGTCGCCTTTTTATTCACCGCTCCTTTTTGGTACCGATACACATAGTGTTGCCCACAGTTGGTTCGGCATGCAGCCAGACTGGTTGAAAAATAGTTTTATTACACCGGCTGTCCTGATTTTATGGGCACCGCTTGGATTCCGTTTTACCTGTTACTACTACCGCGGCGCGTATTACAAAGCGTTTTGGGCAGATCCGCCCTCTTGCACAGTGTCAGAACCCCGTAATAACTACAGGGGTGAACACTCGTTTCCATTGATTATACAGAATATCCACAGATATTTTCTTTATGTTGCAATCATTATTGTGGGGATTCTCGCTTACGATACATGGAAAGCACTCTGGTTTGATGATGGTAACGGTGGGACGACCTTCGGTATCGGCGTAGGCACTATCGTTTTGGCGGGCAATGTTATCCTTTTAGGGGGGTATACGTTCGGGTGTCATTCTTTACGGCACTTAGTCGGCGGGGCAGTCGATCTGCTCTCCAAAGCACCAGTTCGTCGGCAGGCGTACAACTGTGTCAGCTGCTTAAACGAGCGGCACATGCTCTGGGCATGGATGAGCCTCTGTTGGGTCGGTTTTTCCGATGTATACGTCCGTTTTATAGCACCGGCGGTGGGTCAAGACTGGATTACATTTTAGTAGAGAAGAGAGGAAATTTTAGCGTGGCATCTTACGAAACTCACGAATATGATGTATTAATAATCGGAGCCGGTGGTGCTGGACTTCGTGCTGCCATTGAAGCCGCTGTAGGCGATCTCAAGGTAGGACTTGTCTGCAAATCCCTACTCGGCAAAGCACATACCGTTATGGCAGAAGGTGGAGTCGCCGCTGCTTTAGCAAATGTCGATGAAAGAGACAGTTGGCGCGTCCATTTCGCTGACACAATGCGCGGCGGACAGTATCTCTCCAACGCACGAATGGCTGAACTCCACGCGCAGGAATCACCAGACCGCGTCCGCGAACTGGAAGCGTGGGGTGCACTTTTTGACCGGACACAAGAAGGCGGTATCCTTCAGCGGAACTTCGGTGGACACCAATACCCGCGCCTCGCACACGTCGGTGACCGGACGGGATTGGAAATGATCCGTGCGCTACAGGACCATGGTATACACCAAGGCATTGAAGTACACATGGAGAATACGGTCGTCTCACTCCTGAAAACGGGGGACAGGGTATCGGGTGCCTTCGGTTATGAACGTGAAAAAGGACGCTTTAAAATCTTTTCCGCGAAAGCTGTTGTCTTAGCGACTGGCGGTGTTGGAAAGGCGTATAAAATTACGAGTAATAGTTGGGAATATACCGGTGATGGACACTCGCTTGCATACCACGCTGGGGCGGAACTCATTGACATGGAGTTTGTCCAATTCCATCCCACAGGGATGGTATGGCCCCCCAGTGTTCGCGGGATTTTGGTTACAGAGGGGGTGCGTGGTGAAGGCGGTATCCTCACAAACAGCGAAGGCAACCGTTTCATGTTTGACGACATCCCCGAACTCTATGTGGATCAGACAGCGGATAATCCCGAAGAGGGATGGCTGTATACGCAAGGCGACCGAGAGGCACGCCGTCCACCGGAACTCCTCACACGCGATCACGTTGCACGCTGCATCGTCCGAGAAGTACAAGAAGGCAGGGGCAGCCCGCACGGTGGCGTTTTCTTGGATATAGCATGGATTAAGGAAAAACTTCCGAACGCGTCTGAGCATATCCGTAGGAAGCTGCCGAGCATGTACCATCAATTCAAAGAACTCGCCGACATCGACATCACACAAGAACCGATGGAGGTCGGCCCCACAACGCACTACATCATGGGCGGCATCCGCGTCGATGCTGACTCACAGATGACAGCAGTTCCGGGACTCTTCGCTGCAGGCGAATGCGCTGCGGGGCTACACGGTGCGAACAGGCTTGGTGGTAATTCGCTATCCGATCTGCTCGTCTTTGGTAAGCGTGCTGGTGAATATGCTGCGCAGTTTGCAGAAGAAAACGAGGCAGTACCGCTTGACGAAGCAGAACTTGATACAATCGCTGAGCATACACTCAAACCGTTTGAGAACCCGCCGAACAACGGCAATGGTGAACAATTGGGACCCTATGACATTCAGGCACAACTCCAAGATAAGATGCAGGAGCTCGTCGGAATTGCCCGAAGCCAAGAAAGTCTCACGCAAGCCTTAGCGGAGATCCAAAACCTGCGAGAAAAAGCGGAGGACGTTCATGCCGTTGGCAACCGCGAATACAATGCTGGATGGCATACCGCGTTAGACCTCGACTGTCTACTGACGGTCTCCGAAGCGATCGCGCTCGCGGCATTAGAGCGTAAAGCAAGCATCGGTGCGCATTCACGAGACGATCATCCTGAGAAAGAGGAACCGGGTGCAGGCAAATACAATACTATTGTCAGAAAGGCGGACGATGGCACGATGGGAATCCGTCGAGAGCCGATTGATGAACTCCGTTCTGACCTGCAAGAAATCATAGACGAAATAGGATAGCATTTTAATTTTTCGCAAGGCGTTAAATCAGGTGTTTTGTTTATCAAAGGGTTCTGCTCATATCCGCCTGCGCTGTTGTTGCAGGCTGCCATCTTGAGGAAAATTAAAAGCCGTAGCCCGTAATGGAATGGAGGGGTTTTTGCTTGGGTGTTTCTTCTATATATACGGAAGAGCACGTGAAGCCTTAAACCCGCCTCAACGAACCGCAAGGAAAGTTAAGGACTCGTGATCCGTCAAGTATGTAGTCCGAAACGTAGTGGAGGACGGGTCTACGGAGAATCACTTTATTTATCAAACTGGCTTGACCGAACCGCAAGGAAAGTTAAAAATATGGCGAAAGCAACTTTTAGAATCTGGCGTGGCAACGCAGAAGGAGCCGAATTTGTCGATTACGACACTGAGGTCTCTGAAGGTATGGTGGTTTTAGATGCCGTTCACCGTATCCAAGCTGAACAGGCGAATGACATGGCTGTTCGATGGAACTGCAAGGCAGGCAAATGCGGTTCCTGTTCCGCCGAAGTTAATGGGCAACCGAAATTGATGTGCATGACGCGCCTCAACGACCTACCGCTCGATGAACCCGTTACAGTTGAACCCATGCGCGCGTTCCCGCTCATCAAAGACCTCGTTACAGACGTGTCGTGGAACTTCAAAGTTAAAGAGAAGATGAAACCTTTTACACCGCGTCCACCCGATGCTGAAGACGGTACATGGCGGATGGAGCAGGAAGACATCGACCACGTCCAAGAGTTTCGGAAATGCATCGAGTGCTTCCTCTGCCAAGATGTCTGTCATGTCCTTCGCGAACACGATCTCCACGACGAATTTATCGGTCCGCGATTCTTCGTCTATGCTGCATCTCTGGAAATGCACCCGATCGACACCGAAAACCGGTTAGAGGAACTGAAAGACTCAGACGGTATCGGGTACTGTAATATTACCAAGTGTTGCACGAAGGTATGTCCAGAGCATATCACAATTACGGATAACGCCATCATCCCGCTCAAAGAGCGCGTGGTTGACGAGTTCTACGATCCGATCAAAAAACTCTTCCGCGTTTTTAGTCGTTAAGCATATCGCTCGGATACGACGCGGAAACCTTCAAAAACCTTTTCAGTCGCATAGCGTTTATTTGCTTGAGGTGTTTGATAGGGTTTTGCTTAGAAGAAACGCCCAAGCAAAACCGGTGTTTCTGCGTATTTCTGCATATTTCTTCAGTATGTTTATAGAAATACATCTAAAAAATGATTCAGCCCTGTAAGGGTGGTATGTTTATATTTCTTTTCCGAAGACATTGTCCAAATCCCTAAATTGACACCCATGGTGTGGTTTCCTAACCGCACTGAATCCGCGAAAAGAGGCGCGAAATTCAAGATTTCCTGAGAACTAAATGACCCCGCCTTAGTAGTGCAATAAAGTTTGACAGCAGCGAGATTCTATGTTAGAATTTATATATCAAAAATTGATTCATTTCAGTATTTAGGGCAATGCTGAAGTGATATGAAAATATTTTAGGCAAAAGTTTTTTCTCGCTGAGCGGGCTATCATACCCATTGATAAGTTAACAGGTTATTGCCTAAACCCCGAGCATCACCCTGGTAAACACAAGGCAAGAGTCTTTAAATCCGCTCTGAATTTAGGTATAAAGGATGCTGAAATTTTGAAATCTGCTCTGTTAGATGCAGTTCAAAGGAATGTAGCTGTTCCAATGAAGCGTAATGCCTACGGGCAAAAATACGTTGTTGACTTTGAAATGAGCTATTCAGAGCGAACTGCCAAAGTTAGAAGTATCTGGATTGTAAGGAACGACGAAAATTTTCCGAGATTCGTAACCTGTTATGTTTCTACTAAGGAAGGACGTGATGAAACTACTTGATACTGTCGCGCTTTTGGAAGATATGCCAATGCTCAACTTATACCGCGGACAGGTTGGCACTATTGTTGAAGCATACGAATCGGGCGTATTTGAAGTTGAGTTTGTCGATGTCAAAGGGCAAACATATGCTTTAGAAACATTAGAAGCATCACAACTTATGCTTTTGCAGTATCAATGCCTTAGCGAAAGGAAAACCGCTTAACCTCTAACAGACGATTCTAATCAACCTGGCGGAGACACCCAAGTAAAACACCATAGGTGTCAATTTAGGGATTTTCGATAACATTTCCTTAAAATTTGTGGTAAACTTTTTCTGCTTTATTAAGGACAAAATGCCTAACGAAACAATCCGAAATGAAATTCTAATTGAACAGAAGGTTACGTACACCCTTGAGATGGATGGGAAATTTTTCTTATTTTTCTTAATTGAGAATGTGCCTGCCCGAGTCAATGTTGAAACAGGAGAACAATATTTCTCTCCAAAAACCGTTGATCGCTTACAACAAGTCGTGTGGAAGGGCAACCCACTCGAACTGTTACATTACCGGTATATGAATTTACGAATCCGACATGACAATGTCCATAATTTCTTTTGACCTACTTCGGAGATGTTAGAATCATGGCAACCAGTAAAAATGATATTTTAAGAGTCGGTGTGATTGGACCAGGGGGTGCAGGACGTGGGAACACACTCGGTTTTGCAACCCGTCCCGATGCTGAGGTTGTCGCCGCAGCAGATACACACGAAGGCAGTTTAGACGCTTTAGAGAATGCCTTCCAAGAACGCGTTGAAGGCTATAAAGCGAACAGTTTTAATCGCTACCTCGGCGACTATGAATTCATCGAGATGCTCAATCACGAAGATTTGGATATCGTTGGCGTTTTCTCACCACACTCCTTGCACGATATTCACGTGAAATATGCCCTCCGTGCCGGTTGTCACGTTATCGTTGAAAAACCGATGGCGAACATTGTCGGCGATGCGATCTCAATAACCAAAATTGCGATGGGCAGCGGGTTACATCTCGTCGGTGGGTATCAACGGCATTACGAAGATACCTATATGGCAGGGAGGCGCGCAATCGCTGAAGGACGTATCGGAAACCTTCAAAAATTTGAGGTCTACATGGCACAGCGATGGGGCGCAGGTGGATGGCGCGGAGATCCACGTTTCTCCGGCGGTGGGCAACCCAATGACTCTGGTAGCCACCTTCAAGACATATTCCTGTGGATGACCAATGCCTTGCCAGCTGCAGTCTACGGGACAACCGATATGAAATTTGAGGACGATGATGGGAACCTCGTTCCAAAATTCGTCGAAATCAATTCTTACTCCGATGTAACCTTAGATAACGGTGCTGAAGGGACAATCACGATCCTCGGCAACACACGTGTCGGGTTTGAGGAATGGGTCATTCTTGAGGGTGACGAAGGCACCATTGAAATCAAAGGCGGGATCCGTTATACACCGAAGGGCGGCGAGGCTGAACCGCTTGCTTACCCGCGCCCGGAAGGATACCCGCGCAACAAAGTCGATCAGCTCGTCGGTTTAGCCAAAGGCGAGTACGAAGCGAACTATACCTCTGGCATCAACGGAGTCCGCACCAGTTGGCTGACAAATTCAGTTCTTGAAGCAGGCAGAGGTCCCGACGCGAAAAATAGAGTGGATTGCGACGAACTCATCGAAAAAGAGGGGTATACCCGGCAAGAGGTCTTAGCACTGATTGATGAAAGCGCGTCCAAATCGTGTTACTAAAACCTGAGACGCTACTATGGTGGAGAAATTACAGCAGATTGCAGAAAAGGTGCTAACCGATTCTGTCGTCCGTTTGGTCTGGGAAAAAACAGATGAAGAAACCGGGGAACCTCTTGTCTGGCCACGGGCCAGTGGGTTTTTTGTCGCACCAAATCTAATTGCGACCAATATTCATTGTGTTACAGGCGCGCCATCGGTTTTCGCAGAAATCGTCAGCACGAAGGCTAAATTCCCAGTTGAAGGTATTGTAGCGTTTGATGCTGAAAATGACCTCGTCATTTTCAAGGTCACAGGTGAGGGGATACCGCTTTCGCTTGAAGACAGCAATAGGGTACAGGTCGGTGAAACTGTTTGCGCTGTCGGTCACCCTCGCGCGAAGGCAGGCGAAGCCACACAAGTTACCATATCCGGTATTCAAAAGAGTGGCAAACGTCTCGAAATTAAAGAGGAATTCGATCCAGGAAACAGTGGAAGTGCCATCCTGAACGATTTGGGGAAGGTCGTAGGCGTTGCTGTTGCAAGTGGAATGGCGGTTTCGGCACTCGGGAGTGGCGGATGGAGAAATTCCAGTTACGCAATTCCGGCAATGACTTTAGTTGACCTGCTTGCAAATGTGGTAGAAATGGAGCCATTCACGGAATGGCAAAGACGCCCACAGGTACGTGCCTATACAGAAATCAGAGACGGACAAACAGAATTTGAACAAGGGAAACATCAAGAATCAATTGCGTGCTTTGATGCTGCACTTGAACTTAACCCAAATTTGGCGGATGCCTATCTCAATCGGGGAACGGTAAATTTATCGTTGGGACATCACAAAGAAGCGGTCGCTGACTGTGATAATGCCCTCAAACTTAACCCTGATTTTGTGGTGGCATATATCAATCGAGCGGCGGCAAAATCTTTCTTAGGGGAAGCAGAAGATGCTATTGACGACTGTAATGCCGCCCTCGAACTTAATCCTGATTACGCAATAGCGTATAACAACCGCGCGGCGGCAAATTTATCGTTAGAACACTTTGAAGAAGCGCTCACTGACTGTGATAGTGCTCTCAAACTTGATCCTAACCTTGTTGGGTCTTATATCTGTAGAGCAACAGCGAAACTTGCCTTAGAACAGGATGAAGCGGCACTTGCTGATTACGATATTGCTTTAAAACTCGCACCAGATTCAGCAGAAATTTATTTTTTGCGCGCAAATACGAAACTTGCTGCATTAAAGGACTATACCGGGGCGATTGAGGACTTTGATAAAGTCATCGACCTAAATCCTGAACTCGGTTCTTTTTTTTGTATTTATGACCACCGTGCAGACGCGAAACGCTATCTCCGTGACTACGAAGGTGCGATTGAAGACTATAACAAAGCCATCCAACTTGACCCTAAAAGCGATAAGGCTTACAATGGACGCGGCATTGCGAAATCCGATCTTGGTAGGTCGAAAACAGATGAAGGTGATAACGTCAGCGCCAGTAAATACTTCCAAGCAGCGATTGACGACTATACAGAAGCTATCACATTAGACGCGAAGTTTGCCGGTTATTATAGCAACCGTGGAAGCACGAAACGTGATCTTGGTGACTACGAAGAGGGAATAAAAGATTACGATAAAGTTATCCAGCTGAATCCTAAAAATGAGATCGCTTACTTCGATCGCGGTTATGCGAAATACTACCTCGGAAAATCTAAAGCAGATCAAGGTAATATCGCGGAAGCCCAAGCAGACTATCAAGCGGCTGTGGAGGATTATACGGAGGCTATCAAACTGGACCCTGAATATGCCTCAGTCTATAACAGCAGAGGATGGATAAAATATCTCCTCGGACAATTTGATCTCGAGCAAGGGAATACAGAGGAAGCCAGAAGGCTTTTTGAAGCAGCGGTGGCAGACAGCGATGAAGCGATTCGTTTAAGACTGGATCATCCGAGTGCCAGCGATTATCATACCCGTGCTACTGCAAAGGCTGCGCTTGGCGCGTATCGTGAGGCGATTGAAGATTTCAATGAGATTATCTCGATGAAACCGGATGAGGCACGCTACTACTATGATCGTGGATTAGCGAAGCAGGCGTTCGGACAACGCGAAGCAGCAAACAATGATTTTCAGAAAGCGAAAGATTTAGACCCTGATGTCGAAAATAAACCATTCTAACGAATGTTTAGAGACGAAAGAGAAAATTCGTATTTATGGTGAATTATAGAAATAAGTTTGCCTCGCAGTGAGAGTTATCAATAATCCTGTCCTTTTCAAAGTCTTCAAAGTCCCCCTGATAAGGGGATTTAGGGGTTGACTTTGCATTAAAAGTGTATAAGTAATTCTAAAATCTACCATAAATGGGTGCCTATTCCCATAGCGGTTCTTCAACAGAGCCAATATGCTAAAAAGGAGAAAAACCGTGAAATTTTTTCGACAACCCACAGATGGAACTTATTATCGTTGGCAAAAACTTGCCTTTAAAAGTGCGAAATATTGCGCTCTTATCGCTATTCTATTGGTAGCTGCATCGCAAATCGGATGTTTATCCGGAGGTGCCTTAAGCAACGCGGAAAAACTGGCAGAAAACAAAGATTACTACGGTGCGGTTGAGGCTTACCAAAACATTGTAGATACTCAACCCGGTACACCGGACGCACTTCAAGCACAACTCGCTATAGCTGAACTGTCTATTAAACAGATGAACCGACCGGCAGAAGGTATCAAGGCTTACGAAGCGGTCATCGCGGCTGCGCCTGAAAGCGATAAAGCCGCTGGAGCATACTACGAACTCGGTATGCACTATTTTAGGGAAAAAGATTTTGGATCTGCAATAACGCAATTCGACGCAATCGTCAATAAATACCCGCAGCTCGAACTGAGCCACAATGCGCATCTGATGTTAGCGAAAAGTTACGAGGAATCGAAAAGCTTTGAGCAGGCCGCGGAGGCTTTCGATAATTTCGCCAACCGCAATCCACGCAGCAAACGAGCGGCAGTGGCACTTGAGAATAAGGCGCGAATCCAACGCCAATATCTCAAGGACGAAGAGGAAGCGAAACGCACGAACCAAATGCTCGTTAAAAGATATGGGAAGGTTGAAGGCGCGCAAGAATCGGTCGAAAAAGCGAAGCAAGAACTCAGAGATTTCAACGCTACTATCCCAGAACCCGATGATCCACTGGCAACACAGCAAGGCAGAGCATTGGCACAGTTTGAGGCTCGGCGTGAACGCGACCGACCGCGCGGCGTTGAAAGAAGCCCGGCAATGGGTAAGGTAGACACTACAATCCCGGATTCTGGATTCGGGATTAGTGCGGCAGACGTTATGCGGAATTTCGGTGGACAGGGCGGGATCGCTGGTGATGATCAGGGAAGTTACCACGATGCTGAACTTATGATTGCCAACTTTTTCTACGGCGATGAAAGTTACCGAGATGCAGGCGCGTTATACTTTGATGCGATCGCACGTGCGGAAGCTGAAAAAATAAAAATTGATCCCTACACCTATCTCAAACTTTCAATTTGCTACCGAAAAGTCGGGATGCATCAACGTGCGAAAGAGATACTCAGAAAAGCCGCGAGTCGAGATGGTGAAGTTGTTGAGGCTGTTATCAATACCGGTCGAAATCACTACACTTCCGAATCCTATGAGCAAGCGATAGAAACCTACAATTCTGTCATTGGCATGAGCCGAAGCAAAGATTCGGAGGTTTACTGGCTAATTTCACTGGCACACAAAAAGCTCGGCGAACCCGAGAAAGAACGAGAAGCACTTGAACGTGCCGTCGCCGCGAACACGCAGAATACGGATGCATTGCAAAGCCTCGCTGAAGTTCTCCACTATCGGTTAAAGGACCGGAAAGCCGCTGTAATCTTCCAAGACTTGGTTGATCAGAAAGGTGATACCTACATCGGTGCCAAAACACTCGGGGACCTCACCTATAAATATGAGAATTACATGCAAGCCAGTGCCAGATATAAAGCCGCCGCTCGAACGGCGAAACGGTTGCTCAATAAGGCAGAGGGGGATGCAGAAAAACGAGAACTCCGCAATCAAACCGTCTATGCAACCATTCTCGCTGCACGTGCGACCTATCAGCGCGATAAACCCGAAGACGCACAGAAGATCATAGACGAATTAGCGGCGGAATATCCAGAGCACGCGCTTATCCCTTACGGTAGAGGCGAATTGGCACTTCTCAGCGGCGATACAGAAACCGCTGTTGCGCAATTCAAAGCGTCAATTGAGAAAAACCAACACTCCGACATTCCAGTGATAGCACTCGGAGACTACTATGTCTCACAAGGTTATGACGACGATGCGATAGCCCTCTGGGAAGGTTTTCTCGCGGAGAATCAGTACAACCGGAACGTCCAACGGAGCCTTAAAGCGTTGAAAGGTGGAGAGGCATCGGAAGATGAGACGGAAAAATAAGTTAGCAAAGTGCGGCTTTTCGTCGCACTTACAACACCGGTTTTGGAAGAGTGCGAGTTGAAATCGCACTATATCAAGTTTTTTTGAAAAAAAACTTGACATTTATAATCAATTGTGTATAATTAATAAGTAAAGTTCTTAGTTTCCTTGCGCAAGGCGGCTTTAAAGGTAAAATGCGCAGATTTCCTAATGAAATCGTGTCACTTCCTGAAAAAAGCGTGCTTTGAGGAAAACGAGTCACCAGTTGTCAGGTAATGTGTGCGGCCTTAGCTTCGATATGTTCCCTAATAATGTGGAAACAAGGAAGCTGGACCTTTAGATTGAAACCATCTTTCGGCAGGCATTACAACACAACCATACAAGAAACATTCCCGCGGGCAACATTGCACCTACTCCACTGATACCCCTTTATACCTCGCATTTTGCCTTGTTGCGTATCTCAACGGCGTAGTGCGTCGCTTACAAGCGCATCTTCAGAAGTTTCATGCATTGGGTCGGAGTATCATACCAGTTTAACTGGTTTTGTAGGAAAACCCGGTCTTTGTGCCTTAGTTTCCCCGTGCCACTTTATTAAAAAGGGTATTGTTGGAAAATTCGGTAGACGTGGTTTCTAACTACGCACCGAAAGCGATAGAAACCAACTATAGTCAATTATTCTATAAGATCAGCCTTGATTCTATTTTAATCACTTCTATGTATCCTGCTTTTTCTGAATCTATCTATTTAAGTGGGAACACAGAATTCGTTGAATCGTTGGAGGAAAACCACGGTGGAACGATTATCTTGGAACCGGGCACAATGAGGAGTACTATAAACTATGGAGAGCTTGGACATTGGCAAGCTCCAAGAAATGGAGTTCTCGGAACTCAAAGACCTTGCGCTGACGCTCGGAGTGGATGAATACACCGGGTCTCGGAAAGAGGAATTGATTAACGAAATTATAGAGGCTAAATCTGAAGGGGATACCCAATTTTACGGTGGCGGTGTCTTGGAGATCCTCAATGACCGGGATCAACACTACGGCTTCCTGCGTTCATCGCGTTCCAACTATTTGCAGAGCAACGAGGATATTTACGTATCTTCATCGCAAATTCGACGCTTTGATTTACAGACCGGGCATGTCGTTGAAGGTGTGATTCGCCCACCTAAAAAGACTGAGAACAAGGCAGAACGTTACTTCGCAATGCTCCAGATTGAGAAGGTTAACGGTGAATCACCGGAAACTGTCAAACAGAAAATCCTTTTCAAGAACCTCACCCCTATCCACCCGTATGAACAATTAAAGTTGGAACATAGTGGGGCCGAGTGTGGTACCCGCATGATGGATTTAATAGCACCCATCGGGAAGGGGCAACGCGGATTAATTGTCGCTCCGCCTTACAGTGGAAAAACGACATTGTTGAAAAATATTGCCGCCGGTATTGAAGCGAACCATCCAGAGGTTATTCTCATCTTTCTCCTGATTGATGAGCGTCCTGAGGAAGTTACGGATGTCGCACGTTCTGTGAAAGGTGAAGTCATTAGCTCCACCTTTGATGAACACCCGGAAAGGCATGTTCAAGTGGCAGAGATGGCGATTGAGAAGGCGAAACGGTGGGCTGAATACGGGAAAGATGTCGTTGTGCTATTAGACAGCATGACCCGATTGGCACGTGCGCATAACGTGATGACCCCTCATAGTGGAAAAACATTGAGTGGTGGTTTGGATGCGCTGGCATTCGTAAAGCCACGTCAGTTCTGCGGCGCAGCCCGGAAATTTGAAGAAGGCGGGAGTTTGACGGTCATTGCATCCGTACTCGTTGATACGGAAAGCCGTCAAGATGAATACATCTATGAAGAATTTAAAGGCACCGCCAATATGGAAATCCACATGGAGCGCGCCTTATTAGATCTCCGCATCTATCCGCCGATTAATATCGAAAAGTCAAAAACACGTCGTGAAGAACTTTTGTTGGCACCTGAGGTCCTTAACAAAGTCTGGGTGCTACGGAAATTTACAAGCCAGATGGACAACGCGGAATCGCTTGAAATGCTCATTGAGCAATTCGGCAAAAATGCTACAAACGCCGAATTCCTCGAACGAATGGTAGACAATGCAAACTACACGACCACATCCGCGAAACCGAACAACTCACGTCCGAAGCGGTAAGTGTGAATCTCTATACGCCTACCTCGGTACGCTTGAGAAGCATGCTGCAATTTTAACCAAATAGCAGATGCGTAATACAGAAATCTCAAATTTAAGGAAGGACATTATGAAACCTGAAATACATCCTGAAATGGTAGAATGTGTGATTACATGCATTTGTGGTGAAACCCACAACACGCTCGCGATCCAACCGCAAATGCGCGTAGATATTTGTGGAAAATGTCATCCATTCTACACTGGACAACAAGCGCGGTTTATTGACACTGCCGGGCGTGTTGAAAGTTTCCGCCGACGTTACGGGTTGACCGAAGAAAAAGAAGAAGAGTAAGACGCGTTATTCGGTTTGTCAGCCTGAATCAATCAGAATTCCAAAGAAGATGCCTGTGCCTTAATAGCCTAACGATAATAAAAAAGGGATAGGCATAAGGGGTTCTTACAGTCGAAAATAGCGGTAACTTTTTATTTTTATTTTAAAACAGCTAACAGCAAGTTTTGTCTTGCAAGCGGTGTCGAAAATGTTTGAAAAACTCAGGGATATTGAAACTAAACATGCTGAGGTTGAAAACGCGCTTGGAGATCCGGCACAAATTTCAAATCAGCAACGGTTAATGGAGCTATCCAAAACCCATGCGGAACTCTCCCCGATCGTTTCTGCGTATCAGGAGTACCAGCAATTAGAAGCTGCGCTTGAAGATACACGACTCCTTGTAGAATCAGAAACAGATACGGAGATGGTTGAATTGGCGCAAGAGGAATTGGACAGCCTTACTACGAAAAAAGAGGCATTAACCGAAGAACTTAAGATGCTTCTCATTCCGAAAGATCCGAACGATGAAAAGAACGTCATCATCGAAATTCGGGCGGGTACGGGTGGTGAAGAAGCCAGTCTCTTCGCAGCTGAGCTGTTTCGGATGTACACCCGCTATGCTGAACGGCAAAGCTGGAAAGTTGAACTCCTCAGTGGCAACGCAACGGGGTTAAAAGGTTTTAAAGAGGTCGTTTTCTCAATCGAGGGGACGAGCGCATATAGCTACCTGAAATACGAAGGCGGTATACATCGCGTCCAGCGAATTCCGACAACGGAAACCAGCGGACGCATCCACACCTCTGCCGCTACAGTGGCTGTCCTCCCCGAAGCAGAGGAACTGGATTTAGCAATCGATGAAGCAACCGAACTGCGAATTGATACCTACCGTTCCTCCGGTCCCGGTGGACAGAGTGTTAACACAACGGACTCTGCTATCCGGATTACGCACATCCCAACAGGATTAGTTGTAACTTGCCAAGACGAAAAATCTCAGCATAAGAACCGATCTAAGGCGATGAAAATTCTCCGGGCACGTCTTCATGAGCAAAAACAGGCTGAACTTAACAGTGAGAGAGCCGAAACCCGACGCTCCATGGTCGGAAGTGGCGATAGAAGCGAGAAAATTCGTACTTACAACTTCCCGCAATCCCGTGTAACCGATCACCGTATCCAGTTTAGTTCCTATCAACTTGATGCCGTTTTAGATGGTGATTTAGAAGCTTTTATTCATCAGCTAACAACTGCAGACCAAGCGGAAAAGTTGAAAGAGGATTAACACGCGCCACCTAAGGAACACTGACTATGTCTAACAAAATGTGGCGTGTGGTAGATTTACTTAATTGGACAGCGCGGTATTTTGAACAGCACGGTATTCCGAATCCGAGGTTAGACGCAGAGGTTTTGCTCGGACATTTACTCGAAAAAAGCCGCCTGCAACTCTACCTCCACTTCGAAATGCCTGTCTTTCAAGAACACCTCACGCCCTTCCGAGAACTGATAAAGAAGCGTATTGAGCATACCCCTGTTAGCTACTTAACAAATCGTAAAGAGTTCATGTCCGTAGACTTTTACGTGGATGAACGGGTCCTCATTCCGAGACCTGAGACGGAACAACTCGTTGAAACGATTCTCACAACGGAAACAGGTGATTCCCAACGTTTATTAGAACTCGGTACCGGGAGTGGTGTTATCGCTACGAGCCTTGCGGTGCATCAACCCGAATGGGATATTATTGCAACGGACATCTCTGAATCTGCGCTCGCAGTCGCTCAAAAGAACGCCGAAACACACGCGCCTGCAGCACAAATCAGATTTCTGGCCGGTGACCTGTTTGAACCGATAAAGGCGATGGATCCTGGCGGAGAAATCCGATTTGATTGGATAGTCTGCAATCCTCCCTATATCAAAAAGACAGAATGGGATACCCTGAGTCCGGATATTCGCGATTATGAACCAGAGATCGCCTTGTTCGCTGGTGACGACGGTCTCGCTGTGATCCGTCGATTAATTGTTGAGGCACCTGAATACCTCACACCAAACGGGAAACTCATTCTCGAAATCGGTGACGCACAAGCTGATGCCATTCGGACCCTCATTGATGCCGAACCTGCCTACTGCACGTATGAATTGATCAAGGACTATGCGGAGAAAGAGCGGATTGTCCTTGCCAGTGTCTCTTAGCGATAGAAGACCCCACAAAATTCTACAAGAATTATTTTTTCTTGACATATTTTACTAAAATTTGTTACACTAATATAAATAAGATAATGTTGGTGGCGCATTAGTTTTCATGGCGTGCCGTTTTTCACTTTTTTGAAACACAATTGATTTGGTTAACGTTAACATGTGTAGCCTGCTAAATAAAGATTTTTTAATAGGCGAAGGAGCAGATTATAATGGCGCGCCAAACACCAAATGACCTATCTGCTGTCGAAGACACCTATCTCGCGACTGAAGCGAAAGCAGGCAACGATGCCGCGTTTAGGCAATTGTTCGACAAGCATTATGGATGGGTTTATAGTAAAGCCTATCGAATGCTTGGAAACTACCAAGATACTGAAGAGGTTGCCTCGGATGTGTTCGTTAAAGTTTGGCAAAAGCTAAGCAAAAACAAATGGAACGCAGAAAAAGGTAGTTTTCAGGCATGGTTAAATATGGTGGCTCGAAACACCATCATTGATGCAATACGAAAACGTAACAGGATTCGAGAACACCCACTCGGCGGTTCACCTGATGACGATGAGCAGCCATTGAGTGAGTACGAGGACCCGTCCGCGGATCCTGAACAAGAGTTGGAAGCTGCTGAAGCACAACAGATCCTCGAAAGTGCCCTTGAACAAGTCACGAAACCCAACCATCGGATTGCGTGGATGTTACGGCATTTAGAGGGATACAGTATTGCAGAGATTGCACGCATTCTTAACCGAAAAGAAGGCACTGTGAAAATTTGGATTTTTCGGTGCACGGAAGAATTGCGGAAAATTCTGGTTGCCAAAGGCATTCAGTGGATTTATTAATTTTTTGGAGGATTAACTAATGCGCTTCTGGAAGAAATGGCGGAAAGCCGGGATTTCAGTAGATGACCTTAAAAAGGCGGAGATGCTGGAGGCTTATACCTGTTGGCTGAAAAATAGAAGGCTTTCCCGTAAGCAGAAACGTCTTTTGAAGGAAATCAATAATTTCCCAGAACTTCAGCCATTAAAACAACTGATCGATTTTTCACACTATCGTTTTGAGGAAAGAGAGAACGTCATACCGCCGCCGGGAACTCAGCAACGTGCTCGAGAACGGGTCATGGCGGAAATTCGGGGCGATATACTTTCCAGCGATGGAATACCCGAATTCGGTTATAGCCCACAAGGTATGGGCAACGAAACCACCGAAATTATGCAGGTAGACGCGTCTCTACCTAACGCGAACGCACTTCAGCAGTGGGAGACCGAGCAATCAACGACATCTCCAGAAATGTTGGAACGCTACGATGCGATCCGGACACTTGCCCGTTTGCACATGCGATTCGAGCAGAAGGATGATGACGTGTACGTCACAGATTTAGGGAGTTCTAACGCGCCTTACGTCGATAACGAACGCGTTGAAACGTCTACCCGAGTTGAAGACGGCTCTATACTGAAGTGTGGAAAAATTAGTTTTAAAGTTGTTAATATTGAACGTTCATAGTTATATGGGGAGAAGGAGTAGGAGTGCGTTGATGGAAAATACTTAATGCTTTCCGCTCCTTGTGGAACTGTGCAACTCAGGCATACCAACTCATTGGCATTGTCTCATTTTCAACAAGCAACGCTCAGTTACGGGCAAGCATGCTATGTTGAAGCTATTCAACACTACCTCGCTGGCTTGAAATTAGGTGCGGCACAGCATCACTATATCTATGCCGATCTGGCAAAAGCATACGAGATGGTTGGGGAATGGGACACTGCCTTGGCATGCTTAGACATTGCACTTCGGTTATGTCCTGATTCACCGACAGCCCTTAGACGTAAAGCACGTATTCTTGATGAGAAAACGTGTTATGATGAATTGGTTTGTTTGGATGATCTGCGTGAACCACCTCCCCAAGCGTTCCTTGAACGTTTACAACTTGATACTACAGCATCCGCTAAACACGTTATAAATTCCGAATTTTTTAATTTAACTTGCCATTCGGTGATGACTTCCCAAACAGTATGGAATATCTGCCGGCTTATTTATCGAACTTATACTGAGCTGGGCGAAATGTTAGGGTATTATCCTGTTTCCCGTGTACCGATCTCAATTACAAACACAAATGGTACCACAGCGTCGCAGCGTTCGTTACCGAAATGGGCTGGCGGCTGCTACGATGGAAATATCCGTTTATTCTACTGTGCAGCCGGTGAGCCGGTACTGGGCATTTTGTATGCGCTGCTTCGGCATGAATGGGTGCACCTATTGGTCTATCATCTAACGAAGGGATACTGCCCGGTATGGCTTGATGAAGGACTTGCACAAAGCGTTGCACGCCGTATGTTCCAATCCGAGCGGCTTGATTTGCAACACGCGGTACAAACGAAGCGGTTACTCTCGTTTGCTGCATTGAATGAGCCGTTTAGCCAACTTCCCTCGAAATACCGGAAATTGGCATATATCCAATCTACAGCGATCGTTGAATATCTGATTCAGCGATTCGGTTTTCCCGAAATCCGCGAGCTGCTTCATCAATTAGGTAATGGTGTACCCACAGAAACCGCAATTGAACAGACGTTTGGGCTAACGCTGAAGGAGATTCCGTTCATAGGAAGCCTTTAGCGCGCAACGTAAATCTGAGTCTCTCCTACAAAATCACCCAACAATGACGAAACTTGATATTGGTATCCTTATCCTCGTTGGATTGGCTGGCGTAAGTTGTTGCCGCGCAGGGTTCACCCGAAGTGTTTGGGGTGTATTCGTAATTGGCGCAGGATTTTTCGTGGCATGCCAATTTTGGCATCAACTCGCGGCATTCCTTCAGAAATTCATAGCGAATCCTACTTGGACGAAATGGCTGAGCATTGTTGCCATTGTACTTGTTGTTTCTATTCTCATTGATTCGCTCTTTGAGCGTATCCAACGTATCCTTGAAAAGGGGGTCCTTGGTTGGGCAAATCGGTTGTTAGGACTCTGTTTCGGCATTGCTTCGGGTGGAGTCGTTATCGCTTTCGCGCTTATTCTTCTCAACATGTATGGGGGTGAGGGTTTCAAAAAGGAGATTGAAAATTCTCGTTTCGCGCCACAACTCATAGATGTTGGTCATCACGTTTGGGCAGTCAGCAAAGATCACGTACAAAGACAACTTGACACGGAATGAAAACCCATCTATCTATCTTAACGCGATACGCGTTTCTCAGTTGTCCCCTATATTTTATCTTTTTTAGTACGGTTTCGCCGTCTTCAGCAGCAGTGGAATCTGCTTTCGCAGATGCCCTCTTCCGAGAAGGCGACTATCTCAACGCCGCCCATGAATATAAACGCCTCCTTTTCCTGCATCCTGATGCTCCCCAAAGTGATTTCATAGCCTTTCGCATTGCTGCATCTTACCAGAATGCAGGTCAATTGAAAAACGCAATTCACGCCTACGAACGCCTAATTGATATTTATCCAAAAAGCACGCTTGCCGCACGCGCTAAAAATAATATCGCGCAATGCCATATTCTATCGGGTGATAGTAAGCAAGGACTGACATCACTCAAACGATTTCTCACTGAACATAAGAAGAGTGATTTAGCACCACGTGTCCACTTCACAATTGGGATGCTACATGTGGACAAGGGCGAGTGGGCAGAGGCAAACACGGTCTGGAATGATGTCTCTTTAACCTATTCCGAAAGCCCTTTTGCTGAGGTGAGCGATAGATTAGCGCGGTTGGTAAAAAATGCTGAGACTTTACCGCGTCGCTCTCCAACAGTTGCAGGCGCGCTTTCAGTATTGGTACCCGGTGGTGGACAAGTTTACACCGGACGGACAGTCGATGGGCTTTATGCTTTCATCAGTGTCGCAGTTCTGGGGGGCGCGAGCCTTTATTACGCTGATCAAGAGCGTTATGAAGTGGCTGTGCCTGTTGGGATACTGGGGGCGTTTTTCTACGGAAACAGCATTTACCAGAGTATCCAAACAGCACGGGCTTTTAACTTACAGCAGGAAAGACTGTTTCGCAATAAACTCCAACAGGAAATTCGAGATTCTGGCTTATTTGGAACAATATCGCCACCGACAAATGAAGTGAAATTAGTGTTATGGAAATCTGGGTTTTAATATGTCAACCTTGTGTCTATTAATCTCCATCACGACTTTTGCAACTGGTAGCACTACTGAGATGGTAGATCCGCAATACCTTTATGCAGAGCAACTTTTTGAGTCAGGTGATTACCAAGCAGCAAGACTGGCATACAAACGGCTGCTGTTTTATCATCCGGATACAGAACTCAGAGATATAGCAGATTACCAGATCGCGCGGACATATTATTATCAGAACCAGATCGTCCATGCCGCAGCGTTATTTCGCGAATTTTCAGCCGTCCATCCGAATTCTCCTTTGCGTTTTCGGAGTCAATTGATGCTGGGGCAGCTACATTTTGATGCAGGAAAGTATTCGTTGGCGCGGACGACCCTTTTTGAACTCCAGCACACCAGTCAGGACCCAGAAGTCGTGACCACAGCACACTATCTACGCGGTTGGTGCTATATTTACACGACCGATTGGAATAAGGCGATCTCAGAGTTGCGGCAAGTAGATGCTTCTCAGACCGGTGCGCTCCACGGAGAAAACGCATACAAATTAGCAGACACACTTCTCGCCGAGACACCACTACCTTCCAAGTCACCACAACTGGCGGGTTGGCTCTCTACAGTCGTTCCTGGAAGTGGGCAGCTTTACGTTGGAAAAGTCAAAGAAGGCATCCTCGCGGCAGCACTGAACGGGGTATGCATCTATCTTATCGCAGACGCAATTCGTGACCGCCGATATGTTGATTCCGCGGGGCTTTTTTGCGTCGGATGGCAATTTTATTGGGGCAACCGAACCAATGCACGCCAATTCGCCGCCGAGTATAACAAACACCGCGAGCGGGAATTAATCGAGATGTTGAAACATCAGGCGAATAGCGTCCTACCTTAACAACGCGGACAACCTACCATTCTGCCTGCTTAAGGAATTCCAACGCCATCAGGGTATGCCCTTCCGCATTCGGATGAACGCCGTCTTGGGTCGTCCAGAGTGCTCCCGGACGAGCAGCGACGGCCTTATCAAAAGCGGCATTTGTTGGGATCAATCTTGCATCAAATTCTGCTGCAAGTTTATGTATGCTTGCGTTGTAAGCGTCTACAGCCAACGGACGCGGTGCTTCAACATCTTCTTCAATATAGAAAATTTCAAACAGAAAAAGAGGGGTGTCCAATTCGGTTTTCGCACGCGTCAGGATTCGTCGGTAGCATTCTTCCCAAACCGGCAGATACGCTTCCGAGGAAACGCCTTCTCCATGCTGCCGACTTGCATTGTTAATACCAATTTTCACCGAAAGCCAGTTCGGTTTTTCCGCAATCACATCGGTATCCCATCGATTTTCCAAACCCTCAACAATATCGCCACCAATGCCCATGTTGACATAAGTGATGTTACGTTCGGGGTATTTGGCGGTGATGAGTTCTGTTATCTTACGGACGTAGCCGTGTCCCAAAGGGGCGTGAGCATCTCTCCGTCCGCAGTCCGTTATACTATCCCCAATAAAAAGCACCTTATCTTCAGATTGAAACAACAAATTATTCACAAAGTGTCTCCTATATGTGATATACTATGGTGAATTAGAAAAGTATATTGACATCTACAAGTGACCCAATTCCCCTCTGATAAGGGGGGTTGTGCTTGCAGATGACTATAATTTAGCACACTTTGGATGGAATGCCAATATGAAAAATATCGGCGTTTTACACGTCATTACGGATATAACACTGCAATCCCGGTTCACACACGCTGAGCTGGCGGAATTGGCAATCGGAGGCGGTGCTGACACAGTGCAATTCCGCCAAAAGCATGGAACAACGCGCGAATTGATAGCAATGGCACAAGGTATGCAGGTGGTATGTAAGCAGCACAAAGTGCCATTGATTGTAAACGATAGGGCAGATATCGCGCTTGCCGTCGGCGCGACAGGCGTACATTTCGGGCAAGATGACATGCCTGTTTCTATTGGGCGGCAGATACTTTCTACAAATACCATCATCGGGGCATCTGCCCGAACTGAAGAGAAAATACTTGCAGCTATTTCCGAAGGTGCTGACTACATTGGGTTCGGACCTATCTACGGCACGACTTCAAAATCGGATGCTGAAACGGCTAAAGGATTAGATCGACTCCGGCGCATGTGCGACATCGCAGCATGTCCGGTTATTGCTATCGGCGGTATCACTGTCCAAACCGCAGGAGACGTAATTCGCGCGGGGGCACACGGGATCGCTGTGATCTCTGCTGTTTGTGTGCACCCTGAACCGGCTGTTGCAACGCAGACATTGCTAAACGAAATTCGCGGAGCGAAGTAAACTGGAACACATGAAAACACACACGAACGATATAACTCAAGTTGAGTCTGCCGCTAAACTGTTCAAAGAAATAGATGAAACCTATAAACCGGATTTGGATAAAATCAGTGAGGCATTAGTCCAGAAATGGTGGAATGAGCAACACTTTTTCGATACCAATATGGTGTCAATTGATAGACGGACAATTCGCGTGCTGAAACCCGGGATTTTGAATCATAATGAAGGCCCCGATTTTATGCACGCCGAAATTGAGATTGATGGTAAACTTCATATCGGTGATGTCGAAATTCATGTCCGATCTTCAGAGTGGTACACACACAAGCATCATCTCAATTCCAGGTACAATCGAGTCATCGTCCATGCAGTCCTTTATAACGACGACTTCAATTTGCGAACACGGCTTCAGAATGGAAAACGCGTCCCGACCTTAGAATTACTGAAATCGGTTGCTGTAGATATTGGAGATCTATATGATGATACCAAAAATACAACAACCGATGGCTTGTGTCGAATAACAGGAAAGCCGTTGAATATAGAAATCCTGCAAAGGGTTTTTGAATCGCTTGGGCGCGAACGGTTTTTAGAAAAGACAGAGTCGATGCGCCTGTTAAGGACACGGCTCGATTTCGAGCAGCTCCTCTATGAGGGGATCATGGAAGCACTCGGATATGAACGCAACAGTAAGGCGTTGCGGGAGTTAGCACAGCATGTCCCTTTTGCTGACCTTGATCGGAAATCGGAGTTAGAGGTTCAAGCCATACTCTTTGGGGTTGCCGGACTCTTGCCATCACAGCGGGAAAAAACCCTACCTCCAGAAGTGGCGGATGATCCGAGCATCGTCGCATTAGAAGAGTTATGGCGTGCATCGGAATACGCTGAACTGCCGCCACGTATGACAGAAGCACGCTGGAGTTTTACAGCGAGACCCCTCAACTACCCTACACGACGTATTGCTGCGATGAGTCAGTTGGTGCATCACTGTCAAGGCAGTTTAATGATGTACTTCCTACCGACATGTGAAAAAGCCGTAACTGCTGATACACCCAAGGCACTAAGAGCCATTGAAAAAGAGCTTGGTGCCCTTCTAATGCTTGAACCTACGGGCTACTGGGAAACATATTCTAACTTTGGGACAGGCGGCACCCAAAAAGCGGGTTTGATTGGTAAGGATCGGGCTGTGGACATCATTATCAACAAGATTTTACCTATCGCCTATATTTGGGCAGTTGAAGCAGAGAGTCAGAAATTGCAGGAGGCGATCCTACGACTCTATAGTGCCGGGCACAAATCCAAAGGAAACAAGATTACACGTAAGATAGGTGAGCAGGTTTTCAATGAGACGCAGCAGATGCGTCATCTGAAACCGACGGCTAAAATTGAGCAGGGAATTATCCGACTATACAAAAACTATTGTGCGGATCAACTCTGTGACCTCTGTCCGATTTTGGAACATGATGCAGTTCTCCCGGAGGAACGTTAGATGGATCCGCAAGCGAAACCCTTGACGGACGAATCCTATTGGACGACACTCTGGGACGGGCAACAACACAAGGTTCGGCACCTACGATGGGCTTATGTAACAAACCGTCAACTTGCCAAACTGTTCCACCGTGCACTCGCAAATGCTGAACATCCGACATTGGTTGAGTTGGGATGCGCTGACTCGTTGTGGCTTCCTTATCTCGCCCAAAACTATGAAAGCACCTGTTATGGCGTTGATTTTTCTCAACTGGGGTGTCAACTGGCACAACGGAACCTCGCACTTGCTGGTGCTGAAGGGATAATCATTTGTGATGATGTGTTTGCGTTTGCCAAGGAGTACCGTGCAACTTTTGATTTTGTCTATTCAATGGGATTGATCGAGCATTTCAGTACGCCGCAGGCGATTTTGCAAGAGATGGACAGTCTCCTTAAACCGGGTGGAACAATGCTCACAATAATACCAAATCTGCGGGGTATGTATACACCGATTGCACGCGTCGCGAGTCCTAAACTCCTTGCGACACACAAGGTGATTCCACCCATAGGGCTTGCTACAGTCTTACAGGAAGCGGGGTTTGATGTTACAGAATATGGGTACACAGGGGGGCCGTTGAAGTTGAGTGTCGTTGATTATTCGCCGTGGCGGGCGGTCATCGGTAAATGGGGACATGAGGTGCTCTGTAAATGTGTCAATCTGACAGATATTGTTGTTGGTAATTTGTTAGCAGCACTTCACGTGCCAAACCAGCAGTTGACATCCCCCTATGTATATGCGCTGTGCACAAAACCAAACGAAAAATAATCGAAAACAATATTTACTCGTCATATTATAGTAGAATCCGAAAATATGTTTACACTTCGCGGTAGTCCCCACATTACACCTTCGTAGGGGCTGGGTAACCCTAGAAGAAACACCCCAGCAAAAACCCCCTACGGGTTGCCGTTGGTTCGTAGTCTATGGAGTAGGCAAAGTGCTTACCTCCACAATCTAACAGATAGGACTTACGCATCTCCCTTGCTGGTGGGGTTTTAAACCCCGCCAGCAGTGCGTAAACATAGGTTATCATAGAAAAATGCGTAAGTCCTGACAGAAATAGGAGAATCTTTTATGAAAACTTTATGTATATTGACGATTATGCTGCTTTGCGTCTCAGTTGCTACAGCAGAGGAGACTTTCTTTTCTGCGTTAGAGAGCAAAGCGGAAGTTGAAAAAGAAGGTGGCGACGTTGCTGGTGGAAGCTTCGAGCCTGGTAAATTTGGGAACGGTTTTGTCAGTAAAGAAGTTGGTGATGTTATTCACTTTCCAGTGGAAGATCGGTTCGTTAATCTTGATGAAGGCACCGTTGAATTATGGGTGACGATGGGATTTGATGCCAAGGATGTTACAGGTGAACTTTTTATGTTCATGACTTACAAGCGCGGCACGGATGCCATATTTCTGCAGTTCAACAACGGCGGAATTGCACAGATGCGAATTAAAAGCGCGGGATCATGGCACAACGCCAACAGTGCCGCACTCAACTGGACAAAGGGTGAGCATCATCACATGGCAGGGACATGGGGACCGGACGGCTTGAAACTTTACTTAGACGGTAAACTTGAAGGCGAAGGCAATTTCAAAGAAGGACCTACCGTGTTTGCGGAAACTTTTGAGGTTAACAACGCTTCTCCACCGGATCCAAAATTCCCGACGAATTGCGTCGTTGATGGACTGCGGATCTCTGACCATCAGAAAGATCCCGATGAATTTGTAATGGACGATCCGGCACCTGTCCAACCGATTGGAAAACTCACAACAACATGGGCACGGATTAAAAGAAGGAAATAATAATCACTGTCGGGACGGTTGTTGGTTATAGTAAAGCCCGAAGATATGTGAACACTCTCGGAAACACAGACCCCCTGACCCTTGCAGGCGGGGTTTGTAACCCCGCCATTCTTAGGTGTATAATTAATTGTGGGCTTACTATAACATCCGTCCCTATTCACGGGAGGCTATAAGCATGCACAAAACAGAGCGTCCACTTTTTACGGCAGGGACCGAAGGATACCACACGTTCCGAATCCCTGCGCTTGTTCGATCCAATAAAGGAACGTTGTTGGCGTTCTGTGAAGGGAGGCGGAGCGGCGGTGGTGATTCGGGCGATATCGATATTGTCCTGAAACGGAGTTTTGACAACGGTGAGAATTGGCAACCGATGCAAATCGCTGTCTCTACAGGCACCGATACGGACGGTAATCCTGCGCCGGTCGTTGATGGCGATTCAGGCACAATCTGGCTCCTTTTCTGCAAGAATCTCGCTGACGGTGCGGAAGGGAAAATTGTCGCTGGAGAAGCACCGCGCACTGTGTGGGTAACCGCCAGCACCGATGACGGCGAAACTTGGGCGGAACCGAGAGAAATTACCGCTACGACTAAAGATGAAGCGTGGACGTGGTATGCAACCGGCCCCTGTCACGGGATTCAACTCGCAAACGGTAGATTGGT
>JAGFCB010000192.1 GCA_022394775.1 Candidatus Poribacteria bacterium
AAAATCTTGATGGGAGACGAAATGGAACATCGGAAAACATTTGCGGATCAAAAATTGGTAGATGCCTTTCTGTACTGCCATCGGAAATTTGGGCCACTCTCTAAACCAAGATTGTGCTACGATGGCAATCTACTTGAAAGGAGCATTCCGATGGCAAAACGCAGAAGATTCACCCCTCAATTTAAGGCAGAAGTTGTAATTGAAGCACTTACGGGTCAAAGTTCCCAAGCCCAACTGTGTCGCAAACACAGTATCAGCCAAGACCAACTATCGAAGTGGAAACATCAACTGATTGACAATGCAGCAACTCTGTTTGAATCCAACGATAAGCACTCCAATAACTCTAAACAGCAGATTGCTCAACTGGAACAACTTGTTGGCAGATTGACCATAGCGTTAGACATCGAAAAAAAAGCCTCGACTTGGCTCAATTAAACCGGTCTCAAAAGCAACAAATGGTTGAGGCGTTGCACGCTGAATACTCAGTTCGACAGATTTGTGAGGTACTTGGCTTCAATCGGAGTAGTCTCTATTATCAATCCAAAACTGACCCTTTTGAGCAACGACTCCGAGATGAGATAGAGAAACTCTCTGCCCGTTACCCAACCTATGGTTATAGACGCATCACGCAATTGTTGTTGCGTATGGGATACGATGTCGGTTCTCGACGGGTCGCCCGACTGATGAAAGAAGCAAATCTGTTAGTTACTGTCAAACGTGCGTGTCAAACCACTCAGTCGTTGCGCGGTTTGGGTCAATGGGTCAATCGGGTTGAAAACCTTGACATCTGTCGGCGCAATCAGGTGTGGGTCGGTGATATTACTCATGTTCGACTCAAGGGACAATTCGTCTATGTTTCAGTGTTAATGGATGTATTTACCCGAATGATAAGAGGGTGGCAGGTGAGTCGAGACTTGACAGAATCGCTCACATTGAAACCATTACAACACGCATTAAGCCAAAGTGTTCCAGAGATTCACCATAGCGACCAAGGGGTTCAGTATCTTTCAACAACTTATATTTCTACGCTCATCAATCATGGAATTCAGATGTCGTTAGCCCATCGGGGACGACCGTGGGAGAATGGGTATGCTGAAAGGCTTATCCGAACCCTTAAGGAGGAAGAGATCCACCTCAATGAGTACCAAGATATGATGGAAGCTAAACAGCGAATCGAGCATTTTATTCTACAGATCTATAACCAGAAGCGACCCCATTCGGCGTTAGGCTACTTGACACCGGTGGAGTTTGAACAACAATACTTGTCTTAACTTCGATTATTTTTGGTCTAAATTAGCGATGGCACTTCAGTTCACAGAATTACGTTGTACAACAAAATGGAAAATAACTCACCTAAAAGTGCATCAAATACAATACCCTTCTGGCGGGATGTTCGGGTCCTGCGCGTGCTATTCCAAGTCATCTTCCTTACTGGAGTGGTGCTGTTAGCTGGTATTCTCTACACCAATATGTTAAGAGGACTCCGGGGACTCGGTCTGACCTTAAACCTCGATTTTCTCAATGATGAAGCTGGGTTTGGGATAGCTGAAGGGATCGCCTATGAACCGTCAGATACCTATCTTAGGGCGTTTTGGGTGGGCGTGGTAAATACCATCAGGGTTAGTGTTATAGGAATCGCGTGCGCTACGATCTTGGGGCTTGTTGTCGGCATCGCGCGGCTATCAAGCAACTGGCTTGTTAGAAATGTCGCAGCCACTTATATCGAGTGTTTTCGTAACATTCCGCTTCTACTACAGATTCTGTTTTGGTATACGGCTGTAATCCTGCAACTTCCCTCGGTACGAAAGAGCCTCACATTCTTCGGAAGCGTGTTCATCAACCAACGAGGGGTATATCTTCCATCACCTCAGCCTACATCGGGTGTGAAGATTTGGGTCGCTTGTCTTGGCGTAGGAT
>JAGFCB010000050.1 GCA_022394775.1 Candidatus Poribacteria bacterium
TGCGTTGATTGCGTATCAGTTTTTAGAGAGCAAGCCGTCGGTGCATCTCTGTGAACTTCCGGGAAACAGCGACTTACCGGTGACTTTCTAACGGATAAACTTTTTTCAAACTCACGTTAGTAACATCCAAATGCACCGATTTCGGACGAATTACACATCCGAACTCTGGAGGATATCATGCAACAACCGAATTGGATAACAGCATTACTGAGTGCCCTGATAATGATCGGTATTTCCAGCGGCACGGCTTTTACGGAAACGTCACAGCCTGTAATTCCGATGGAACAAGAAATCACACAAGGGGCATTACGCGTAGAGATAAACGAAGAGATCGTCGAATGTCCATTAAAACATACTGATGTAAAGGCGAATATCGCGGGTTTCATCGCACGCGTCACTGTAACCCAAACCTTCCACAACCCGTACGACGAGAAAATTGAAGCAGTCTACGTCTTTCCGCTGCCACATACCGCAGCGATAGATGACATGACGATGACCGTCGGAGATCGTCGGATCGTCGGATTAATCAAACGCCGTGCCGAGGCAGAAGCCCTCTATCAAGAGGCGATTCAGCAAGGGAAAACAGCGAGTCTGTTGGAACAAGAACGTCCGAATATCTTTACACAATCGGTTGGCAATATCCCATCGAAAGATGAGGTGCACATCAAAATCTCTTATGTCGATGTCCTTGATTACGATATGGGCACTTACGAATTCCATTTCCCAATGGTAGTCGGTCCCCGCTATATCCCCGGCACCCCAACCTCCAGAACCCCTAAACTTTTAGATGAATTACAAGGGAAAGTTGGTGAATTAGAAGCACCTTTGGAGGGTGCCCCAGAGGGTGCTGATCCTTCAGGGACAGGGGTATCCCCAGACACAGACCGCGTGCCGGATGCGTCGCGTATTACGCCACCCGTTCTCAAACCCGGCTACCGGACAGCGCACGACATCAGTCTCTCAGTATCGCTCGACGCTGGGGTACCGATTCAGGATATCGAGATTACCAACCACACGGCAGCGGTTGAACGTGCGGGTGCGTCGGGTGCGACTGCAGTGCTTTCACCCGCTGATTCAATACCGAACAAGGATTTTGTGATGAAATACGCCGTTGCCGGTAAAAAGCCGGAGATGGCGGTTTTAGCGCACGCCAAGGGACCTGAGCAGGGCTACTTTATGCTCATGATCCAACCTAAACTTGATGCTGAACTTGCCGAAGCACCACCCCGCGAAATAGTCTTCCTCGTTGACACTTCAGGGTCAATGTCCGGAGTGCCGACAAAAAAAGTTAAAGAGACGATGCATCATTTTCTCCGCCTCACCAAACCGAACGATGCACTGCAAGTCATCACCTTTGCAAGTCGTGCAGATAAACTCTTTAAAAAATCGGTGCCAGCGACACAGGAAAACATTGAACATGCCCTTAACTTCACACAACAGGTTCAGAGCGGCGGTGGGACCGAAATGCTGAAAGCGATTAAATTGGTACTCAACGAACCCGTTGACCCAGAACGCGTCCGCATCATCGTCATGCTCAGCGATGGCTACATCGGGAACGAAGCGGAAATCATCGCTGAAGTTGACAAACGGGCGGGAGATCAGATCCGATTTTGGGCTATCGGTGTCGGTTCATCGCCAAACCGCTACCTGATTGACGGCGTGGCAAAACACGGCGGTGGCATGGCAAAGGTGTTAGAACTCAACACCGATCCAGGACCGCTTGTCGCAGAGATTGCCGACCGCATTCACCGCGCGCAACTCGCCAAAATCCAGATTGATTGGAATGGTCTCTCTGTGTATGAGACCTACCCGCGACGAATTCCTGAACTCTGGGCAGGCAGACCCGTCATCATGTTTGGACGCTATGCGACAGGTGGGAATAAAAACATTGAACTTTCCGGTAGTGCAGAGGGTAAACCTGTGAAATATAAACTACACGTGACACTCCCAGAAACGCAGCCTGATCGGGATGTCTTGCCAAAAGTGTGGGCGCGTAAGAAAATTGAAGACCTCTCGGCACAGTTATATCTAACTGAGTTACCGGAAGTTATCGAAGAGATTACCAACATCGCTCTGAACCACAGGTTGATGACGCAATACACAAGTTTCGTCGCTGTAGATGAGGCTGACATGCAACCCATAAATCAAGAGGCAAAAGCACCTCGGCAGGTTGTTGTGCCTGTCCCGTTGCCAGAAGGTACCGACTTCAGAGGATTCTACAATGTTCGGAAAGCAAACTTTGCCGGTTCCAGCAAAAGACGAATGGCAAGACTGAGTGCCCCGCAAACCTTTTCCGCTCCAACCGCACAGTATAGTGTCGATAGAGGTCAGGCTCCTGAAGCATTACAGGTAACTACAGAAACCGAGCGAAATAAAGCCCCTGGATCGTGGGAATTTTTGGAGAAATCTTTGGAAACACCGTCTTGGAAACTTTTGGCGAGTGCGTTTGGTGGTAAAATTGACGAAGATGCTCTCACGACACTCCAAAAGGCTTGGGAAGATCCGATGCTCGAAACAGTTATCGCAGGCGGAAATCAGTATATTGTGATGCGGTCTGCATGGTGTATTCGTACGGCAGCACAAGCGGTCCCAAATAACACGGAACTCGCAACACTGTCTAAACGGGTGCTCTCAAAGGCGACTCAGGTCAAATTGCTGGAATCGATAGATAATTCCTTATATGCTTACCTCAGCACATTGTACGCAGTACTCCTGCAACCAGAAGAGGCGCGCAGTGCAAAGTACAAAGATATAGTGAAAGCGTTGTTGACGAAGATGGATAAAGACACACATATAGATATAAAGACAGCGCGTTTGGTTGCCGAGGGCTTGCTTAAACCGTCTGAACGGAACGATAAGGCACTACAAGCCGCACTTGCAACGCAGAGTATCTATGGAAACGATCTTGTACTCCTGACTTGCCTACTTGCTAAAAATAGGGGTGGGCAGCTGCGGCAAACTTTCCGTGAAGAATTTCCATACATAGCGAGGCACAGGCGACTTAATGGATACGTTGTGGTCATTATCAGTCGAATCGAAGCATTGCAGAGGAACATTCAGTTTTCATCAAAGCCGTAAAAAACTTGTGATGTGATTCCGTTTTCGTGGTATCCTTAATATAATCCACTTTCGTGTCCACGCAATTATGGGCTTTACAAGGAGTTGCAACCATGAAAATCACAGGCTTTGAATATCGTACTGTCTCCATCCCTTTCCTTCCAGCAATACAAGAACACTCAGGCATGGAATATCCGACAACCTTGGTCTGGGTACACACAGATGAAGGGTTAACGGGATTGGGTGAAAGCAATTCTCTGCACAGCGATATTACGGATCAAGCGGACAGTATCGCTGAAAGGTATGTCGGCAAAAACCTTTGGGATATTGACCTCTCGTCGGAGTCATTTACCTTCCAATCGGCTTTTTATGATTTGGCGGGACAAGCATTGGGGGTGCCTGCGCATAAGTTAATCGGTGAAAAACACCGGGATAGCGTTGAACTCGCCTACTGGTCGCCACCGATGCCGCCGGAAGCGACAGCAGCAGAAGCAGAACGCGCCGCAGACCTTGGCTTCCGTGTGCATAAACTCAAGGCTCGGAAGGCGACTATCGTCGAAACTGCACGTTTAACGAAAGAAGCGTGCGGTCCCGATTTCCAGATTCGCGTCGATCCGAATACAGAATTCGGAGACTTAGAGACCGGACTCCGGCTCGCTGACGAGCTCCTTCCGTATAACATTGAAGTCTATGAAGACCCGATTCGGTTTGAGGATTTGTCTTGGTACCGTCAGATGCGGGAAAAGGTGGAAGTTCCAGTCGCACGGCATGTCGGGGGACCGCAAGAGATTTTAAAGAACATCCGCGCAGAGGCAGTGGATGCCATCAATACGGCGGGGAACGTCGCTGGTCTTCGGAAGAGTGCCGCTGTCGCCGAAGCTGCTGATTTGCCGATTTGGGTGCAGATTTTCGCTTTCGGTTCATGTGTCGCTTCGACTTTTGCTGCGCACATGGTGTGCACAATACCGAACTGCACAATGCCGATCGACGAACTCCCGCATATCCGTATCGACGATCTCTCCGGGGGTAGTATGGACCTGTCTAACGGTGCAATCAACTTGACAGACGCACCCGGATTGGGTATCAGTCTTGATATGGAAGCAGTTGAGCGGTATCGCATCCGTTAAATAGTTTAGGACTTACGCAACGCCTTGGTATGTGCTATACTACAAGGAAAGAACCTCTACAAGCCAGGCAATCCGCCCACAATCTCCACCGTTTTCAGGCTAACAGTGATGACGCGGGCGATGAGGTCAACAATATATTGCGGCTGATCAGCACGGTTCGGATCGTTCACAATCCCGCTCCGTTTGTCTGTCTTGACGCGATACTGGTCGATAACCCACTCCAACGCCGAGCGGTTGCCCAACCGATACTCATAAACCGCTGCAGGGATGCCGTCGAGTGTGAGGAAATCGTTGTATTTCAGCTGCGCCTTGTCCTTGGATAACTTCATCTTCTCAACGCGCCAGTCTATCGGCATACCGAGGGTTTCGATGTGTTTCAGTTTGTCGTATTTCGGAACTGATTCGTAGTTGACGTGGAGATCTGCTAACGCTGTGCCTCCGTTAGTAAAACCCCAGAAATCTTCGGTAAACGGGATATGTGGGAGGTCACGCTTGAGGTTCGCCTGATACTTTTCGCGATAGTCCGGATGGTGCAAGAGTCCGTAGGTATAGTGGAAGATGTCCCATTTGCTAATCGTGTCATCGCTGTAGTGCTTACGGAATTCCGCCAACGCCCAATTGGTGATATTCTCTTGGCGGTTTGTGCCGTCCTCATCGTAGGTGTAGAAGGGGAAGCATCGAGAATCGCCTGTAAGATGGAGATCTGGAATTACATCAACCATCAACGATTGAAAAGATTTGTTACTTCCAATACCACTAACACAAATTACCTGATTTTCTCTTTCCGTCTCAAGTGTAGGGAAGGTATTCGGAAACACAGACATTCGGTGGTTTAGGGTGTCATCAAAGCATAGATTCATTTTTGTAAATGGTCGATAAAGAGAGACTCGGAGTTTTGATTCTGCATACTCGGCAAGTTGTCCCCGCTCCAGTTTTTGTTTTAAACCTGAACTCCATTTAATTTCGGTGTCATCATATTCCACAAAATCATCAACATTTCGAGTGTTTTGTGGCACTCCCTTCCATTTGAGCACTTGCGTATTATAAAAATCACTTGTCCGCTTCACGTTTTGAATCAGCGTATTTTTCTTGAAATTATAGAGCCATGCATCTCTGCTGGTCTGAAAACCAACTCCGAATGTGTGAAAAATTACGTTGACCGCTTCGGTTTTGCTTGTCTTTGCTGTCCTATTTCCTATCGGGATAAAGGTATCAAACTCGGCGTGGAGTCCTTCTGTCAGCCATGTATGTCGCTTGTCAGGTGTTATCTGCTGCCAGTCAATGTTTTGACAATGCTCCTTTGAATCGAGATAGCGATACTTCTCTTCCTTTCGCCAAAATTCGTCAACAGATGCATAGAAAATTTCGGCGGGTTCCGGGTCAGATGCCGAACCTGTGCTATTAGCATTTTTCTTGACGAAAAAATTGATACTCACGCCGACCTGAATCCCGAAGACGTTGTGTGTCGTACCTGACAACTTCGGATTCTTACGGACATTACCACCCAAATCCAGAATATAAATCGCGTCGAAATCTTGTGCGAGGTGTTTCCGCATCCCGTCAAACGCGATGCCATCCAGAAAACCGTTGTTGGTAACAAACGCGACAACGCCTTCTTTTCCAATCCGCTTCGATGCCCAGAGAATTGCCTTCACATAAGGATCCGAGAGAGCGTTTTTATTTGTCGCCTTCGAGTCCTGCGAATAGGTTTCCCGCAATAGTGCGTCCATTATCTTATACTTCCGATTCTTGTTGTTGTCATTCTCGTTGGCTTGATGGATATTATAAGGTGGGTTGCCGATAACGACGAACATATCCGCTGCCTTCTGTCGCTCGACGCGTTCTGTGTTTTCCTGTGTGAAAAGCCGTGCCTGCTGTTCCTCAAGCAGCTCGAAGGTATCCGCAAGTGCGATCCCCTCAAAGGGTCGATACGTCTGCGTCCGTTGAAAGAATTCGTGTTCAATGTTGAGGCTCGCGATGTAGTAGGGCAGGAGTAAAATCTCGTTGCAATGGAGTTCGTTGTGATATTTCTCCGTTAGTGTTGTGGCTCGGATGTCCTGCATCAAACGAACGATAAAGTTACCAGTGCCGACAAACGGATCGATAATATGAACCCCCGTATCCGACAGCGATCTATCAAACTCGGTTTCGAGGATATGTTCAACGCTGTTCACCATGAAATCGACAATCGGTTGTGGCGTGTAGACGATGCCGTGTGTGTCCGCCACCCCCACGGAGAACCCTTGAAAAAACTGTTCATAGACAGTATTGAGGAACTGCTGTTTTTGGGAGAAGTCTTTGCAGAGCGTTGCAGCGTTCTCAATAGCAATGTAAAACGGATTCAACGGTTTGAGAAACGCGTCCCGGCTGAATGCGTTTTGGATGAGTACCTCAATGACGTTCTCAATCTCGCGGGCGATGATATTCCGACGCGTGAAGTCGGGGTTATCGAAGACAGTGCGGAAGATGCGTTCCGTGAGCAGGTGTTGGATGAGCATCTCCTCAACAGCGGCGATGGAGAGGTTCGGATTGATCGCGGCGCGGCACTGTTGGTAGAAGTCCGTGAACGCTGTCACAAACTGTGGGTTCGTCTCGTGCTGTTCCGCTATCAGCTCTGCAAGTCTCTTGCCGAGTGCCGGCACCATCTCCTTAAACTCTGCGACAGCGACGTGCCAATTTTCAAGTGCAGCCGGAGGCGCAGCGAAGAGGTGTTGAAGTGCCGCAATCAAGCGCGTCGGATCGGTGATGTCTACGTCAAAGACCATCTCTCCGTTCTGATAGAGGATACCGCGCTGCGGGTTTTGGAAGAAAATGTTGTCAAATGGATAGCCGGCGTCCCGTTTCTCCTGCACTGCCTTGTGCAGGTTATCGTCCATATCCTTGGCTTCCCAATACGCGAACGGGATTCGGTATGCGTCAAGTATCACGCCGTCCAGGACGATACGGTTACCCGCCGGGGTACGCATCGGGTATTGCGGAACGAGCGTGGCATCCATCTGCTTGGCACAAGCATCGAGTAAGAAAGCAAAAGGATTGCTGACCGCGCCTTCGTGTGTAATGTCGTGTTGTTCGTACTGCTGCAGCGTTGTGTAGTAGTCGCGGATCGCTTTGTGGCTGGATTTGAGTTTCAGTTGCGGCATGCGGATATAGTAACAAGTTTGCGGGTATAAATCAAGCACAAAATGGGCGAGAGGCAGTAAATTGGGTTGCAATGGAGACAAAAAATGTGATAAAATAGCATTAATTGTAGCGTTGCCTACGGAGGAGAAAAGTGATGAATTACGTAGAATTGCCGTTCCCAGAACCCCAGAGAGAAAACATTCATCAGATGCTATCAGATGCCGCGAATCGGGCTGGCAGCATAGATAGCGAATCTATACTGCGAAGCCTACAAGAACTCGCTACCGACGACGCGGACCTCCAAGCCTGCTTTTCAGATATTGCCCTCCCGTTGCTGGAAGCCGCCCTCAATTCACCGAACCCAGAAGCCGCTTTAAACGGTTTTTCACGCTTTGCCCACGTCGCATTTAACCGCAGAACACTCTATCAGCTGCTGCGAGATGCACCGTCTCTCATACGCACTGTTATCTTGGGCTTCGGTGCCTCTACATATCTCTCCGAAATCCTCATCCGCCAACCTGACTATTTTTACGACATCATTGATCCGGATGTGATGGAGACAATGAAGACTTCCGAGACGATGTACCAAGAACTCGCAAAATCGCTCTCGCAATTCGATTCGGTGGAGCAGAAACTCTGTATCCTTCGACGGTATAAACGCCGCGAAACGCTCCGCATCGGGTTACGCGATCTCCTGAAAACCGTCGATGTCAAGACGACAACGTTAGAGTTGAGTAACTTGGCTGAGGCGGCGTTGCAACACTGTTATGAGATTGGACGCGATCTGATTATGAAACCGAAGTTCGGTACGCCGCTCAACGAAGAAGGCACCGCGCCGTGCCGTTTCGCGATTATCGGAATGGGAAAGTTAGGCGGCTATGAACTCAATTTTAGCTCGGACATCGACCTCATTTTTGTCTACTCAGATGACGCGCACACCGACACCGGAAACGACAACAGTGAGTACTTCTCACGCCTCTGTGAATTCATCATCAAAGCGATGAGTGAGATAACATCCGATGGCTATGTCTTTCGGGTTGACATCCGCCTCCGACCTGAAAGTAGTGCCGGTGTTATTATCCGTTCCATGGAGAGTTACGAGAGTTACTATGAAGGTTGGGGCGATCTATGGGAGCGTCAGGCGTTAATCAAGGCACGTTCTGTCGCGGGGGATATGGCGTTTGGTGATGAATTCATCCGTATGATTCAACCGTTTGTATATCAGCGTTATTTAGACGGCGTTACGCTTGGCGAGATTAAGGCGGACATCCGACGCACCAAAGCACGGATAGAGGAACGGCTCGTCGGTGAAGGCGCGAATCTCGATAAACATGTAAAACTCGGTCCAGGTGCTATTCGGGACATTGAATTCACTGTCCAGTGTCTGCAGATGATTCACGGTGCCAAGCGGCAATCGCTGTGTACACACAATACACTCGAAGCACTCGCCGCTTTGAAAGCACAAGATATCCTAACGCCAGAGGATGCGGACGCACTCACAGATGCTTATCGGTTTCTACGGACTGTTGAGAACAGCATCCAGATTGAGGCAGATCAACAACGTTACGCTATCCCTGAGAAAGAGACAGAAGAACGGGAACTCGCGCGCCGCGTCGGTTACCAACATACGTCAGAATCCGATGCCTTAGCAGCGTTTCGGAAAGACTACCGCACGCATACTGAACAGGTACGCGCTATCTTTCAGAAGATTACGACAACTTCGATCGAATCTGAAGACGGGATTGACATCGCTGTTCTGCTCGCCGAAGAAGATCCACAGCAACTGGAAAGTTTTTTAAGCACCTACCGTTTTGAAAATGTAAGAGACGCGCAGCGTCTATTGAGACAACTCGCCAACGGCGGCGACGGCATCCAATTCTCGCCGAGTGTGCGACGGACGTTCTTTAAACTCGCACCGACACTCCTAAACGTTTTACGTGATTCTCCGAACCCAGATATGGCACTCCGGTACCTCTCAGCATTTACAGATAAGGTCGGGGCGCGGAGCAGCTACTACACGATGTTCGCTGAAAAGCCGTCAACGCTTGAGGCGTTGACCCGTGTCTGTGGCACGAGCCTTTACCTCGCAGATATGCTCATCACAAGTCCTGAACTCTTTGATCTGCTAACGGTACCTACGTTAGTGGAGCGTTCCAAAACACTTGCTGAGAAACAGGAAGAAGCACTGCAAATTGTAGCAGAGGCATCAGAAGGGCGGATGTTGTCCATGTTACGGCGGTACAAGAACGACGAAATTTGGCGTATCGCACTACGGAATATCCTCGGTAACGCAACCCTACCAATAACGACCGAAGAACTCTCCGATTTAGCAGAGGCTGTTTTGCAAGCGGTTTATCCTGAGATTGATGCGGAACTCCGTGAGGCACACGGTACACCGCTCGATTCCGACGGCAACCCTGTAACGTTTGCGATCATTGGGATGGGCAAGTTTGGCGGGCGGGAATTGAACTTCAGCTCAGATTTAGATGTGATGTATATCTATTCGGCAGACGGTGAAACCACCAAAGGCATGCCAAATGTAGAGTTTTTCGAGGCTGTCGGCTTGGAATTAGTCAATCGGCTTGCTGGCAATCAAGGGATGGGTATCTATGAAATCGACTTGCGACTCCGTCCACACGGAACAGGCGGTGCGATTGCGCTACCGTTGGCGGGGTATCAACATTATTACGATACCACTGCACTGGTGTGGGAGCGTCAGGCACTCACGCGCGCACGCGTCGTTGCTGGAGATACGGAAGTGCTCGGAAATCGGTTCTTAGAAATTGCGCACGCATTTTGTTACGCGGCACCACTAACGGCTGAGGAAATCGCAGAGATTGTGCGGACACGCAAACGGAAGGAGGCACAAGCCACTCGTAGAACATCTACACGACGCAGAGGACGCGGTAAAACACAGACCCCAGTTGCCAATGTCAAATCAGGATATGGCGGACTCGTCGATATCGAATTCGCTGTGCAAATCCTTCAACTGGTGCATGGCGGCGAGGCACCTTCTGTCCGTCTGCAAAACACGCTGCTCGCAGTTGAGAGATTGCATGATATAGGCGTATTGACAGAAGCACAGCGTGATGGACTCTCGGAAGCGTATCTATTCCTGCGGCGCGTCGAGAACGCGTTGCGGATCGTCCACGACCGCGCGTTGGATGCCCTTCCGAAAAACCGTGCAGAGTTGGCGCAGTTAGCACGCCGACTCGGATACGCGGAAACTGAAGGGACCTCTATTGTGGACGCATTTTTGCAGGATTACGGTAAGTGGACAGAAACGACCCGCGCCCTTTTCAATCAGATTCTCGTTGATTGAGCCACTACAAACATACCACCCTTATACGAAAACTGAAAACTAAGCACTGAGTACCGACAACTGATAACTACTCCCAATTTTCCCTTGAGTAATCGCGATAAACCTGTTAGAATAAATGCCAATTCTTTTTGGCGTAGGAGAAACTTATGGTTTTTGGACAAGGAACACATCAATACACTGTGCAAGAAGATTGGTGGACACTCCCAGAAGGTTGGGAATTCGGCTGGGTTCCAGCTGTCGCCGTTGACTCACAGGATCGCGTCTATGTCTATAGTCGTAGTGAGCACCCGATGGTCGTTTTCGATCGGGAGGGTAACTTTATCAATGCTTGGGGCGATGACATCCTCAAGGACGCACACGGAATTTTCATTGATGCCGACGATAATATCTATTGTACGGAACGCGATACACATGTTGTGCGCAAATTTACTACGGAGGGTGAACTGCTGATGACGCTCGGTACACCAGACGAACCGGGTGCGGAAGGAGAGCCTTTCAACAAACCGACAGATTTCGCACTCGGACCCGATGGCGAAATGTATATCAGCGATGGATACGGCAACGCTCGCGTTCATAAATACTCACCCGATGGCGAATTGATTAAATCATGGGGACAGCCCGGCACAGGTCCCGGTGAGTTTGACCTGCCGCATTGTGTCCGAGTCGATCCACGCAATAGGCTCATGGTTGCTGACCGAGAAAACAACCGTATCCAATTTTTTACACTTGATGGGGAGTATATTGAGGAGTGGGGCGACCTATTGCAACCCGACACGATCTATATCGACGAAGAAGATCTCGTCTATATCGCTGAATTGGGGCAGCGTATCAGTATCATGACGTTGGACGGCGAGGTTATTTCCCGGTGGGGTAGTGAACTTGGAAGTACTGTTCCCGGTGAGTTCCTCGCGTGCCCACACGGCATCTGGTTGGATTCGCACGGCGATATATATGTCGGTGAGGTTCAAGCGGACGCACGGCTCCAAAAATTTATCCGGCAACAATAGGACGTGTTTTAAAGAACGAAGTTCTTATGTCTCACAAAGGTGGCTCTATCAGGGCTTATGCAGCGTCCTTGCTGGCGAGGTTTTAAACCTCGCCAGCGGCGTGCAGACTGTAAGTACGCATCAGCCAATTGCGTAAGTCCTATCTATAATGTAAGGCGAAGTCTCTGTACTTCGCCTGTTACTACATTAAGGTCGAACACTATGGCAGAAAATTCCTCGTTTTTTCAGAAAGTGAATACGGACTTTGACAAGGCTGCGCGGTTCACGGACTACCCGCCTGGGTTATTGGAACAGATAAAGATCTGTAATAGCTCCTGCCATTTTACGTTTCCTATAAAGCGAGACGATGGGACTATCGAAACCATTCACGGATGGCGCGCGGAGCATAGCCACCACAAACTTCCAACGAAAGGGGGTATCCGTTACAGCACGCTCGTTAATGAAGATGAGATTATGGCACTCGCGGCGTTGATGACATACAAATGCGCGATTGTCGATGTTCCATTCGGTGGCGCGAAAGGCGGTATCCAGTTGGATAGGAGCCAGTATTCGGAAAGCGAATTGGAACGTATCACCCGCCGTTATACGTATGAACTGATCCAGAAAAATTACATCGGACCCGGGGTAGACGTGCCAGCACCTGATTTTGGGACCAGTGAAACGGAAATGGCATGGATCGCTGATACTTATCTCACAATGGCACCCGATAAACTGAATGCAATCGCATGCGTTACAGGTAAGCCGATTGAACAAAACGGGATTCACGGACGGAGGGGTGCTACCGGTCGTGGGGTCGTCTACGGTCTGGAAGAAGTATGCAGTATCGCTGAAGACATGAAGCCGCTTGGATTGACACCCGGGCTACAAGGGAAAAACGTCGTCGTCCAAGGCTTTGGAAATGTCGGGTATCATGCGGCGAAGTTTCTGGTGGAGGCGGATGCACGCGTTATCGGGATTACCGAGCGAAATGGTGGTATCTATAACCCCCAAGGGCTTGATGTCGAAAAAATCGCTATGCATCGCGCAGAAACCGGATCGATTTGTGGATATCCCGGGACCAAACTTATCGCGAACCCGAACGACGGATTGGAGTTGGAATGCGATATCCTCGTGCCAGCAGCACTTGAGAACCAACTCACAGCGGAAAACGCGCCTCACATTAAAGCCGCTATTGTCGCTGAAGCCGCGAATGGACCGACCACACCAGCCGCCGATGAAATCCTTCAAAAGCGTGGGACTATGATTATTCCGGATACTTATCTCAACGCGGGAGGTGTCACCGTTTCCTATTTTGAATGGCTTCGGAATCTATCACACGTGCAACTCGGACGGCTCGGCAAACGGTTTGAAGACAGCACACAGCGCGCGATGCTCCACGCTGTTGAAAAAGCGACCGGCTATCAATTCTCGGACGACGAACGTCAGTTAATACACGGTGCTGACGAAGAAGATTTGGTCAACTCTGGGCTTCAGGACACAATGATAAGTGCTTATCAGGAACTCCGTGAGACCCGCATGCAGCACAGAAGCAAAAATGATGACGTGAATTGTCGGACAGCAGCATTCATCAACGCCATCCATAAAATCGCACAATCCTATATGCAGATGGGGATTTTTCCATAGATATTTATAATAAAGGAAGAGAACATGATCGCTTTAAGTGTCAATGTCAACAAAGTCGCAACGTTGCGAAACTCACGCGGTGGTGATATTCCGGATCTAATCACCGCTGTTGATACCTGTGTCGCCGCGGGTGCGCAAGGTATCACAGTGCATCCGCGTGAAGATGAACGCCATATCAGACCCGCAGATGTCAAAGACATCGCCAAACGATTAATAGAAATCAACACAGAAAAAAACAACACCATTGAATACAACATTGAAGGCGATCCGAGACCCGACCTGATTGATATGGTACTCCGCACGAAACCGACACAATGCACCCTCGTTCCTGTTGTGTCGGGCGAGATAACAAGTCATACTGTCTGGGATATTCGCAAAGACGGGGACACGTTGAAACCGATCATCGCAGCTTTGAAAGATGCAAGTATCCGTGTCAGCCTATTTAGCGGGACAGATGTCGAACAGATCACGCGGACACGCGACATCGGTGCGGATAGGATTGAACTTTATACCGCTCCGTACGCGATGGCAGCAACGAAGACAGAGATTAAACGCCAATTTGAACTGATGGAAACCGCAGCAATGAAGGCAGCAGATCTGGGGTTGGGTGTCAACGCCGGACACGATTTGAACTTGGACAATCTGCCACTGATGCAGAATTTAACGGGACTCCTTGAGGTCTCTATCGGGCACCACCTCATGGCAGATGCGCTCTATATTGGAATGGAAGCCGCGGTTAAAGCGTATCGACGCGCCCTGGGACAACAAATAACATGACAACATCTAAAACATGCGCAGTCTTCGATTTAGACGGCACGATTATCCGCGTCTCCTCAGAGCAGGTCTTTCTGTCATATATGCTGAGCCACGGTGAGATCCCGATACCGAATCTACTCGCATGGATATCCAATTTTCTGAAAGTTAAGTCGCTGTTAGCAGCAAAACCTAACAAAGTCTATCTTCGCGGTTTAGAACAGGAACATCTCCATGAGATTACGCGACGCTGCTTTGTCGATACCCTCCGCCCGAGCATCGCGCCCCATATCGCTGAATTGATACACACACATCGCGCCGAGGGACGGACGGTCATCTTGATGTCGGGCTCGTTGTCGTTCCTCGTTCAACCCTTCCATGAATACTTCCAGACAGACTTGATGGTTGCACACGAACTCGAAGTTGTCGATGGAAAACTCACAGGACAACGTGTCGGGTTGCACCCTTTTGCGGAAAATAAGGCGAAACTCGCGCAGCAACTCTCAACTGAACACGGGTTCGACCTCAGTAACTCTTACGCGTATGGAAACCACCATACAGATGCCTACAAGTTGGAATTGTTTGGGCACCCGGTTGCTGTTAACCCCGACGAAAAATTGCGTCGTATCGCGATAGAGAAAGGGTGGCAGATAGAACGATGAGACTTGAAAAGTATATTGCTACCTCAGGCATCGCCTCCCGACGGGCGGTCAAAAAGAGTATCCAAGCGGGGTTGGTCACTGTCAACGGCGAATCTGTTCTCGTTCCGGGACACCCGATTAACGTGGAGACGGATGCTGTCGAATTTGAAGGGAAACCGGTGGAACCGCTAACGGAACACATCTATCTGATGCTGAATAAACCCCCGGGCTACCTGACCACACGCAGCGATGAACGCGGGCGACCGACTGTTATGAACCTTGTCAGAGAGCTACCTGAGAGTCTCTATCCAGTCGGACGCTTGGATTTAGAGACAGAGGGGCTGCTCCTTTTCACAAACGATGGGGATTTCGCCTATCGGCTGCTACATCCGAGCCATGAGATAGAGAAAACTTATCTCACATGGGTGCACGGCGCGCCGAATGACGCGGCAATTCAGCGATTGCGTGAAGGTATCACCATACCGAGCGGCACAACGGCACCCGCGAAGGTTAAGCGTTTAAAAGCAAGTAAGGATGGTGCGTCAACGCAGTTTGAGGTGGTAATTCACGAGGGAAAAAAACGGCAGGTGCGTCTGATGTTTAAAGCAGTCGGGCATTCCGTGATTCGTTTGAAGCGGATCAGGATCGGCAATTTGCGGTTAGGTAACCTCCCACAGGGGCAATATCGACTGCTGACATCAGCGGAAATTTCTGAGTTAATGTTGTTGTAGGCGCGGTTTAAAACCGCGCCTACCGAAGACTATTTATTTAGAACTTGCCAAATCTTTTACGCGTTCGAGCATCACTTCAGCGTTTTGTTTGACATTTCCATCGCTGGCATGATTGGCTAACTTCTCAAGCACCGAGATCGCATCATCAAAATTCCCTTTGACAGCATGCGTCACACCAAGATAATATTGGGCGGGTTCATTGGCATCGCTTTTCGGGTATTTGTCTATTACAGTTGTGAAGTGCGAAACCGCCTTTTCATAATACATCTCAGCTTTTTCAGCGTCTCGAACCATAACACTCTCAACCATAGTCCCGTAAGCGAGTCCTAACTGGTTGTGCAATTCCGGGAGTAACCCTGTGCTATTTCTCGGATCGTTTTTAAATGCCTTCTCGGTGAACGGGATCGCCTTTTCAAGTTGCGTGCGTTCGAGATAGGTATTTGCAACCTGTGCGTTAAGTTTGGCATCCTCTGGCGTTTCCTGAAGTGCAGCGAGTTTTTCTTTGAAGGCTTCCTCTTTCGCCAAAGCACCTTCTATCACCGGTTCAAAATCTTTCGGAGAGATGAGTCCCGTCTGTTTGGCAATCATCCCGCCATCCGAGCTTGCGAAGACGATTGTCGGGTACCCGGTAACCTCATACTGCATGAGGGCTTTCATGTTCTCAGGTTGTTCTTGGTTCTCTGGGTTGACCTTGATGGTAATGAATTTTTTCGAGAGTTCAACGATGCGGTCATCTGTAAAGGTTTCAGCATCCAGCTGACGGCACGCGCCTCACCAGTCGGTGTAGAAGTCGAGCATAACGGGTTTTCCAGTTTTCTCGGCTTCTTTCATACCGTCCTCAAGTGATTTTCCCCATTCAACGCCTGCAGTTGCGACATGCGCGGGTATTAAGCCTACCATCAGTAATAGGATTCCGAATGAGATGCGGCGAAAAACAAAATTAAACATCAGTTTTCTCCTTTAGTGGTTGTTAATTATCATTTATCAGCGGTCTGCGTGTTATTTTCGGTTGAATCGGCTTCGCTCTGTTCGAGTGCAGCTGCGCTGGTTGTTTTGCTCGATAGCGTTGTACGACACTTGAAGCAGGTAATAGTAACTCTGACGAGTTGTTTCTGTCTGCCAACACTGGACTGCTTCTGTTCTGTTTGGACATGCCTTTTGCAGCGTGGGCACCACTGTTGTTTTGTAGCTAACATAATATCAATTACTCCTTTGCGAGGCTGTGCCTTTCCACTGACGAGCAGAAATAGACACACCGTATCACACTAAAAGTTCCAATAGCCGAGTTAGCAATTTTTCGCGGTGTTCTATAATCTACGATAAATATAATAGTCCTGCTCAACTCATATTTCTATACGCTTCTGATGCAACAGGCGTTACTTTCCGACACAGAATTGTGAGAAAATCCTATCGAGAATATCCTCAGTTGTTGTTTTGCCGACAATGGCACCGAGACCGTCGAGACCGATTCGCAGATCCACAGCGACAAGATCAGGTGGCATGCCGTTTTCGAGGCTCTCTATCGCATAACCAAGCCCTTCACTCGCCCGTCGGAGTGCTTCCTGATGGCGAGCGTTTGTCACGATTGGCGATTCGCCGATACGCAATTCACCACCGAGGAGTTCCTCAGAGATAGCGGCTTTTAATTTGTCAAACCCCTTCCGCTCAGGAATCACTGTTTCTACAACGCATTTCTCCGGGCAGTGTGTGAGCAGTGCCATCGGTGCCGTCACAACCGGTAGGTCAATCTTGTTAAGAATAAGAATCGCCGGGGCGGATCGCGCTATCTGTAAGAGTTCGAGATCGGCATCGTTCAGTGATTGTGATGCATCGAACAGCAGCAGCAGTAATTCCGCCCTGTCACGCACCGCTTTGCTCCGTTCAACACCGTGTTGTTCCACAATATCATCTGTCTGTCGGATCCCAGCCGTGTCAATGAGTTTCAACGGAATCCCGCCGATGTTAACCGTCTCTTCGATCGTATCGCGCGTGGTACCGGGGATGTCCGTTACGATTGCGCGCGTCGTTCCAACAAGTGCGTTGAGGAGGCTCGATTTTCCGACGTTCGGCTTACCGAGTATCGCAACATTGACACCCTCTGTGATAAGTCTACCTTCGTCGGCGGTTTCAAGGAGCGTCGTTAAGTCGGCCTGAATTGTGCGTGCGGTTTCGAGTTGCGCCTCCACCTTCATGAAATCGAGATCTTCTTCAGGGAAATCAATAGACGCTTCGATTTCCGCGAGTAAGCCTGCAAGCCGATCACTCAAACGATTCACGGTCTCAGAAAGTTTACCAGCGAGCACATCTATAGCGATTTTTCGACTCAGGTCTGTTTTTGAAGCGATAAGTTCTGCGACGGCTTCGGCTTGCGCGAGGTCGAGTCTGCCGTTAAGGAAGGCGCGTTTTGTAAATTCGCCAGGCTCTGCTATCCGTGCCCCATTTTTCACTATCAAGTTCAACACTGCTGTAAGTGGGACTATTCCGCCGTGGCAATTAAATTCGACGATGTCTTCGCCGGTATACGTTCTCGGTGCATGCATAACACCGAGTAGAACTTCATCAATAACTTCATCGGCTGCCGTTGTATCAATGACGTGTCCATAAGTCAGCGTATGCGTTGGCAGTTCGGTTGGGGATACGCCGCGCGGTGAACGGAACAATTCAGCGGCGATCGGCAGTGCAAGGGAACCGCTCACTCGGACGATGCCGATACCGGCTTCACCGCGTGCTGTTGCGATGGCTGCAATCGTATCGTGGAATTTCATTTTATCCAACCCAACACATATATCCTAAGTTACTGCCTTTGTAGCACAGACTTTATGAGGATTAATTTTTAAATTCGGCACAACCCCGACCTTAGGATTGTTGCTGTGTTGTAACGACGACGCGCCGCATCTCGCCATCACCTTGGCTATAAGTGAACACGACATCGTCTTCTTTTAAGGTGACATGAATGATGCGCCGGTCGCGTGCAGACATCGGTGCGAGAACGACATCCCGATCCGTATATTTGACTTTCTCTGCGACTTCGTGTGCCATTTCAACGAGCCGTTCCTCCCGACGTTTCCGATAGCCTTGTGTATCAACAAACACCCGTCTTTTGACGAGAGACGCTTTATTAACGATACAATTAAGAATCCGTTCAATGGCATCCAGCGTCTGTCCGTGTTTTCCGATGAGCAAGGCAGGCGTTTCTGTAAGGATATTCAGATGTGTGCTTCCGTCAACGAATTCGGTCTCAATTTCGGCATCAATCTGCATCCGGTTCAGCATCTCCTTCAGAATCGTCTCTGGCGCAGTAGAGACATCTTGCTTGAGCGTGGCTCGGACCTTCGCCGGCTTCGCACCGAAATTCAGGATACCCTTGGTGGGTTCACTGACGATGTCGATTGTAACTTGCTCGCGAGTCGCTTCGAGTTCGTTGAGTGCCAGTTCAATTGCTTCCTCCACTGTGTCGCCTTCGGCTTCAATATAGTGTTGCACAGATTAAATCCTCCTAATATTTTTAGAGTCCTGGCAGTGAAGTCGCTGATGCGTTTTACTACGATTTGGCGTTGTTCCGTTTTTTCGTATCTGCTGTTGTGACGGGTTCCTCGTCAGTAGCGTTCCGGTTTTGTATGTATTGCTGTGCTATCGTGAATACATTGTTGCACAACCAATACAATACGAACCCCGATGCCCAATTGTAGAAAATAAAGATAAAGATGAGCGGCATAAATTGCATTAATTTCGCTTGCATGTTATCCGTCGTGGGTGTCATATTGCCGACAAATTTCTGTTGGAGCCACGTTGTGAGACCGTTTATGATCGGTAATAAGCGGATAGCGTCTATCTCTGTCACAAGCAAGGGTATCGTGAACCCCAGCTCAACTAAAGTGTCTGGTGCAGAGAGATCATCAATCCAAAGCAAGAACGGTGCCCCGCGCAACTCTACCGCGCTTCCGAGGAGTGCGAAGAGTGCCCAAAAGATCGGGATTTGTGGGAGCCACGGGATACAACCGCCTAACGGGTTGACACCATTATCTTTGTAGAGGCGCATTGTTGCGCGATTGAGTTTCTGCGGATCATCCCTGTATTTCTCCTTCAATTCCAGCAGCTGCGGTTGCAGTTTCTGCATCTTCTTCATGGAATTGTGCGCTTTACGCGTGAACGGATAGGAGACTAACTTCACTAAAGCGGTCAGCAGGATAATCGCGAGTCCATAGTTTCCAAAGACAGCGTGTAACCCTTTGAATACCCAGAGCATCCCCCATGCGATGGGCCAGAAGAACCCGAAGTCAATAATTTTGGAGAGACGCAGCGGATCGTCTGGCGCGTTTGGCGTTTCAATGCTCTTTAGAATCGTATCATCTTTCGGTCCGACGTATAGCCGGAAGGTATGCATATCTTTCTGCTGAGGTTCGAGGTAAAAACTTCGCAATACGAGCGAGGCTGTGTCCGTCGGTGCGGTAACAGAAATATCTGTTACGGCGTTTGTTTGCGGTGTCTCCGTGAGTTTATATGTCGCTGCGAGTTCGGGGTCCGGGATCAGTAGCGCACTGAAATACTGGCTATCCATCCCCGCCCAAAGCACCGTTGCCAAGGCTTGCTCATCCTTCAATTTGCGTTGCGGTTTCCCCTCACCGATATAAGCCTTCGCGCCCTCTTTACCACGTCTGCCGCGTTTGCCGCTCCGCTTTTCGTGCGGGAGGAGATCGGCGTTGATACCGCGCCCCCACTGGAGTTCATATCCATTTGCGACTTCAGTACCGCCCATAAGTAGCGGCTGATCAGAAACGTTTTGGAAGGCTACCGCCATATCAAGGAAATAGGTATTCGGGTTGAAAGTGAACTGCTTTGCGACCCGAAGTTTTTCTCCGATCGTCGTTGTAAATGTAAGCGTTTCGGGACCCGCTCCGTTTGTAATATCGATTTCGGATTTATCCGCCGTCCACGTCGCGCGAAGCGCGTCAAGTTGTATCTGTGAATTCGCGAACCGGAGCGCGAGGCAGTTCAGCGCGTTCTCTGGAATCAGGTTCAAGGGTGCATTCTCGGCATCTGAGCGGTCAGGAAAATGGCTGAGTTGCCACCGCTTGGCAATTGCGAGTTTCTCATTAAAGACGATACGATAGTTATCGGTTTGGACGTTGATCTTTCTATCTTCTGGACTCTCTTCAACGGCTGTCCAGAGGTCTGGACTGATCGGTGTATCGGCACCTTGAGGTGTTGCCTGCGTTGTGGGATCAATTGGTATTTCGCCTGCACCCGGTGTTGTGGGTGTCTCCTGTGTTATTGGCGTTTCGCCCGGTTCAGGGACAGTGCGATCTTTGAGCATATAATGACTGGCGACTTGCCATCCAATGATTACGATAACCATTAGAACCAATGCCAGGATGTAACGTGCGCCCATTGAAATTAGGTGCTCCTCATGTATATATTGTAGAACTTACGCAAATTGAGTAAATAATGGTTTAATTATGTGTGCTTGTTCACCTATTTTTTCGTAAAATTGAGGCAAACGCGTATCTGTTATTTCAGCGGATCGAAGCCACCCGGATGATACGGATGGCATTTTGAAAGTCGTTTAAGTGTTAGCCAGCACCCTTTAAGCGTTCCGTACCGTTTTAAAGCCGCAAGCGCGTATTGCGAACACGTAGGGTAGAAACGGCACGAAGGTGGGAATAACGGTGAGATAAAACGTCTATAAAATCGGATCGGGTATGCGAGGATCGTTGTTCTGCCCGATACGGCTTCTGATTCCTGAGTTTTATGCGGCTTCATGTCTTTTTGCTGATGCTTGCAATGTGGCACGCGGGTGTTCCTCTTCTGCCTTGCGGGTCGAATCATTTAAGATTGACGCTTTTCGGAACAGGTCGGACAATCTACCTTCTGCTTCGTGGCATGTCAGTTGACAGGCGGGTGTCCTGCCGACGACGACAATATCATATCCTGTTTTTAGCCGTGGACGTAATTGCCGAAACGCTTCACGAATTAATCTTTTGACGCGATTCCTCTGGACGCTCTTTCCGACTTTCTTACTGGCGGTTATCCCCAACCGGAGGTAATTGAAACGGGTGTGGTATACGTATATCACGAAGTAGCGATTCCAATACTTACTGCCCTTCTGATAGGCGCGCTGGAATTCCCAGCGTTTTTTCAGTTTTGTGGGATCTTGCATAGTTTAGTTGATATACAGATATTTTCTCCACGATGGGTGGCACCCGCGAAAATGGCGGTTGAGTTGTAAATACGTTAAGATTGATGGCGTTTTCGGTTGACGGGCAAGTTTCAAGCGCGTCTCGTAGAGCAGACTATTGCCCTTTTTGTTATTACATTTCTTGCAGGCTGTTACGACGTTTTCCCATGTCGTCTCGCCGCCGCGAGAAATCGGGACAACATGGTCGAGTGTGAGATGCACGGTCGGAAACTCGTTATAACAGTATTGGCATATATACTGATCACGGACGAGGACATTCCTTCGTGAAAATTTGACGACACTCCGCGGGACGTGAACATACCTCACCAAACGGATGACATGCGGCACTTTTATCGCAGCACTTGGGGAATTGATTTCGACATCTGAGACTTCTTCCGTCTGTGCGGTGCCTTTGAAAACCATTTTCATAGCACGCCGGAGGTTGCAAACGTTGATCGCTTCGTAACTTGCGTTGAGTACTAAGACAGACATTTCCACTTGCAGTTCCTCTAACTTGAACGATTGGCTTTACCACAATACCTCCTATGTATTTTAACATATTTTTAGGCGAATTGCAACTAAATTGTAAGTGTATTCACCACCGGTCGCTATTAGCAGCACATATCTACACAGATGTCCGCCCTACGGGGCTGGATGCTTGTCGGACACTCGCTCCTACAGAAGAGGGAACTCGGCAAAACCGAAATTAAGATACAATGGACTTGCGGTTTTGTGTATAATAAGGGATTATAAACATACACAGATACACAGAGAAGGTTCTGAATGCACCATACGCTACGAAATGTTATCGTAATTTTAAGTTTTGCGTTTACTTTGAACAGCCACACCGCTGACATCCGATTTGTGGATGTCACGGAACAGGCGGGGATCCGTTTTGAACATGCTGGCGGCATTGATCACCGTGTCGTACCGGCACTCGTTGGATCGGGGGCGGCATGGCGCGACTACGATAACGACGGTAGACTCGATCTCTACATCGCTAACAGTGCATTGGTACGACCGGCACCGGACGCGGTGCTTCCAAAAAATGCGCTGTATCGGAACAACGGTGACGGCACTTTCACCGATGTAACCGATGCCGCTGGCGTTGGTGACACTGGATGGGGGATGGGATGCGCCTTCGCAGATTACGATAATGACGGGGATGCTGATCTCTATGTCACGAACCATAAAGCGAATCTATTCTATCGAAACAACGGCGATGGCTCCTTTAAACGCTATTCATCTGGCGCAGGTGGGATCGGGGACACCGGCTTCGGTTCGGGGATCGCTTGGGGCGATTACGATAACGACGGTTATCTCGATCTCTACATCGGCAACTACATCGAATACGGCAAAGTACCACAAGGCGACGAGGTATTCTTTCCGTACGATTTCTTCGGGCAGACGAATATCCTCTATCTCAACAAAGGGGACGGTGGGTTCATCAATATCACGAATGCCGCGAAGGTGAACGGCGGATTTCATCTGACACTCGGTATCTCCGCTGCGGATTATGATGCCGATGGCGATCTGGATCTCTATCTCGCGAACGATACCGACCAGAATATCCTCTATCGCAACGATGGCGATTTAACCTTCACGAATACGAACCGACCTGATGCCCGGAGCCGAACGGGTGACATCCGTAGTGGGATGGGTGTCACTTGGGGCGATTATGATACCGATGGCGATCTGGATCTCTTTGTTACGAACTGGCTCGATGAGAACAATGTCCTCTACAGGAATAACGGAGATGGCATCTTCACGGATGTCTCGGCAGAGAGTGGTATCTTTGCGTCCGGGTTAGGCAAAACATGCTGGGGAACAGCGTTTTTTGATGCGGATAACGACGGCGATCTGGATCTCTTTTTCGCAGCGGGGCATATCGATCCGGCTTCATGGGAAGCGCACGGACAAGCGGATGTCTTGCTTCAGAACAACGGCGACGGCACTTTCACGGATATTTCCGAGGCTGTCGGGCTCCGAGTCTCTGATAGACACGGTGTCGGCAGAGGGGTCGCTGTAGCAGATTACGATGCTGATGGCGATTTGGATCTGTTCATTGTTAATAACGGGGCAAAGCCGACGTTGCTCCGAAATGACGGTGGAAATCGCCAGCATTGGCTCCAGATTCGCACGGTCGGGACGGTGAGCAATCGGGACGGTGTCGGTGCTGTCGTTAAAGTGAGTGCGGGCGGACTGCACCAAATCCAACAGGTTACTGCAGGGGATAGCTACCTCTCACAGAGTAGCCTTGATGTCGAATTCGGGTTGGGACCTCACGAAAAAGCGGATCGGATTGTTATTCAGTGGCAGAGCGGTATCGTGCAAACGTTAAAAGATGTCCGAGCCAATCAACGCCTTGTTGTGGTTGAGGGGGAATAGTACTCAGTTTTCAGGTAATCTGAATTGCGGATTTTGGAGTCAGGATTCGGAAAACCCCTACAAAAGAGATAACAGAAAAAAATTTGACATTGAAACGCAAATTTGTTACTCTTAAGACAAACGCATATTTTATGCGCAATTTAATTAATTTAAGGAGAAAACCATGCAACGAAACCTATTACTGATTGTTATCCTTACCGCATTTGCTGCGGTAACGATCATCTACGATGCTCAACCTGCCGAAGAAATTCGGGTATGGGGCGGTAAAGTGGAGGATTTCAAAGATTCCGATGGACGGGTCTGGCACGGTGGACAGAATGAGAAAAAAGACTGGGGCGGTTGGATCGAAAAGTTGCCCCGCGTCGCAGAAGTCCGAAATCTCACGAAAGATGCTGAGAAATTAGCGAAAAAAGAGGGCTATGATACAGACCTTTTCTATGCCGTCAGTTGGGCAGCGTTTCCCGACACTGTCAAGATGGATCTGAATACCGGCAAAGGTATATTCAATGTGACCTATCTCGTCGGCGAACACTGGTCCCCGAACAATCGCGGTTTCGATATTATCATCGAAGACGAGATCGTCGAAGAGGAATATGTGACACCCGGAAAAGATGAGATCGATATTAAGCGATATGAAGGCATTGAAGTTAAAGATAAGGTGATGAACCTTGAGTTCGCTGGTAACCCCGACACGGGTGCTGGTGATCTCAATGCAATGTTCAGCGGTATAGAGGTTATTCCTGCATTAGCCGTTGACCCGCAGCAGAAACTCACGACAACGTGGGGCGCGCTGAAATTGATGCGCGAAAACTAACAACAGATGGAGGCAATTTCGATGAGACTTTTTGGTATTTTAACAGCACTGTTTTTGGTAGTAATGCTCGCCGTACCGACGTTGCTACCCGCAGAAGAATTCCGTGTATGGGGCGGTAAGACAGATGATTTCACCGATTCACAGGGTCGCGTCTGGAACGGGGCACAGCAGACAGATCAATCATGGGGCGGTTGGGTTGAAAAGGAACCGCGAGTCGCTGAAGTCAAAGAGTTGACGGCGGATGCAGAAGCACAAGCGAAAGATGCAGGCTACGATGTGGATCTCTTCTATGCTGTGAGTTGGGCGCAATTCCCTGACACAGTTAAGTATCAGTTCAAGACTGGGAACGGTTTTTTTGATGTGACCTATCTCGTCAGTGAACACTGGTCGCCAGAAAACCGTGGTTTCGATATTTTCATTGAAGAGGAAAACGTCGAGCCGCTCTACGTTACACCCGGCAGACATGAGATTGATATCAAGACCTATCCGGGGATTGAGGTGAGCGATGGTGCGCTTGATCTCAACTTCGCTGGAAATGAGGAGACCGGTGCAGGCGATCTAAACGCGATGTTTAGTGCGTTGGAGGTTGTGCCTGCTGCGAGCACTGATGTGGATCCGAAGCAGAAACTCACAACAACGTGGGGCGCGCTGAAAAATATTCGTCAGTAAAATACGCACCAAATGTAAAAAAGCCCGCGGTACTCTCGTTACCGTGGGCTTTTTGTTTGTATGTAGCCGCCAGCAGTCAGCAAAAAAGCGTTAGGTTCATCAGAAACCTTTCAACTGACCGCTGACAGGTTTTTCGCAGAAAAACCGCCCTGACCGCTTATGGCTACTCAATCTTCGGGGTCGTTAAATCACCGCTCAAGATTGTGGGACACCAGAATTTCTCAATGTATTCAATGATTAACTGCGTTCCCTCCTCATGACTGACATACGGGGGTTTGAACGGGTTGTACATCGCATCCGTGAGGTCGCGTGCGAGAACAGCGTTAAACCCCCAACGCACCATCTGCTTAATCGCGAATGAGCGTCCAAGCACACACATATTCGTATGAACACCCATAAAGATGATGTTCTTGATGCCTTTATGATGAAATAGGTTATAGACCTCCTGCCCGTTGTCGCTAATCGCGTCTTCATCAGCGATGTCGATGACAGGATGCTGACGGTGCCACGCTTTGTAGCTTTCAGCCTCACCCGTATCCGAGCCGCCATCAGAAGCATCAACGGGTAGCGGCGGATCGGACATTTCGCGCTCAGCGGGCGGATCGGCATGTGGAAGATCGAGCACTGTGCGGCGCGCCGGGTGTGCCTCGTAAAAATCCATAGTATCAGAGGGCGCGTGGATAATCTGTATACCGCTTTGTCTTGCGCGTCCAAGCACGATATTCATCCGGGGTGCCATCACATTCACGCGCTCTGTCGCCCCCCAAGACCAATGTTCGTTCCACATATCAATGACGACGATAGCGGTTTCAGAGAGGTTCCAATCGACCTCTTCTTCGATAACGCGCCACCCGTTTCTGCCGACGGTGCGTGCTTCCTGTCGACGGGTTGAAAGTGACAAGGTTCCAGTCGCTGAAAAGGTATGGCTTAAGAGGTTAAGTAGCATCGGTGTCTGCTCCTTTACGAAAGACGTAAGCGTCTTTGTAGCGTCCATAGTAGTTTTTTCGGATCCCACAGATACGGAACCCAAATTGTCGGTAGAGATACTGTGCCGGTAAATTGCTGACAGCGACTTCCAGAAACACCTCACGTTCTGCATCTGCCCGCATCATTTCCAATGCTGAGATAAGCAGATATTTGCCGATACCTTGCCGTTGATAAGTAGGTGGTACGGCGATGTTCAGGATATGTGCCTCTTCATGAAGGATGTTGAACACTATATAACCGACGACAGTGTCCTCGCGGCGTGCGACGTAAAAATATTCATACGACCGAGGTCGTTTCAAGCACAATGTAAAGTATGTTTTGCTCCAAGGGTTCTCAAAACATTGGTTCTCGATTTCTAAGACCTGTTGGAGGTCATCTGCTTGCATCGGTTCAAATGTGAGGGTTTGGAGCGGGTTTTCGGCTGTCATTGCGATAAATGCGTGTAGGACTCTGTTTGTAAAAAGATAGTGAGAGTATAGCATATTGTGGAATTGGTGTCAATTGGTTGTCAGTACACAGTCGTCAGTTGTCAGTACTCAGTTAAAGAGACGCTAATTGATCAGAACACCTCTTAACTGAAAACTGACAACCAATAACCATTGTCAACTCATTGATTTTTTTCGGAAAGTCTGTTATAATTCACTTATTCAGGGAAATCTGTCTACAAGAAGGAGCGCATTATGAAAGATTTTGCTTTTACAGGTGGACGTCCGGATCCGTATACATTCCCCACAGAGGGGTTGATCGCCGCGAGTGAGAAGGCACTCCGCAAATTAGGCGGTGATTTGGTCAACTATCCGGGTGAATCCGGTTATAGCGGACTGCGCGAACTGGCATCAATGCGGTTTGAACGGCGCGAAGGGGTCCCGCTGCCGATAGATAACATCTCCATCACCTCCGGTTCTATGCAGGCACTGGAATTAGTACTTGGAACACTTATCAACCCTGGCGATACCGTGCTAACAGAGGAATACACTTACAGCGGCACCCTGGGCATCATGCGGCATCTCAAGGCGAACATCGAAGGCGTGTCCATGGACTATATTGACGGGATGGATATGGATGCGTTGGAAGTGAAACTCAAGGAACTGAAAACAAAAAATATCCGTCCAGCGTTGATTTATACAACATCGAACCATCAGAACCCAACAGGCGCGATCCTCTCGCTTGAACGCCGACACCGGATGCTGGCGTTAGCAGAGGCGTACGATACCGTGATTGTTGAAGACGATTGCTACGGCGATATCGACTTCACCTCAACACCGACACCGAATTCGCTCTTTAAATTAGATACGTTGAATCGGGTAATCTTCATCGCGACTTTCTCTAAGATTTTAGGTGCCGGTGTTCGGCAGGGTTACTTCGTGGCGCGGCAACCGCATTACGGTCAAATCCATCAGAACCGCTGGGACGGTGGGACGAGCGCGTTAGCGAGTGCGATTGTTGCTGAGTTCTTCACGGAGCATCTTGAAGCGCACCTCGTGAAGACGAACGCTGCCGTGGGTGCGAAATGTCAGGCAGTGGTAGATACACTTGATGCACACGTCAGTGATCTTTGTACGTGGACGCGACCGCGCGGGGGATTGTTCCTCTGGATAGATTTGCCGGAAACGACAGATATGCAGAAGTTGCAACAGTTGGCATCCGAAAAAGGGGTCGGTTATAGTAACGGGAGTGCTTTCCACTATGCGAACGCCCCAGTGAAGTCGATTCGGTTGGCGTATGCCTACTGCCACGTAGATGATATTCCTGAAGGGATTAAGTATTTGTGTGAGGCAATTCGTGGGGCGCAGTGCTCCGAAGCAGGTTAAGGAGGCGAAAATGAAAAATCAACTTTTTGCTTTACTCGCAGCTGCCATGGCGTTAGGATTTACGACAACTGTTTACAGTGAAACCGTTGTTTCTTTACAACCTACGACTGACATCACCACTGTATCCATTGGTGAGCAAGTAACAATTGACATTAAAATAACGGGCGGCAAAGGTGTTGTGGGGTATGGACCGCTTGTCGTCTTTGATTCAGGAGCACTCAAGTACATTGGCACAACGCCGGGTGACTATCTTCCGACAGGCGGTACTTGGATGAGCCCGCGGCTAAACGATGATGGGAGTTATGAACTCATACTCACTGTCGCGGATATAACGACATCGGGTAAATCCGTGCAATTTCCAGGGGCAGAATTTACTCCAGAGCCCGCACAACAGATATCAATAGACAGCATGTTGTTCGAAATTCCAGCGCTGCCGCCTGAATCGGGATTACCCAAGGCACCGTATTGGGCGTTCTCCTTCGTGGCTTCATCGCCGCTTGATGCCGATACAAAACCGGTACCTGTGGATGGTGATGGAACGCTTGCGACACTTACCTTTGAAGTTATTGAAGCGAAATCCGCCGCTATTACATTGCTGGAAATCAGCCTCTCCGATACTGATGATGCACCGTTGGAAAGCACCCTCCAAAATAGTTTGATAACTATAAATGCTGCGGACGCAGCGGGAAAATCGGCTGCGGATGCGAACGGCGATGGCAAAGTTAACATTTTAGACCTTGTCTTCGTTGCCAGCAAATTCGGGGAACCTGTCACCGATCCGGTCAAGGCTGCGGATGTAAACGACGATGGTGAGATTAACATTTTAGACCTTGTCCTGATCGCACAGCATTTCGGAAATTAAAAGAAAGAGGAGCGAACCATTGCGCAATATTATCCTTATATCATTGGATACACTCCGTGCATCAAGTATGAGTTGTTATGGACACTATCACCTAACAACACCACACCTTGATGCGCTGGCAGAAAAATCGACGCTCTTTGAGAGATGTATCAGCCCCCATATCCCGACGCATCCTGCACATACGACGATGTTCACCGGTAAGGACGTTTTGTCTCACCAAATCATTACACAAGGCGGGACGGTCAACTTAATGGAAGATGTTAAGACCATCCCTGAGTTATTAAGCGAAGCAGGCTACTTCACTGTCGCTGCGGACAATTTGGGACGCTGGTTCCAGCGCGGTTTCCCCGAAGGACAGTATCGCGGCTACCAGTGGGAAAGCGGATTCCGCAAAGCCCGAAAGGCGGAAGCGGTTAATGAAACAGCCATCGCACTCTTAGACCTTGCCCAGGCACAAGATAAGCCTTGGTTCGCTTTCCTCCATTATTGGGATCCACATACGCCTTATCATCCACCGCTCCCGTTTGAACGGATGTTTTATAGCGGCGACGAATGCGATCCGAACAATCGAAGTATGGATGCTGCCTACGCATGCGAACCCTTCACAGACTATTTCCGGCAGTGGATGTGCACACCGGATCCGTCGGACCCTGAAAACATTGCGAAAAAGCGGCTCTGGCGAGATATACGCTATGTGAATTCACAGTACGATGCCTCAATCGCCTATATGGACGCGTGCCTCGCCCAACTTTTTCGGTATTTACAGGATTCCGAGCAGCTTGAGGAGACATTGCTGATTATTACCGCTGACCACGGTGAAGAACTCGACGAACACGAACTCTGGTACGATCACCATGGACTTTACGAGACGAATTGCCATGTCCCGTTGATTGTACACTGCCCCGCGCGCCTTCAGAAAGGGCAGCGACTTGACGGTCTCGTCCGTCTCACCGATATTGCACCGACGATCCTTGATTACGCCGGATTAGACGCGGCAACGGCGCGCGAGAAGATGGAAGGCACAAGTCTGCGTTCACTGATGGAAAACGGTTCGGACGACGGCACGACCGAGGCAGTCTATCTTACCGAATGCGGCTGGATGAAAAAACGCGGGTGGCAAACGCAGAAGTGGAAATTGATTATTGAAACCGGTGGTACCCCTGCTGTTTATAACACACCGGATTTGGAACTCTACGATCTTGAAGAGGACCCAGACGAGGTCTACAATCTTGCTGAGGAAGCGGACGATGTCGTTGCGCGTTTAAAAGCCGATATGGACGCTTTTCTAAAACGCAGGCTCGCCGAGACGGGGCTGCCCGACCCAACAATTGAACAGGATATTACCATGCGCCGCATCGGTGATAAATCGAAGGCGGTACCACTCTAAAGAGAGAGGCACCATGAAAAATAGAAATAGATTACATCTTGCCACCGCTTGGTGCGTGATGCCAATGCTGCTTATAACTTCGATCGTTTTCAACGGTTGTACAGCATTGAAAGAGGCGCAGCAACGTCGCGAAAAACGGATTCTCGAAGAACGGAACACAAACACGCTGATGCTCAAACCCTCAAAAGCGATAATTGAAATTCGTGAGGACGCACTGTTCGGTGAAAGCGACCACTATACGATCAAATTTGCCGAAGATTTGCACGAGCACCCAAATTTTGATGAGGCTCCAGAACGAAAGGAATTCACCCGCAGCGCACTCGGCTACATGGAGAGCCTTTACGATGCGATGTACAAACTCTTCGGATTCCAACCGAAGCACAAGATTCATGTAACGTTGCACGATGCCTACAGAGACAATAGAAACGCTGCATTTACAAGGACCGAATATCGTTCCGGAATGCTGGACGGGCGATATGTGAGATTTATTACCAATATTCACATGGATTTCCCGATGCAGATGTACGAAAAACACGGTGTCCGGGTCCATGAATTGACGCACGCTTTCACAAATATCTATTATATTCCGGTATGGTTTTCAGAGGGCCTCGCTGTCTTAATTCAAACAGAATATGCCCAGGGCGGTTTGCACCCTAAATTCGATAGCCTCCAGGGCAATTTGAACATCGATCTTAACGGTGTGAATCAGTTGGAAAGCTGGGGCGGGCACACCGAAAACAGTCCGTTGACGCAGTGGCGTTATAGATACTCGTATACGCTCGTTTCTCAGTTGCGAGAAAAATATGGACACGATTTCTATATCCGGGTTTTTGAACTGATGGAAGCGGACGGCCTCCATCAAAAACTCGCAGAAAGTATGGAGACGAGTTTCCTGGTCTACTATTTCAGCAAAGCCGCGGGTGAGGATCTGGTGCCCTTCTTCAAAAAATTGCATTTCACGGTGCGTAAATTGACAAAAGAAGATATTCTTAAACACATTGAAATGAATAGGAAGCGGAGGCAATGATGCGTGCGAAATTCAATATACACAGGATTTTCACATCGCTACTATTGGGGTTGATGTGCCTATGCTACGGTTGCGTGATTGGGCAGAAGTGGACCCAAAACTACACACTTTTACCCGGTGTAACCGCAAGCGATCCGGCACTCATTGATAACGATCTTGAAACCGTCGGGCAGTCCCAACGCAAAAAGGGGTCTGGTAGCCCAATCACCGACCTTGAAATCCCATCAGAAGCGATCATCCATTTACCTGAGAAAAAATCGGTCTATCGTATTATCATTCACGCCACGAACTTGGAGGAATTCGAGGTACAAGCATTCAATTCACGGGGCGAATGGGATAAAATCTACGACCGGCGAAAGAATAAGGAGCAGGTTATTGACATTCGGCTCAGTAAAGTTGTCACAACGGCAGGTATTAAGGTAGTAGTGCGTCGGACAACGGAAGATGCCGCGCTACGGCGGAAAAACATTCAACTCGATCGAGAAAATGCGGAGACCGCTGACGGTCTGCGACGCGGGCGTTATGTTTACCATCTAAAAGGTCCGACGACTGCACTTGCAAAGATCGCAGAGATTGAATTGTATGGGTACGCAACAACCGCCAGTGATTAGCCATCGGTGGAATAGTTACCAGGACTCAGTCATATTTTTTCGGCAGTTACAAGAAAGCATCCACCACAAATCGTCTCTTAACTGACAACTGAATACTGAAAGATTTTTCGCAGAAAAATCGTCCTGAAAACTCCTATGCAATCCAGTCGTTTTCAACAACACTTAGACCGGTACCTCGGTATCCCGCTCTGTGCCATGCTCAGCCTATTTTGTAGGCGTGTCCGAGCACCAGAGACCCCGAAAAAAATCCTCTTCATCCAACTCTCTGCATTGGGTGACACCATTTTGGCTGTTCCGACCATCCGCGCCATACGGCACACCTTCCCAGATGCCGAACTCACGATGTTAGCATCACCGACGAATCTGAACTATTTGACAAACTGCCCCTATATTGATAAACATCTCACCTTCCGGATGCCGGTGCGCCAGCTGTTTGCCCCACTCCGTAACGAAGGATTCGATTGGACGATCGACTTGGAGCATTGGCCCCGATTGAGCGCACTCCTCGCCTATGTTAGCGGTGCCCCCTTACGAGTCGGGTTCCGAACGAAAGGACAGCACCGCCATTTTCTCTTCACAGAGACCGTCGAACACATTCAAGGACGCCACGAAGTACGGAACTTCTTGGACATCGCGATGCGATTAGCGTGCTCAACACAAGAATTCGCGCTTGAAACCTGGTACAGCGAGACAGCGCGCACGTCGGTCCGCGAAATTTTGGTCAGAGAACAACTCTCACTTGATGTGCCCTTTGTCATCTTACACCCGGAGGCAGGGAGACGGGGCGAACCGCGGAGACGGTGGCCCCAAGAACGTTATGTCGCATTAGCAGATGCCCTTGTTGAACACCACAGGGTGCAGATTGTTCTGACAGGCGCGCCTGATGAAACTCAAGTCTCCGAGACAATTGCAGCGCGAATGAGGCATCAAGCAGCTGTGTTAGCAGGGAAAACAGATGTGAATCAACTCGCTGCACTTTTTGCGGATGCAGCCTTAGTCGTGAGCGGGAATTGCGGTCCGATGCATCTCGCAGCGGCAACCGAGACACCGGTCATCGGATTGCACGGACCGACAAATGCTGCCCAATGGGGACCTTGGAGTCACAATGGGAATATCGTTCGCGGGGAGATGCCGTGTAGTCCGTGTCTGAATTTGGGGTTTGAATACGGGTGTCAGGCGTTACCTAACGGTACATCGCCGTGTATGCACACGATCGACGTCTCCACTGTACTTGAGAAATGTGAGCAGTTTTTGGAAAACGATCGGTAGTCAGTAGGTATAAAAACAAACGCCGAATCGCAGCAATCTTCTGTAGAAGCGATCTCAAGGTCACGACTGTTCAGTTAAATTGGACAAAAACTTAAAACTAAAAAGGCGGGGTTTAACACCCCGCCTCTCACAATTTGAGCCTTCGGCGCGGTTAAAAACCACACCTACTGCTTCAAATGTAGTGATCTAATACATGTCACCACCCGGAGGCATCGGCGGTGCCGCAGGTGCTTCCTTCTCAGGCAATTCTGCAATGAGAGTTTCGGTCGTAATCATCAACGCTGCGATACTGGCGGCATTTTGCAATGCGACCCGCACGACCTTGGTCGGATCGGGAATACCAGCCTCAAACATGTCGATAAAACGATCTTGATGGGCATCGTAGCCAACGTTTCCGCCTTCGTCTTTGACTTTAGCGATGATGACGGAATCTTCTTGTCCGGCGTTTCTCGCGATTTGACGGAGCGGATCTTCGAGTGCCCGTCGGACGATGGAGACACCAACGGCTTCGGTAGCATCTTCGAGTTCAAGAGCGTCAAGTGCAGCTTGGGATCTCACGAGTGCAACACCACCACCGACAACAACGCCTTCCTCAACGGCGGCGCGTGTGGCGTGCATTGCGTCTTCGACGCGTGCTTTTTTCTCTTTCATCTCGACTTCCGTAGCAGCACCGACGTTAATGACAGCGACCCCACCGGCGAGTTTTGCGAGACGTTCCTGCAATTTCTCACGGTCGTAGTCGGATGTTGTATCTTCGATCTGTCTACGGATCTGATCGATACGCCCTTGAATAGATTCGGTTGTACCTTCGCCTTCAACAATAGTCGTGTTGTCTTTGTCGATAACGACACGTTTGGCACTGCCGAGATCGTTCAGCGTGATGTTCTCGAGGTTAATACCGAGGTCTTCAGAGATGACGCGTCCATTCGTCAGGACTGCGATATCTTCAAGCATCGCTTTCCGACGGTCTCCATAGCCGGGTGCCTTCACGGCGGCGCAGCGGAGGGTTCCGCGAATCTTATTGACAACGACAGTTGCGAGTGCTTCGCCTTCAACATCTTCAGCGAGAATCAACAGCGGTTTGCCCTGCTGTGCGGTACGTTCTAACACAGGCACGAGGTCTTTAAGGCTGCTGATTTTCTTTTCATGAATAAGGATTGCGGCATCTTCTAAAACGACTTCCATACGATCCGCATCTGTGACGAAGTAGGGAGAGAGGTAACCGCGATCAAACTGCATACCTTCAACGACATCAAGGTTCGTTTCAAGGCTTTTGGCTTCTTCGACGGTAATAACGCCATCTTTCCCGACGCGTTCCATAGCGTCAGCGATGAGGTCCCCGATAGCGTTGTCGTTATTCGCGGAGATAGCGGCGACTTGTGCGATCTCAGTCTTCTCAGAGACCTCTTTGCTCAAGTCATGAACTGCGCCAACGACGGCTTCAACAGCCTTTTCGATACCGCGCTTCAGTGCCATCGGGTTGTGCCCTGCGGCGACGTTTTTCAAGCCTTCACGATAGATGGACTGTGCGAGAATCGTAGCGGTGGTCGTTCCATCACCGGCGACATCGCTGGTTTTAGATGCAACCTCTTTGACCATCTGTGCGCCCATATTTTCGTAGGCATCTTCGAGTTCGACTTCTTTAGCGACAGTAACACCATCTTTGGTGATTGTCGGTGCGCCGAATTTTTTATCGAGTACGACGTTCCGCCCTTTGGGACCCAACGTCACTTTAACAGCGTCCGCGAGTTTGTCAACGCCCTGTTTAATGGCGCTCCTTGCCTCTTCATCAAACGCTAGTTGTTTTGCTGCCATGTGTTTAACTCCTTTTCTTAGTTAACCTTGGCTAAGATATCATCTTCGCGCAAGATGAGATATTCGGTATTATCATACGTAACTTCTGTGCCGCCGTATTTAGCGAAAAGAACCAAGTCGCCGACTGCGACATCAACGGCTTGCCGTTCACCGCTGTCGAGCAGTCTACCGTTGCCAACAGCAACGACTTTGCCTTCCTGCGGTTTTTCTTTGGCGGTATCAGGGATAATAATCCCGCCGCTGGTTGTCTGTTCGTCGTTATCTGAACGTTCGACGAGAATTCTATCGCCAAGGGGTACAAGTGCCATATCGTTGAATTCCTCCTTGAGTTTGGCGTAAAAATTGTAAGCGGAGACGCGTGTGTCTCCCACTAATCTCTATTGAGATGGCAAAACACCATCTTCATGCACAAATATAAGCAATTTTCGTGCCAATCTCTGGAATCCCCAGATTATCAGGGTTAAAGCACCGAGCGTGACATTTTGGCAGGTTTTTAGACGTGACAAATTGTCATTTGAAAAATAACAATTGCATAGAGTGTGCCATTTTGGCACTGTCGATAGTTATCCTGCAGCAGGACACAATTCCACTCGTCCGGTTTCACCTGAGCGATAGGCTGCAGCAAGAATTTCGTTTGCCCGCAAACCATCAACGCCTGTCGTGATCGGAGTTACACCGCTTCCGACACACGCCGCGAAATGCTCAAACTGGCTCTGATACAGATCCTCGAATTGCGAGGCAATCACTTGCTGTTCACCATCGAAATAGGTTTTAATCTTCCAGCCCTCGTCGTTGTAGACCCAGACGGTGCCTTCTGTCCCATAGAGTTCCAGGACAATATCGCACTGTGGAACAGAGAAACTGAGGTCTGTGAAGGCTTGCACGCCGTTATCGAAACGCATGAAAATACCACCCGTCTCTTCAACAGCAGCACCTTGTGCTGTCGCGTTGTAGAATGCACTGACAGCATTCACTTCACCGATAAGATAGCGAAGCAAATCTACACTATGCGGACCGAGATCCATGAAGCATCCGCCACCACCTTTTTCGGGTTGTGCTCGCCATTCGTCAGGTGCAAGTTGATACTGTTTCAGGAACGGCATACGTCCATGCACAAGCTGCCCGAAACGTCCTTCGTCTATCCATGTTCGGATCTGCTGAAAACAAGAATGGAATCGGAAGAGGAAACAGATCTGCAGGTGCACGCCATTGGCATCACAAGCGGCGATCATTTCCCTGCATTCCTGTGGTGTGAGTGCCATCGGTTTATCGCAAAGCACATGGAAACCGCGCTCTGCGGCAGCGATGACCTGTTCGCAGTGTAGGTGAACGGGTGTTGAGACATAAATTGCATCAAGTGCATCGTCTCCGAAGAGTGTATCAACGGTAGTATAGGCTTTAGTTGCCCCGTGTTCGCGTGCGAGTCGTTCCGCGCGTGCGGCATCGCGTGAGAGGAGTGCGTGAAGTTCCGCGCCATCCGCCTTTTTGATTGCTGGCATCGCTCGCCGTTGTGCGACGCTCCCCGCGCCCAGCACGCCCCATTTTAAGCTCATTATTTCTGACCTCGTCTGTGTTTTGTTATGGATTCATTATACAGGATATTTGGAAATCCCTCAATGTTTTTTAGTTATCAGTAGTCAGTACTCAGTTATCAGTTAGAAGTCATGCTGTGGCGGGTACAACAAAAGTAATACACAGAAATACCCAAGCAAAACACCGCAAGAGCGTCCCTGAAAACTGAAGGTTTTGAAAAAAACGAACTGAAAACTGAGTACTAACTAAAAAGCAGGTGTAAACCTGTGGCAAATAGAAAAAATAGGACGATCCTTGAAAAAACGCGTTCCGGCACGCGGTTGTTTAACGCAATACCTGTCAGCACGCCGAGTCCGATAAATGGTAAGAGCGCGACAGCCTCAACGAAAATCTCGAAAGAGAAGAGTTCGAGTTGATAATAGAACGGGATTTTGATGAGGTTGAGGGAAAAATAAGTCGCCGTTGTTGTAGCAACGAAAGTGGTGTTACCGAGGCGTTGGGGTAGGAGATACATAACGACGACGAGTCCACCCATGTGTGCAAGCGTTGAAAATGCACCAGCAAACATCCCCGCGAGCAACCCTTGCCACAGTTTGAATTGGAGGGCTGTGTTGGTTGACGCTTCCGAGTTTCCGAGCAGCGGTTGCCAGTACGGTCGTAAGAATTCCAGTACGGCAAAGAGACAAGCGATGCCGCCAATTACTTTCTTCAGATGAACGTCGGAGATGTCCTTTAAAATCAGGCTTGCGAGGACGATACCCAAAACAGAACCCAGAATGAGACGTGTGACGCTTTGGCGGTGCCACCGTTTCCAATAATAGCGGAGTGAGAAGACATCCGTTGAAAAGAGCAACAGCAGCATCAGCCCGATAACGTTCCGTGCGCTGCGGAAGTGCGTGAACATTGGGACGACAATCATACCGATACCGCCGCCGAAACCGGCTTTGCTGACACCGGTAAGCCATGCGCCGAAGCAGAGGATAAGGATTTCGTAGATGGTGGTAAAGCCTCCTTTTGGGTGAAATGAGTATAACGGATTATCGGTAAATTGTCAAGTGGGTATTAGTTGTCAGTCGGTGCTTTAATCTGGTAGCTTCAGTTGGAAATGACAAAAAGCAGAGAAAACTGGAGAATTCAATGCCCTTGGGCTGAAAAGAATTATTTGACATCCGCCCTGAAATGTGATACAATTTATGAGATGTTTTCACAATTTTAAATTCCAATGGAGGCTAAAAAAATGGTTCAAGTTGAAGTGAGCGTAGACTCAGGCGAAGCGTTTGATCGCGCGCTGGCACGTTTTAAAAAAATGTGCGGTAAAGCAGGTATCGTTACAGAAATTAAAAAACGGAGTTTCTATGAAAAGCCGAGCGAGAAACGGCGTCGCATCGAAATGAAACGGCAGCGGAAAGTCAAACCCCGTAGAATGGGTGACCGTCCGCAATATCATCACAATAATAGCGGCAGTGGCGGCGGTAGTTCCCACTAAGACAATACGAGGAGAAATGAATGGCAGATTCGGCAACTGACGCAGCTGCGGAAAATTACAAAGGGCTTTTGATTCAATACTGCCAAGAACGCGGGCTAAGCCAACCCATTTATACCGAGACACAACTCGGTCCGGCAGACGCTCCGCAATGGCGGGTGAAAGTGTCTTACGGCGACCAAGTACACGAAACACCCGAGCCTGTTTCCGGTTCAAAACGATTTGCACACCAGATCGCCTCACAGCAAGTGTTAACTCAAATTAATTCACGCCGTGAAAACTTCTTATCGGGTGATATAGTCGGTACATCGCTCGCATCCGCCCCTACTGACATACCTGTCGCTGGCCCGATTGAAGTGCCTATGCCGCTTGTGTCCAGTGCACTGACAATTGCTAACGAACGGCTCACCACATCTCAACCTTCCCGATATCGGACACTCTCAGATACCGAATTTTCAGAAAAACTCTCCGAATTGACATTAAAGATTATTCGGACCCTGCTTGAGAGATCGGAGAAGGAACAGATTACATTTCGGTAGGATAGAGCGTTCTATGCGATGCTGATTTTTTCTCGCCGGCGAGGTTTATAGCCTCGCCGTTTTCTTTTAATCACGGAAGAGCTGCCGGCTGATAACTGATGACGATTTCCATATTTCTTTGACATTCTACCCTAAAATGCTATATAATACCAATGTTAATCGATAATCCCGCTTAAGTAAGGACTGCTGTTTTTGGTTATCGCCAGTGCGGTTGGGAACACAGATCGCATTTCGGCGCATCCTCCACAAAACCGTATCCACCGAGTATGGAGCAACACCAACGACTGATAACTAATGGCTGATAGCCAATTACTCCTTTTTACCTAAAAAATAGACAGCTGATGCCAGAATATGCGCATCTTTATGTCGTGATAATACCGCATCCAGCAACAGCAACGGAAACGTTAGCCATCCGACGAGCAGTGAGATCGCTTTCGCAACAAGTAGGCTGCCAAAAGAACAGATAAGTCCGATGTATTCTCGGAAGATCCAGTGTAAAGCCGTCGTCGGACCCGCGCACGCATCGCTTTCGATCTCGGAAAATGTAGCACAAAGTTCGACAATGCCGGGTAGTGTCCAGCGTTGGTAATCGTGTGGTGAGGCGTGGTAACCTTGCAAAAACGGCACTGCAACGCAGATATAGCCACCGGGCTTCAGGACACGATAGATCTCAGAAACAACACGGTTCGGAGACTGAACATGCTCAAGGACGGCTTCAGAAATCACAGCATCGAAAGTCTCATCTTTAAAAGGTAAGAGATGCCCATCCGCTATGATGTCAACTTCTGGAGTTGCTTCAATTTCGAGGTTGATGATGTTTGAGGCACGTCGTCGGTTACCGGCCCCGAGGTCCAAAATGTTTGCGTTAGGACCGAGTTGACGGATTAGCCGTTTGACGCACCGGTTCCAACGTGGGGCTGGATACGGACATCCGATGAAGCAGGATAAGAACGGGTTTTGTCTGAGTTTGCGTTTGATACGTGAAATCAGATCGGGCATAGAATAGTTATCAGTGGAATAGTTGTCAGAAGCACGGTTCTTAGTACGGTTTTCTACGAAAATCTTTCAACTATTATTATTATGAACAACCTTACCGAAAAACACGAGGATTCCTTCGATAATATTGGAACGTTAACCTTGCGGCTCAGTGTGAATGTCTGGCATCAATTCATAACCCACAAATGTCTCCAGCAAGCATCGTCGTTAGCGTTTAACACGTTATTGTGCCTCGTGCCACTGTCTGCGATCGCGCTGTTTTTGCTAAAGACATTCGGTGCGGTTGAGGACGGTAACTCGCCGTTGATCGCTGCGCTACGCGATAATTTTCTGCCACGCTATGGTGCCGAAGAGATTGTATCAGAACTTTCCGGTTTTGCCAATAGAAATCTTGGTGGACTCGGTGTCGGTGGGTTTCTGTTGTTTCTCCTCGTTTCAACGATGCTATTTATATCCGTCGAGCAGCACTTCAACGATATTTGGGGGGCGCGGCGACGGTTACCCGTGATGCGAGCGTTCCAGAAATACGCCGTCTTTTACACGCTGTTATCCGTAGGACCGCTACTGATATGGCTCTTCTTTTCGAGTACTACGAACTGGGTCTATGCCCACGTGTTCCCGTGGATGCTGGTCTACTGCCTCTTTTTCCTGATGTACATAGCGATGCCAAATACAACAGTAAAGTGGCGTGCAGCGCTCTTAGGAGCATTCATCGCGGGGACGCTGTTCCAGATTGCGCGCCTCGCGTTTGGCAGGTATCTTGAACTCGTCTGGAAAAACTATAGCGACATCTACGGCGCACTGGCACTGCTTATCATCCTCGCGATCTGGACATACACAACTTGGGTGATAATCTTGCTCGGGGTGGAGGTCTCAAATGCGTTTCAACATCTTGGACAGCCGAGGGTTGCGCGTGGGAAGTTCCAACATGGTAGCAACGGCTATCTAAACAGCTTTGGTGTTATCGCGTTGTTCTTGATTGTGGCGGAGCGGTTCTCTAAAGGTGAAAGTGCGTGTACAACCGAACAAGTGGCAGCGTCCTTAGGTATCGCCGAGGAAATCGTCCACGAGAGTTTCGAGCGGTTCAAGGCAGCGGGGTTAATTTATGAGGTGCAGGGCGATACTGATGGGTATTTGCCAGCACGTGCGTTAGAAACAATTACGCTGGATCAACTCGTCGCGGCGGTTGAAGATGAGATGACGGCACACTTCGCTGAAGGTCTATCGTCTGAGGTGCGTGAGCGTATGTTGGAAGTGCTTGCAGAGTCGCAGCGGGAGTGTTTGGAGAAGGTCACAGTCGCGTCGTTGTTGTGAAATGACCCCGGTACTCCCTCTTTCGCTGGCGAGATTCGGAAACCTCGCCAGCAGGACAGTGAAAACCTGATAGAAGAACGCGCCGGAAATTTCCATAACAAGAAGAGATGCTGCGCCTTACGTTTTCGCTATTGCGATTCGTAACCCGACCCCTTCCGTAGGTCTGCCTCACCTTACTCGGGTGCGAATTCGCTGGCTTTTACGTAATAAAAGAACCCGATACACATCTCATCCGTCGTCTTTTCGCCCCAACCCACCGGAATAGGCGGATCGTTCGGGTTTGCGGGGTTCTCCGCCGAGTTGTCAAAATGCGAGACGAGGTTCACACGCGTCCCTGCCGGCAAAAAGAGCGGTTCCTGGTAGTGATAGATGTCCTGCCAATTGAAATCCCAATCTTGGATCCAGATGAGATCATGCGTTTCGCCTTCGGCGGTCGTCGCGGTGAGACGCATATCGCGTCCGAGGAGATGCATGTGCGGCATCGCCGCCAAAAGATAGACATCCTGCTTGATGTTCCGAGAGGCTAATACCTCGTGCCACGCGTCGCCAGGAGGGATGACGAATTCAGAGTTGGTCGCGTCGCCGATGTGGAGCTTTGCAGTCTTCGGGGTTTTTGAAAAATAGAGTCCTAAACGCGAGCGGTCATATTCAGTGTTTCCGGTGCGATAGTAATGCACCTGCATAACGATATCAGCACCTTTTGGCAAGAGGAACCCCACCCCATCAGGCAGAACAGACGGCGTAACACCCGGCGCCCAACCACCGAGCGATCCGACAGAATCAAACCCGGGTCCCGTGCCATCGGTGACATAACCGGGTTTCGGGTCCTGCGCGTCAAGTTTGCGTGCCTCACCGTTGACATCAAGGTACGGGATAACGTGGTGGACGGTTTTCCGGTTACCGGGTTGCACATCAACGGCTTGGACGTACATATCCGTCTCGAAGTGAGTAGGTATGATGAACTGTCGATATTCGTCTTCGCCTTCAGGTGCGATCTCGTATTCGACGGGCATCTCAGCGATCCAATCGGGTTCACCGAGTGCCCAACCGTCGTGAAATTCGGGGGCAGCTGGGACAGTATTGAGGTCTCCGGATGGCGCGCCTGCTGTTACCCAATGTGCGATCATCTCGATTTCAGTATCCGTAAGCGTGCGTTCACCTTTGAAGTGTCCATAGCCGGATGCGGGTTTCCACGGCGGCATCAGGCGCGCCTGTGTGTATTCAGCGATTTCGGTTGCCCAGACCTTCGCGTCCTCGTAGATAGCAAGTGTGAACGGCGCTACCTCGCCTTGACGGTGACATGTCTGGCAATTCTTTTGGAGTATCGGCGCGATGTGTTCGCTATAGGTAAACTGGGTCGGGAGCTTTGTTTCCGAGAGATGAAGCGTGCACCCGAACGCCGGTGTCTCTTCAACGGAGATGGGGGCACCCGTGTGCGTTGCGAGAAGTGCATCGTGTAGGTATCGGTGTTTGACACGGGTCTCATAGCGGTTATCGTCAATGGGACCGCGGTAACGGAGCGTGTGGGTCGTGTCGATGACGACGGCTTGTGGGGTCATCGTCGCACCGAGGGCACGAGCGAGGCGACCTGTTGTATCTTTAACAACCGGAAAGGGGTATGCTGCCTTCGCGACATAGGCTTCGATGTCATCAACGGTATCATTTTCGTTGGCGTAGACTGCGACGAGGGTCGTGTATTTTTCTCCTGTGAATTCGGTATGCAGTCGTTTTAGGCGCATCGCGTAGCGTTGCGCGACAGGGCATTCGGTTGCGAGAAATACGAAAACGATGGGTCCCTGTTCGGTGAGTGTGTCCAAGTCGTGTGTATCGCCGCTGAGCGTCGTGAAATTGAGGTGTGAAAGTTGCGTACCAATCGCGACACGGTTTGGATTTAGGGATACCTCTTGAATGACACGATTTTTGTTCGTGATAGTATATTCCGGTGCTGCGTGGAGTGCGAAGGGCAGCGTGAATATCAATAATAGTGTTATTAGGTGCGGTTTCATGCGATCCTCCAGTTGTTGATTTGTCTACGGCTATAGTATAACAAATTTTGCTCCAAAAGTCAAGATTATTGTCTAAACCGAGATTTGTGAAATTACGAAATTTACAGATAACTCTCACTGCGAGGCAACTCTTAAAAAACGCAGGCGACGAACCGAAGTCCATCGCCTGCGGGTTGAGGTAGATTAGTTAGAATATCCCAGAGTTCATCTTGTAATTTCAGTTCGCCGATGTCTCGGTCAACTTACCATCAGCAGAGATATCACCATTCAGGCGGCTCTGGCGCAAGGTATGCCCTTTAGCTGCATCACCTGCCACACGAAGCGCGCCACTTTGACCGATATCAAAATCTACAGGGATAAACGTTTCACTGCCATTCCCGGCAATACCAGCAGCACCATCTTCATTCAAGAGGGAGAGGTAATCCGGACGGCTGTCGAAAAAGGAGAGTCGCCAGTTTGAAACATTAGCGAAAACACCAAAACCACGTGCGGGAATAGCATCAACGCCAGGTCCTAATTACACTGTCATATCCTGCGCCATCGCTGGCACTACGGTTAGGGCAATTAAAACAACCAAACTTGCTAAGAAAAATGTCAACCTTGACAAGTGCATTTACTTATTCTCCTCCTTAAAAAACAAAAACAATTAATTCTTCGCTTGAGAACGCCGCTGTAGTTGTTCCCACTCTACATCAGCAGGAGAACCGTTTTCGCAGGGTTCCCATCAAAATCGAAAAGCAAGAACAGATTCAGGGATGAAATCTATTCTGAACTAACCTTAAATAGTGTTGGGTTTGGATGTTATGTTTGCGTTAGGGATGCTTACAAAAAGAGCCAAACCACTTGTATAAACGTTGTTAATTGTAAAATAGTTACGAAAACGTGTCAACTATTTTTTCTGCGGTGCAGTCACAAGTCGGTAATCGCTCCTACTGCACCTCATTTTCGTGTGATACCTTGTAAGAGGGCTTCGCGCTCTAAAAAGCGTCAATTGCTCTTATGTATTAATAGTATACCACATCGGTGATATGATGTCAAGTTTTTCTTCAAAAAAACTGTGGACAGCTTATTAAGATTCGTGTGTCCCCTCGCGAAAACGATATAATTTCACATTTCTACGCTTGAACTTGCGTTAATTATATCTATAGTTGCGTTTTTTGTCAAGTTTTTTTGAAAAAATACCTTTTCCGTGGAGGCTTGCACCTTCCATATTCGGATTTTTGGCACCAGAACTTCGGTTGTGCAGGACTCCCTACTCTATTTAACACCGTTAGTATATAAAAAGTTACAAAAAATGTCAAGTATTTTATTTTCAAACTCATGTTAGGGCTAAAATTTTTGTATGAGGGCAAACTTTCAAGGAGAAATACCCATCAATCATAATTCAGACTTCAACCCGTTCAATCCAACCTACGCGACTGACAACTAATTTGCGAAATATGATACACCTATGCTATTATATAAGTGTATATAATATATACAAGGAGAATTTCCACATGACAGCGAATCTCGCAATTGCACAACTCCTGCTCAGTGTCTGCCTCGTGAGCGTTGCTTTAATATGGGGCATTTTCCGATACCGACGCGGCGATTACCGGCGACGGGATCGGTATAGTAAACTCCAAGCGTACCTACTCTGGACAGTAGGCGGCCTCATTGGGATTAGCACCTTTTATCCGTTATCGTTCCTCTATACTGGGCATCTCTGGCAAGAGAGCCTCGGACGTACAGACGTATTCTGGGGACTCCATAAGATTCGATGGGGTTTCTTCTTACTCTGCTTCATCGTTGCAGCAGGGTTCATGAACATAAACGCCGCAATTGCGAATGTGCTATGTCCGGAACCGCGCGAGTTCAGACGTTGGACGCATACACGCACCTTCTCTTTCCACCGAACAGTTGTCTTTATTACAATCCTGCTCGGACTGCTGATGGCGACACCAATGCTCCTGATGGACGATATCGTCCTCCGGTATCTAAATCAACCCGGTGCCGAAGCCGTGCCAGCAGCCGAAGACGCACTCCACTTCGGTAAAGATCGGAACTTCTATCTTTTTAGTTACCCGATGCACAAATGGGTGAGCCTCTGGGTGCGAGTCTTACTGTGGGTGACATGCGTCGTCGTCGGGCTGCTCTACAATTTCTACTACCGTCGTGATGCACATACGATGGCGCGTGTGAAACGGCATATCATCTTCCACGGGACGGCTTTGTGGATGCTGTTGTTGATCATCAGCGGGTGGGGGAGTTATGTGAACCTGTGGGGCAGAGTGTATAAGACCCCACTGACACTGGAAATCTCATCGCTGCACGGTCTGTTTTATGTCGATTCCCACCTCGCAGCGGCGACGAAAGTTTATTGCGGTGTGTTGGTAAGTATTGCTATCGTGATCGTATTCAATACCTTCTGGCGGCGGCGGCTGTTGTGGTATGTGACGGCAGGCGTCTGGGGTTTGAGCTACGGACTGCTGCTTCACGTCTATCCGCTCGGTGTCTACTTATGGGACGCGCGTATCGATGTTATCGGTAAGGAAGAACCCTATCTGACGCAACATATCAAAGACACCCAGCACGCATTTGAACTTGATACGATTGAAACGGTCACGTACGAACAGCGCGAAGAACCCGCAACGCTTGAAACCATCACCGAAAACGCGGAGGTCAAGAAAAGCATCCAAATTTGGGATCGGCGTGTATTTTACGAGGCACTCCGTGAAAAGCAGATTGTGACACACTACGACTTCCACCCATATACAGATGTCGATCGGTACAGGATCAACAACGAGTATCGGCAGGTGTTAATAGCGGCGCGTGAGGTTGCACCTGAAGATATTACGGGATGGGAACAACTGAAACTCGAATATACACACGGATACGGGGTCTGTATGTCGCCGGTGAACGTTTTTGTTCAGGACGGATACCCAGATTTCTGGGTCAGTGAAATACCCATCAAGGGTGAATACGGATTCAACGTCACACGCCCACAGATCTATTACGGTGAAATGACCCACGACTATGCCATCGTAAATGCGGAACGCACGGAAAATAGCACGCAGGAACCTGTCGAAACACCACCAGATACCGATAACGGCGATATCGATGTGAGTGACGAAAAAATTGCTGCAGCGTTGGAGCATATCTATATCGGTGATGGCGGCATCCCGTTAGGCGGCTGGTTTCGGCGGTTGTGCTTCGCGTTGCGATTCGATTTCTTCCGGGTGCTCCGCTCTGAACGCATCACCCCAGAGAGCCGCATCATGTTCCATCGGAAGATCGGGACCCGGCGCGAGGATCGCCTTGACTGGGATCGCGTCTCACGTATCGCGCCCTTCCTCAATTACGACCCCGACCCGTACATCGTGATTAACAACGGACAACTCTACTGGATTATCGACTTCTATGTGACGAGCCGGTATTTCCCAAATTCGCAGATGTATGTTGATGATACAGCGCGGTTAACCGAGGAACTTGAATTATACGAAGAACCCGATTTTGATAAGTTCAATTATATCCGAAATGCGGGGGTCGCTGTCGTCAACGCCTACACGGGTGCAGTTGATTTTTATGCCGTTAAAGATGGTGAAGAGGTAATGCGGACGTATCAGAAAGCGTTTCCAGAGCTCTTTAAGACGGTCGCGGAGATGCCGGAGGGGTTATCGGCACACCTGCGGTACCCGGACTATCTCACCCGGATTCAAGCCAAGATGTACGGCAATTATCACCAGGACGCAAGCAATTTCTATAAGCGGCAGAACCTATGGAAGATTCCGAAAGAAGCGTACTACTCGGAAGTAGCGGATCAGGAGATGATGCCCTACTACGCCATGCTCAAGTTACCCGGGGAGGATCAGGCGGAATTCGTGAATATGATTCCGTTGACACCGCCGAAAAAAGAAAAACGCCTGAAAGCGTGGATGGTCGCTCGCTGCGATCAACCGCACTATGGCGAACGGATCGTTTATATATTAACGACGGATGTACCGGGACCGACGCAGGTTGAGGCGGATATCAATAAAGCGATCGGAAGAGATTTAGTCTTCTGGAAGCAGGCGAATGATGTCATCCGCGGGAACCTCCTGATTATTCCGGTGGAGGATACGCTGTTCTATATTGAGGCAATCTATCTGCAAGAGAAAAAATCCCAGGTTGATGATGATAAGCCGCGGCGCCCGAAGCTGGGGATGGTCATCGTGAAGGCGGGGTCTAGTGATCTTGGCAAGGCGAAGACGTTCGATGAGGCATTGGATGTCCTATTTTTAGGGGTACCGACAAACGGTGAGCAACCCGTTGTCAATGGTGAGAAACCGATGACAATAGCGGAGTTGTTCAAACAGATGGAGCAGATAGATGCGGTGAGTGCAGCGGAGAAAAAACAGATTCGAGAGCAAATTACGAAACTATTGGAAGCACAGGGAGATCGATAGCCGAATAGCTGTCAGTCATCAGCCCTCGGCTTTCAGTTAAATTTCAAGCCGAAATCGCATCGCGGTGCAGCACATCATAATGCGCCGAACACACCGCCAATACATCCTCTAATTCCGCCGGAAACGGTTCCGACTTCGGACGATACGGCGCGAATCCGGTACTCCGATGCACGTTGCTATACCAATAGGGTGCCCACACACCATCCGCGGTGTTGCCGCCCGCTTCCCATGACAACATCGATACGTCAAACGGTAAACCGAGCCGATTACATAACTGACACAAAACGTTGCGCGGATCCGATAAGAGCAACCGCGCCTCGAGAATCGGTGGCGACTGTCCGGCAGCACGCAACGCGATGAGCAGGTCGTGCTGCACCTTGAGACCCGTATCAGCGAGCGTCGGGACACCGATGACTTTCGCCAGCGATGGGAGCATCTCTTTCGGATCACGAATCAGAAAAACGTTGATCGTCTGTTGTAGGAAGTCGAGGTCCATCTCAATGAGATGGTGCGCCATCTGTTTCATGAACAACACGGGTTTGTCGCACGGTCCGAGGATGACATCGCGGACCACGGTTGTTGCGTCCGTTGACATTGACGCGATGACTTCTGCTGTAGCGGGATGTGTACTTTCAGCAGCCGTTGTCCCATATTTTGTATGAAGGTAGTGTGCGTAGAGCGGTTCGTCAATGACGCGGGTATCGCTGCGTTGTGCGAAGGCATACATGAGCGCGGTAGAGACATTCCGGGGTCCCGACCAGAGGCAGATCCGTTTTATTTTCACGTTTCTTTAGGTCCCTTTATATTAAGGTATATAACGGCTGTCGGCTATCAGCCATCAGCAATTAGCAAAGAAGGGAGGCGACTGTTAGTTGTTAATTGCCAATTTTAGAGATAGATGTTGGGTGTATCAGTGCCCTCTTAACCGACAGATGACAACCAATTACCTTCTCCTACGGCGTTTACGGGGCGCGGGCTCTGACGTCTCCGCCGCTTCGGCAATTTCCACCCCTGCTGCAATAGGTGGACGCGAACGCGCCCAGAAGATTAAAACAACGCCAATAATGAACGCACCAATACTGATAAGTTGCGCCGCCGTCATCCATCCTAACACCTCCGGTGTGACCCGCCAGAACTCCGCAATAAATCGCTCCACACCCAATAAGATAAGACTCATACCGAACACCGTGCCAGAATTGATTTCTAACTTGCGGCGCTGCGACCAAAGAATCCCGAAGAAGATAAAGGAGATGAGCGTCTCATAGATAGGTGTCGGGTGGACGGGGACATCCGTCGGGTCAGTGCCGTTCGGGAACGCCATCGCCCATGGAAGATCCGACGGCGGTCCATAGTCACCATCGCCAGCCAAGAGACAACCGATCCGCCCAATCCCATAGCCAAGGAGTAGGGTTGGACCAACAATATCAATCGTGGCAAGTGTCGGGTTCGGTGAACGGACGACGACGATAAGAACACCGAGACACCCGCCAATTAACCCGCCATACCATACCAGTCCACTGGTTGAGACGAGTTCCGTCAGCGTGATCCTGCCGTCCAAGAGTGCGGCATAGATTTTCGCACCGATAATCCCACCGATAGCACCTGCCATAACGATCGTCGCTGCGACATCTGGCACAAATCCACGCCGTTTCAAATCGTATTGTATCACAAAAACCGCCGTAATAAACGACGTGGCTAACATCAGCCCGTAGCTATGGATACCCACAGGACCAAAATCGATGATCGTTGGATACATGGTTAGTTATTTATTCTCCAAGGTAAGCCTGTCGCACACGTTCGTCGGCTAACAGGTCGGCAGAGGTGCCTTCGATTGTGATTTCGCCGGTCTCCATGACGTATCCCCTATCAGTCACTTGTAGCGCGATTTGGGCGTTCTGCTCAACGAGGAGGATCGTCGTGCCGTCGGCGTTGATCTGCTCAATGATTTCAAAGATCTGTTTAACGATAAGTGGGGCCAGTCCTAAGGAGGGTTCATCAAGCAGGAGGAGGCGTGGGTGGGACATGAGTGCGCGTCCGATTGCTAACATCTGTTGTTCACCGCCGCTGAGGCTACCGCCGCGCTGTTTCTGCCGTTCTTCGAGGACAGGGAAAAATTGAAAAATTTTGTCGAGATCCTCGCGAATACCTTGCCTATCAGATCGTGAGTAAGCACCGAGTTCAAGGTTCTCGAGGACGCTCATATCTTGAAAGATGAGTCGTCCTTCTGGGACTTGGGAGATACCGAGCGTGACGCGCTCTTCCGCCGAAGTGTTTGTTATATCTTGGTCCTCAAAATAGACGCTCCCTTCGACGGGTGTATGGATACCTGAAACCGTCATGAGGGTCGTCGATTTTCCGGCACCGTTCGCGCCGATGAGGCAGACCATCTCACCACTGTTGATCGTGATGGAGATACCGCGCACCGCTCGGATATTGCCGTAATAAGTGTGAATGTCTCTGAGTTCAAGCATGGTTTTTAGTAGTTGTTAGCCGTCAGCAATCAGCCATCGGCAGAAACGGCTATCGGTTTTCAGCAATTAGTTAACTTCTTGTGGCAGTTGCTTTCTGACGAACCGCCACAACATATGACTCCTGAAAGGTTTTTCGTAGAAAAATCGCCCTGACCGCTGATTGTTGACGGCTGACCGCTATTCCTCCGCTGTTCCTAAATATGCCTCAATGACACGTGGATCGTTCTGGACCTCTGCCGGTTCACCCTCGCTGATTTTCTCACCGTGGTCGAGGACCGTGACCCAATCAGAGATTTGCATCACCAGTTTGACATCGTGTTCAATGAGAAGTACGGTGATACCCTGCTCTCGTATCGCATAGATGAGATCAATAAGTTCTTGTGTCTCTTGGGGGTTCATACCGGCGGCAGGTTCGTCAAGGAGTAGGAGTCTGGGTTCCGTCGCCAACGCTCTGGCGATTTCGACACGGCGCTGGTCGCCATAAGAGAGGTTCCCTGCGGTCTGGTCACTGATGGCACCCAATCCAACGAATTCGAGCCTCTCGAGCGCCTGCTCAGCAATCGCTGCCTCTTCGGTTTTCTGCTGCTGCGTCCGGAAGACTGAACCGATGAGTGTGCTTTTGGTACGTGGATGCCTACCGATCTTGACGTTATCAAGAACAGAGAGCTCCGCGAAGAGCCGTATATTCTGGAAAGTTCTACTGATTCCGAGAACCGTGACCTCGTCTGGACGGAACCCGGTGATAGATTTTCCTAAGAACTCCACGGTCCCGAATGTCGGTTTATCCAATCCGGTAACACAGTTAAAGAGTGTCGTTTTACCCGCACCGTTGGGACCGATGAGGCTGAAGATTTGTCCAGGGTGCACCGCCATTGTAACTTCCGATAACGCAATGACACCACCATAATGCCGGCTGATTGCATTCGTCGAGAGCAGACGTATAGGCGTGTTTTCCATATTTGTCTCCTTAACTGCGGATGTACTGTTAAAATATACCTTAATCAAAGGGCGATGTCAATATGTTTTTCCCTGTCGGAAACCATCAACTGTCATCCGTCCGCCATCAGTAGTGAGAAGAAAGATTTTCAGTTCGTAGTAAATTGGCGAGTCCGCCATCAGCAACCAGTAGACATCCATCGACAGATGCGGTTCCGCAGGTTTGGCAGCAATCGAAATTTAGGATTGATTAAGAAAAAAAGGGCAGCGTATCAAAATACGCTGCCCTGTTATCGAAATAGCCTTAAATTTACTCTTTACCTTTGGTAGTAAAGGTTACACTAACTTCAGTTTCGTTACCGGCAGCGTCAGAGACTTTACCTTTGATAACATAGGTGGTCTCGTTGCCGATCTCTTTACCTTTGACGAGTTCAAGCGTACCCGTTGTGCCTTCAACTTTGCCGATCCAACCGACATCATCGCCGCCTTCGGTCTGCAGTGCGATGTTACCAGAGACATCTTCGCTGAAGGTAACTTCGATTTTTCCGTCGCCATTGATTGCTTCAGGATCAACATCTTCGTCGCCATCTTTGACGGTTCCACCAGTGACAGTGGGTGCCGTTTCATCAGGAGCAGTGACGTTGTAGGTAAGCGTATGACTGCCGCCACCATTTGTCCACGAAATCGTGAGGGTCAGCGCACCTGGTGTGAACGGCCCCGTAATCGTACGGGTTTTACCGCTCGGTGTGACGGTGCCCGCGCTCACTGTTACATCGCCAGGATCATTGTCAAAGGTAACGGAGATTGACCCGTTTGCTGCCAAATCACCACCTGAGGCTGGCGTCGCGCTGGAAAAAGCCGCATCTGCAGCTGCTTCTTCTTCTTCTTCGCCACCGCCGCAACCGACGATGAGCGAGAGCGCGAACAGGGCTGCCAATACTAAAGCGAAGGTTCTAAACAATTTTGCCATTAGAGTTAACTCCTTAAATTGTAAGTTTATCAAAATACACCCATCGGATAGGGCGTTCTAAAACTTCCGGTCCTTTCCCGTAGACGATTACAAGAATCTGTCTTTAGGAAATTCTTTGGCTCCTTTTCCAGTGTTGAGTGTACAATTCAACACCTAACGGAACCTACGATCATATTCTCGTTAAGTCGAGTAACGTAGGGCTATTTCGTTTGTTGTTCTCTCCGCTGGGCGTAAAGAACAAACCGACACGTTGAGAACAGAATTTCGCGAGGACAGTTAACTTGTAAAAAGATACCATTGAATTGTTAAACGCCTCGCCCGAAAGTCAATATCTAAACGAGTACCTTTCTAAAGTTTAGCAAAAAGTGCAAACTTTGTAAAGGTGAAATACGGATTTTTCAAAATTATACGAAAATTAGCCTCTTTTGTCAAGAGAAAATTTCACTATTTCGCAAATTTACCCTTAAATTTAAACGTTGTCAAGAAAAAAAAGGTACACGCCCTATCACAATCAAGTTTAAGGACAATATATAGTATACCATAAATTAGAAAAAAAATCAACAATATTTTT
>JAGFCB010000329.1 GCA_022394775.1 Candidatus Poribacteria bacterium
TTCTCTATATTTGATAAGATAGCGTCTCGGGCGATGATGTTTACCGCAGCTTGTTCCTCTATGGAATCCGCCAAGTTTTACTATCTGCACTCCACTCGACAGAGACGGTGCCAGTAGACGTTCACTAACGTGTGGACTTCGGTTCGTATCGGCGTTATTTCGCATTACACTGTCGCTCCATGCTTGTCTCAAATACTTATGAAAGGACGCTGGTTGGACCCAAAGCTAAAGCATTGGGATTGTCAGTTAATTCCCTTCATACAAACTAAATTCAACAAGTTTGAGAGACCTTTTTCAACCTATACGTCCAATTATTATATCAAAAGATTCGGGGGATGTCAATCAATTTTTCAGTTGACACAACTTGCCGAGAAGTGGTATCATATACAATAGAACGAAGTGTGTAGACTTCAGTTCACAGGTGTAGAAACGTACAGAGTACAAGGCATTACCTAAAACGCAGGGCGTTACTCGCAAGCCCTTTCAAGAAATAAGGAGGTTGGCGTTCATTCCATACCTGAAGGGTGGGTTTTGACGCTGTGAAGTTTGATGAAACAGAGAAAGCAAATATTATCTATTTTTGTAGTCGTGCTGCTGCTTTCTGGTATCCCTTTCGCGCTTGCCCAACAAAAGGCGTGGATGACAGTGAGCGAATCTAAGTGGCAGGCTTCCTTTTCTGATGTCTTTTTTGTTGACGCACAACACGGATGGATCGTTGGTAGCAGGGCAACAATTCTACATACCAATGACGGTGGCGCAACATGGAATCAGCAACCGCTGCCACTTGAGGTCGAGCTAAAGAAGGTCCGTTTTATTGACCCACAAACCGGTTGGGCGGTCGGTGAAAATGGCACAGTCCTGAAGACCACAGATGGTGGACAAACGTGGATGAAAAAGAATACAGGGACGAACACTGCCTTGTTAGCAGTCTCTTTTGTGGATGAAAAACACGGATGGGCAAGTGGTGATGGTGGATTCATTATGGGGACCAAGAATGGTGGTACCACTTGGACACAACAATCTATTGATACGAATAACACCATTGAAGGTATTGACTTTGTCAGTCCTGAAGTCGGCTGGGCAGCCGGTGGTGGTGGAACGCTCCTTCACACCATGGACGGTGGGCAGACATGGGGGTTCCAAACCAGTGCAACCGTCAACACTCTCGATGCCATTTACATGCTAAACGAGGAAGTGGGATGGTCCGTCGGTGCTGGTGGTGCCGTTGTCGCGACAGTTGATGGTGCCAATTGGAGAGTCCAAACGAGCAATGTGCCAAATTCTAATGGGATGCCTGAACCGGTATGGGATGTTCACTTCGCCGATAAATATATGGGTATTGCCGCCGCCGAATTCGGTGTGATCCTTCGTACAAAAGACGGTGGTACCACTTGGGCACCCCTCGAAACTCGACCCGTTGCTGCCCGGCTCCAAGGCGTTCACATGATCAGCCCAACTGAAGCGTGGATCGTCGGAGATAAAGCGACGATTTTGCACACTATTGACGGTGGTGAAACATGGGATGTTATTTCTAACACAAACGAACTTCGCGCTGTCTATTTCCACAACGACAGGCTCGGTTGGGCGGTCGGTGAAGCAGGAAGTGTTTTACACACTAATGATGGCGGTGAAACATGGAAACCCCAAGATAGTGGGAATGTCTTTGATCTCTTCGGCGTTGGTTTTGTTGATAAAAATAGAGGTTATGTCGTCGGGACCAACGCTGCGTTGGCTGAAACAAAAGATGGCGGCAAAACTTGGGGAGACCTCAGCGACCCAGGAGATGAAGGACACGGCACCGCCCAACGGATTAAGTTTGAGGGAGACATGAGTTGGCTCAGCGCAATGGGCTCCTACGCTATGAGTTTCGGAAGTCCGACACACGCATGGGCAGTCGGTGAAATGTCCAGGGTTATGCACACAACTGATGGCGGAGAAACTTGGAAGAATCAAGACGGTGCCGCTATGTTCGTCAACCTATTCGGGGCGCATTTCATTAATGAAAACGTGGGATGGGTCGTCGGAGATGCTGGCACAATTTCAAAAACTGTCGATGGCGGACTAACCTGGATGCCGACTTCACAAGGACCAACATGGAACGATGTTCATGCTATAGATGAGCAGAATGCATGGGTCGCTGGCGAACTCGGGGCTATTATGGTAACCACAGACGGCGGTACGACTTGGATTGACCAGACCGTTCCAACGGATGCGAATCTCAATGCCATTCTGTTCCGAGATGCCAAAGAGGGTTGGGCTGTCGGAGATAATGGAACTATTCTCTACACAACCGATGGCGGTGTCACTTGGTTGCTCCAGGAATCGCCAACAGGAAACAATCTCCGGGACCTTGTTCAAACACCAAGTGGCCAGCTTTGGGCAATTGGCGACGCTACAACCATTATCCGATATTAGATCTGCTTACATAAGTATGGGTGGATATTTGTTATTCACCTATACTTATAATTTCACGCGTAGAGATGCACCTTTTTGAAAGCCCGTCTTTACCGAACATTGGGAGGACATACTCGCAATGAATCTGCTACGGTTCTGCCACTTCGCTTGTGTCGGAACCTTTTTACTGCTGCTAATAAACCTCTCCACTGTAGCACAAGAACCACGTGTTTTAACATTAGAGCAAAGCATTGAGATTGCCAAACAGAGCAATCTTACTGTTCAGACCGCTGAGCAAAACCTCAAGACTGTCGAGGCGCAAGTTAGCGCAGCACGTGCCGGGCTCTTGCCAAGAATTACTGCCAGCGGCAATTATACCTATTTTAAAGATGTACAAAAATCAGTAATCCAAGCCGATGGTGGATTTGGTTTCCCGATGCCCGGCGGCGAAATGGACGAGACATCGCCGCCAGGCGGAGATAATGAGTCTGAACTGATTGAACTGGAATTTGGTGCGCACCACAATGCGCAAGGCACCGTCAATCTAACGCAACCTATTTTTGCATGGGGACGTTATTATTACGGCTATCAAGCTGCAAAATTCAACTATCAGGCAGCCCAGCGAGATGTTGATGCCGCATATAATCAACTCCGTTTAGATGTGTCCGAGGCGTTCTACGGGGCATTGATCGCTCAGGAGTTCGTGAGGGTGGCACAACAAAGTGTGTCTCTTGTTGAAGAACAACTCGGAATTGCTGAGGCATCGCTTGAAGCGGGAGCCGCAACAAATTTTGATGTGCTTCGCGCGAAAGTTCAACTCTCGAATGCCAAGTCCCAACTCGTTCGTGCCAGAAACGCCGTCATCACTGCCAAAAACGCCTATAAAACGGTCCTTAACATACCACTTGCCGAAGATATATCGGTTAAAGGTTCACTTGAAATCCCTGAAAGACAGGAGATGCTCGCATTAAACCTTGAGGCGTTAATCGAACAAGCACTTAAAAATCGGCCTGAGGTGCACCGGACGCAATTCAGTGAGCATGCTGCACGCAAACAGATTGATGTTACCAAAACCCGAAGCCGCCCGGACCTCGGTCTCTTCTCAAACTATCAAATTTCACAGAATGAGAGACTAACACAAATGAACAGGATCTGGAGCGTCGGTTTCCAAATCAATATCCCAATTTTCGATGGATTCGCAACGCGGGCAGCCGTCCAACAGTCCGAATCTACTTTAAAGCAAATCCAGTTGGGCGGAACTCAAGTCAAGGTCGGTGTTGAGTTTGAAGTGCGAAATGCCTATCTTAATCTCCTTGGCGCGCAAACGCTCATTGATGTACAGCGTGAGGCAATCACCCAAGCACAAGAGAGTGTACGCATCGCAAATCTCCAGTTTCAAAACGGCATTATTACCACCGTCGCGTTGACCGACACGCAACTTGCCTTGGCACAAGCCGAAGTCAATCGTCTTCAAGCATACCACGATTACGTTGTCGGTTTAGCGAGATTAGAAAAGGCAGTAGGACAAACACGGCAATAGACAGGGAGTTTTTGTGATCTTAAAAGAACTGAAAATACGGGGAAATCGAACCTAAAATAACACAAATTTCAAGAAGTTTCCAGATTATGCTGTTTTAAAAGGAGAAAAAATTGAAGAAAGTACTGGTTTTCATTCTCATACTCATAGTATTAGCGACGGTCGCGATTCGTGTCGTACCACGGTTTTTAGAACGGAGCAAACCGACAGATGAACAAATCGGAACCGCAGCACTCCTTAAACCGGTGGAAATTACAAAATCAAGACGGGGCGAGATTCGATCAGAGCTTGAATTGTCCGGGACTATCCAGGCTGAGTCACAAGTCAACGTTTTCCCTAAAATAGCCGGTCGTCTCATAGTATTAAACGTGGATGAGGGCGCAAAAATAAAAAAAGGAGCACCGCTTGCGACTGTAGAGCATGAAGAATTGGAACTCGCAGTGCAGCAGGCAGAAGCGACGTTAGAAGCTGCTGAAACCGCTTATTCTCAAACAAAGCAGCTCGCGAAAATTCGAGTGCAATCGCAAATTACGCAAGCACGCGCACAACTTCGGGCAGCCGAGATCGCGCTACAACAAGTTATTGATCTCTCCGAAATCCGGACGGTCACACAGATAGACCAAGCACAGGCAGCATTGAAATCGATCGTCGCAAACCTTGAGAAAATTAAAAGCGGTGCCCGCGTTGAAGACCGTCGACAGGCACAGGCTGGCTTGAATCAGGCAGATGCAAATCTCGCTAATGCCAAAAGTAATCACACGCGGATGCTGCAACTCTTCCAAAATGGTGCTATTAGCCAGCAGACCCTTGAAGGCGCGAAAACCCAGTTGGACATTGCTATCGCGCAACATAAAATTGCTGCTGAGCAATTTCAGCTTATTGAGAACGGCGCGCGTGCCGAGGATATTCAAGCAATGGAGGCACAAGTTCAACAAGCCGAAGCTACCTTGCGCTTGGCACAGACACAGGCCGCTACTGAGACGTGGCAAAAGGATATTGAACTCGCCCGTTCTAACGTCGAAACCGCGCAGGCAGCACTTACCGCTGCCGAAGCTTTGAAGACTGCGAAGAGTTGGGAAGCGGAGATTACCTCAGCAAAAACAGCATACACACAAGCACAGGTCGCACGCAAACTTGCCGAGAAGCGGTTAAAAGACGCTACAATTCAGGCACCAATTTCCGGTATCGTTTCCAAACGGCACTTAGATTTAGGCGGGATGGCAGTTCCTACAGCACCGATTTTTGAGATCGTCAATATTGATACCGTCAAAGCCTCCGTTGATGTCATTGAGTCACAATTGAGCCAATTAAAACTCAACCAACAGGCTATAATAGAAATTGACGGGATAGATACCCCGATGTCTGGGAACGTGGCTTTTATTAGCCCGACCTTAGAAGTCATGCGGCGCACAGCCAAAGCTGAAGTTCTTATTGACAACCCTGAAGGAACTCTTAAACCCGGAATGTTCGCAAAAGTCACCGTGCCTGTTAAGGTTCATACGGATGCGATTCTCATCTCACGCGCTTCGCTTGTTGATGATGCTAACACGAAAGCGCAAAACGTCTTCGTTGTTGAAGGGGGTGTGAGTCAACGCCGTCCTGTAAAAATAGGACTTTCGCGTGGCAGTGAGGTTGAAGTTCTCAATGGACTTACCGAAGGAGAAGCCGTTGTCACAGCTGGACAACATTCTCTGAAAGATGGAGAGAGTGTTAGGGTTGTTAATCCGTAGATGTTTTATAGCAAAGCTATTCAGTTCTCATGTAGGGTCATTTGTGGTAGATTTTAGAATTATTTGAACATTGTGATTAACCTGTCTTTCAATAAAAGACTTGAATTAATTAACAGGATTGGTGTAACATTATATGGCAAATGCTGCCTATGATGTGTATGTATTTGAGGTGCTGAGCTGCATTAAGTGAATCTGAGGCGAAACCGTTTGATATGCCTGAATTTGAGAAAGGGGTTCCCGGAAATATTACTACAGAAAAACCCTAATTGGAAAGACAAATGAAAGTTGAACAACTCCACGGTCCAAGAGTGAAATCCTTTCAGATCCTTGAACTTGAGTACCTTTTACAAGACGATTCACCGGAACTCTTCTCTTCGTTTGGCTTACAAAAGGGCGGACAGGTAATTGTTACACACGCACCCGCAAGACTTGATATTATGGGAGGGGTTGCTGATTACTGCGGCGCGAATGTTTTTGAAATGACGCTTGACCGGACCGCAATTGCCGCATGTCAAGCCAGAGAAGACAGAAATCTCTGTGCGATCACACTCCGAACTGGAAGTCAATTCAGACCCAACTTTCATCTTTCGCTTGATAGTTTCTATACTGATGGAGATCTCAAAACCTATCCACAAATTCAAGAACATTTCAAACAAGAATCAAACACCGCGTGGGCAGGATACATACTCGGAGCGTTTTATGTGCTCCTCAAGGAAGGAAAGACAGATCAGTTTCCCCATGGTGCCACAATAGTCATCAAAAGCGATATTCCAATCGGCGGTGGTGTTGCCTCATCTGCTGCTGTTGAAGTTGCTACGTTGATGGCACTTAATCAACTCTATAATTTAAAATTGAGCGCGATGGAAATCGCGCACCTCGCACAAATTGTTGAAAATCGGATCGCAGGGGCACCTTGTGGTATCATGGATCAGGTGACTGCCGTCGCAGGCACCTCAACGAAAATTCTCTCGATCCTTTGTCAACCGGACAAAATCCTTGAATTCGTTTCATGTCCTTCAAACGTCAGTTTTGTCGGTATCCATACAAAAGTACGAAGGAGCACAGCAAGCACCGCTTACGTTGATACACGCATCGGGGCTTTTATGGGGTTGACTATCCTTAAGGAAGGATTTACATCAGAAGTCGATGCTGCTGAAGAAGGCAATCCGAATCGAAAACTCTTGGCGGCAGTAGCGGATAACTATTTGTGTAATATCTCTGTCCAAGAATTTCACGAGCAATGTGAGCCTATATTGCCTGAACATATACAGGGTAAAGAATTCCTTGAAAAGTATGGCGAGACTGTTGATACTGCTACACAGGTAGACCCAGGAAAATTGTATCCTGTGAAAAGTCGAGTCCAGCACATGATTTATGAAAACGCACGGACCCAGCAATTTATTGCTGCCATAAAGAATGCTGATAAGGACCCAGAGCACATCCAAGACTATCTCAGCGAAGCAGGTAACCTCATGTATGAATCCAATGCAAGTTACCGTGACCTCGCAGGACTTGGTTCACCGGAAGTTGATGGACTTGTCAATATCGCTCGAAAAATTGGGGAGCAGGGCGGTATCTATGGTGCCAAAATTACGGGCGGCGGTGGCGGTGGGACGGTTGCTTTGCTCTGTCACGGCAGTGTCGAAAATTCTCTAACACAAGTTCTCGCTGCCTATAAACTCGCTTGGGGAATTGAGGGTGAACTCATCAGGGGTAATGCAGCCGGTGCTTTTGAATTCGGACACATCTTGTGGGAATTAAAGGAAAGTGTGCCTCCTACGCATTTTTAAAACTTGATAAAGATAATTTTGCGGGAACGGTTCCAACCACGTATCTTATCAACGTGGTTGCTTTCGGAAGCGTGCCTACAATCATCTAATGGTAGAAAGCGAAAATAAACTGTGCAAAACATAGACGAGCAAAATCGACACCGTGAATCTGGTGTCACATGGCGCGCCATACTTATTGCCATTTTCTTAATTCCGCCCAATGTTTTTTGGGTTATTGAAGTTGAGTGTGTCTGGCACTCCGGGCATCCAACGACCATTTCCCTTTTCTGGAATGTTGTCCTCAATATTTTCTTCCTAATCTTGATCAATCTTTTCCTGAAGCGGACTGCCCCGAGAGCCGCGTTGACGCAGGGCGAGATGATTACTATTTACGCCATGCTCTCTATCGCATCAGGATTGGCAGGACACGATACGTTAGCCTTGACAATTCCCGCACTCCCGCACGCATTCTGGTTCGCAACAATTGAGAATGATTGGGCGGACATGTTCCATACTTACATTCCACAACATCTCGTTGTCGCGGACAGAGAGATTATTCGCGGATTTTATGAAGGCAACACGCCCTTTTACAACGCGAAAATTGGTGGCGCGTGGATAATGCCGACTTTGTGGTGGACATCGCTTATTCTCGCTCTCGGCACCATCATGATCTGTCTGAATGTGCTTATTCGGAAACAGTGGACGGAACACGAGAAATTAGCGTATCCGATTATCCAACTTCCAATGGCAATTACTGAAAGAGGGGGAGCCGCTCAACTTTTCCGAAGTCGTATCCTATGGTATGGGTTCATCATCGCCGCGGTGGTAAATGTTTGGCACGGTTTGGCGCACTTTTTTCCTGTCCTACCGGATTTTAGTGTCCGTCATAATGCTCGGAATTGGGGGCGGTTCTTCACCGAAAAACCGTGGAACGCTGTTGGCAATATTCCTGTACCGCTTTATCCATTTGTAATCGGATTAGGGTTCCTTTTGCCGCTGGACCTCTCCTTTTCTATGTGGTTTTTTTATCTATTCGAGAAGGCGCAGCGCGTTTTTGGGAGTGCACTCGCAATTCCAGCACCCTTCCCGTATGGCAGTGAGCAATCAATCGGCGGCTGGATGGCAATCTTTGTTATCGCGCTCCTTGTAACCCGGAGACACATTGCAAACGTCGTACGCACAATCTTAGGTAGACCCGGTGGTATTGATGACTCGCAAGAACCTATTCGTTATCGAACAGCAATTCTGCTCATTGTCCTCTCGAGTCTGTTTATCGTCTGGTTTTGTCTGAAGGCAGGAATGACTCTTCCAATCATTCTGCCTTTCTTTGCCTTTTTCTTCGCTATTTCGCTCGCTATTACGCGCGTCCGTGCAGAACTCGGACCGCCGGCACATGAGATGGCAGGAATGTGTAATGCCCAACAGTTCTTGGTCAATATCTTGGGAACGCGCCGCATCGGCCCGAATAACTTAACTGTTTTTCCTTATTTTTGGTTTTTCAGTGGACGTGGATATCGTGAACACATCATGCCACACCAACTTGAAGCGTTTAAGATGGCAGAACGCGCGAATATGAACACCAAACGCTTGGTTTTGGCGATGATTATCGCTGTCATTCTCGGTTCGCTCGCATCATTTTGGGCAACACTCAGCGAACTCTATCGTCTCGGCGGCGCAATTACAGGGGCAGGCGGTGGTATTGGACCGTCAGTGGGCCATATCGGTCAATTCGGTTGGCTTGCGGGGCTGTTTGCTTTCCCACGCGACCCTGACATCTCCGCAATGTCGTTCATGGCAGGAGGGATGGGATTCACTTTTTTCCTTATGGTGATGCGGATGCGTTTTATCTGGTGGCCCCTCCATCCAGCAGGCTATCCTATCTCTATGACAGGGGGCGTTGGCTATTTTTGGAGCTGTCTCGTTATCAGTAGTTTCCTCAAGTGGCTGGCACTCCGTTTCGGAGGACCGAGCACTTATCGAACAATGGTCCTCTTCTTCTTCGGTGTTATTCTCGGAGAATACTGCGTAGGCGCGTTCTGGAGCGTTTTAAGCGTCATTATCCGTGAACCTATCTACGATTTCGCACCGGGTTAAAACATTGGATCCTATCTTATTCGGTAGGCACCTAACATTAAACATGATCAAAATGCGATTCATTTACTTTTTTCTTTTCATAATAAGCCTCATTCTACCTTTAACCGTCAACGCAGCGGACGAGGGGGCACACGCTGCCGAATTTCTCAGTCATGGCGTAGGTGCGCGAGCTCTCGGAATGGGCAGTGCATTCGTCGCTATTGCCGACGACGCAACCGCTACTTATTGGAACCCTGCTGGTCTTACCAAAGTCAAAAAACATAGTTTCTCAGCCATGTATTCTGATACCTTTAGCACCGGAGACGGCAATTGGTTGAGCAGAGGCTTGGTTACCTACAACTTTGCCAACTACGTCTATCAGATCGAAGGGATTGGCAGCCTCGGTTTGAGCTGGATCCGACTCGGTATTGACGATATACCGCGCACCACCTTTAAGGATACCAACGGTAACGGAATACACGATTTTCAGGATAAAAATGGCAATGGTATCAAGGAGGATGGCGAACCCTATATTGAAAAACCTATAATCGCTGAGCACTTTAGCAATACCGATAATGCCTTGCTTATCTCTTATGCGCGTCAGGTCCATCCTATAGTGGCTGTCGGCGGTAACCTCAAACTCCTTAACCAATCCATCCTTGGAAACAGCGGAAACGGGTTCGGTATTGACATCGGCTTAATCGCTGAGCCTTATAAAGGTCTACGCGTCGGCGTGATGTTATTAGATGCAACAGGCACACAAATCCGATGGGACACACCTGACAAGCCGACGTTCACCCGCACGCGACGGCTCCGATTCGGCACGGCTTATTATTTCACCGTCCCGCGCCTCGGTAAAGGGGCTATCGGGGTGGATCTCGAAACCAATCAGGCTGACCTTGAAATAGGGGGTGGCGGCGGTGGCGTTGTCCCACGCATAGGCGCAGAATATTGGCTTTTTAATACGGTAGCCCTCCGCGGCGGATGGAATGGACATGGACTGTCTGCTGGGGCTGGACTTCGTGTGGAGGTAAATACTATGTCCTTTTTTATCAACTACGCTTTCAACACTCACACCCTCGGCGGTTCCCAACGCATCTCTGTTTCTGGAGAGTTTTAGCGGAATATAATAGCTTTGAGATCAGAAAAAACATTGAAAAGGAACTTTAGAATGCGATTTGCAGGTGTATTTGTTACGGTAACTGTTTTATTGTATTTTGTATCCTTCAATTTTGCACAAGATGTTACTACTCTTGATCATGGTAGCTCTATCCAATCGGTGGTATTTTCCCCCGTGGATAATTCTCTTGTTGTGAGTGCCGGTGGACATAACACTATCAAACTGTGGGACTTGCGGAGGAATACTGTGAAAGATCTCACAGGGCATAAAGAAAAAGTCAATTCGGTGGTATTCTCTCCAGATGGCGGATTGCTTGTGAGTGGGAGTGAAGATAGAACCATTAAAATATGGGATGTCTCATGGCAGGAAAATATTGAGCACCATGAACCTATTACAATCCGAATGCCTTTCCCAATCCATACGGTAGTGTTTCACCCCAATGGACAACTCCTCGCGACTTCCGGTAGACATGCAAAGTTATTGAATATCAGTAATCGAACTGAGGTTGCTACATTTCAACATGACAAATGGGTGTGGACAGTTGATCTTTCAAGCGATGGGCGTTATCTCGCTACAGATGACGGCGTGGGAACGACCGTGAAAGTTTGGGATGTTCAGCAGAAGCAAATTACCGCGACCTTAGAGGGGCACACCTCAGATATCAACTTTGTTAAATTTTCTCCAGACAATCGGACCTTAGCGAGTTCCTCGTGGGGTGGAGAGATCAAATTGTGGGCTGTCTCAAATTGGGATCTCCTTGGCACACTTAGTACTAATGGAGTCGCTGCTGTTGATTTCTCCGCTGATGGGAAAACACTTGTTAGTAGTGGCTTTGAAAAAGTAACGCTTTGGTCTGTTGCCAATGGTGAAAAGATAGCGACGTTGCAAGGCTATACAGGTTCGATTAGAAGCGTTGCTTTCTCCTCTGACGGTACAATCCTTGCGAGTGGTGGTGAAGGTGGTACGGTTCGCGTTCAGAACATCAAAAACCGTTTAGAATCAACACACCCACGAAATATTGTACGCCTCATCTACTTTCTTCCAAGCGATCGTTCCCCTCAGCCTGATATAGACGAAAAATTTGATAAGTTAATAAAAGAAGCCCAGGAAATTTTCGCTGGACAGATGGACTACTATCAGTTCGGTAAAAAAACTTTTCGATTTGAAACCGATGCAACCGGTAAGGCGATAGTCCATCATGTGAAGGGCAAGTTCAAGGATGAATATTACCAGAGTCAAGCCGGAAAGGTTTGGGAGGAAATTGACGAGCATTTTGACATATCCACCAACATCTATCTTGCCGCTTTAGATACCAGTACTGAGGATCTTGATGGTTTCGCGTGTGGTTATGGTGGTCCCTATGGGACTTCTGGAGGAACGGTACTCATTCCTGCATCTGGCTGGTGTTTTGAGGAGATAGATGTGACTGTTCATGAACTTGGGCATGCTTTTGGATTACAACACGACTTCCGCAACAATTTGAAGCCGTGGATAGATTTGTACAGTACCGAGCCAATGACGACTTCTCTGTGTGCTGCTGAGTGGCTGGATGTACATCGTTACTTCAACATCGCCCATCCCTACTTCAATGAACCGACAACGATTGAAATGGAGGCACTTGGGGCAGATCACACAGATGGTATCCGCTTTAAAATAACTGACTTCGATGGTCTCCATCAAGTACAATTATTTGCTACAGTTGAGTACCTAAACGGTCATGATTTAAGCATACTTGACTGCAAATCTTTAGACGGCAGCAGCACCATTGTCGAATTTGCCACTACCCCATTGACCCTGACAGCTGATTCTGAACCGCTTCAGGTTATAACTGATTCTGTAACGCTGCGGGTTATAGATGTGCATGGAAACTTCACACACAAAGAATTCTCGATCTATGCGCCGGAGGATCTAAATATGGATGGGACAGTCAACATCCAGGATTTAGTGCTGGTTGCTTCCAACTTCGGACAGCAAGGGCAAAATCGTGCAGATGTCAACGGCGACGGGGTCGTGAATATTTCGGATCTCGTTTTAGTTGCTGGGGCGTTAGGCAATGGTGCGGATGCCCCTGCTACAGGTTCTATGCACTGACGGCAGATAATTTTACGGCAACACGAAAAATGCTAATACGAAAATAAATTTCCCTTCTATCTCATAATAATCCCTTGCCGCCTTGCTGCAACTGATTTTCCTTATCCTTTTGGATAGAACTGACAGGGATACACAAGAGAATTATTGCATAAATTTTATAAGATACGTCTAATATTTTATACTGAATTATCGAAATACATTGACTCCCACTGGTCGGCGGAGTTTGTAACTGCGCCGATTGGAATCTAAAGTTAATTGTATAATTCACCATAGTTGCCTGAAGTCGGCAACCCTTACTAACGAAAGGAAATTTTATGAAGATCACATTTTTTTCTAAATTAACCGTCTTCTGTTGTTTGACGGCACTGTTTTTTTCTTACAATAGTTTTGCCCAAGATTCGCCGCAATGGCACCTACCCGAAGGGGCTACAACGCGGCTCGGCAAAGGTTGGCTCTATGAAATTCAATATTCACCGGATGGCACACGGCTCGCTGCAGCAGGGGCACTCGGCGTTTGGATTTATGATACGGCTACCGATGAAGAAATCTCGCTCCTTACCGCGGGTGGATCTGGTGTTCCGGCACTAACATATTC
>JAGFCB010000176.1 GCA_022394775.1 Candidatus Poribacteria bacterium
TTGCACAAACAATCAGGACAATCGTTACGGCACCAGCGATCCCCCACGGAATCAGCGGTTGCCCCCGCGGAATAGTCGAGGTGGGTTCAACATTGCTGATTCGCTCCAGCAGTTTTTGGGTGAACGTCGGTGGTAGTTGGAAGCCTTTCAGAGTTTCGTGCATCATGTTGGTTATCTCCTCTCGTAAACGGAGACGTGCGCGATAGAGACGATCCTTGATTGCACCTTCCGACGTGCCGATGAAACGTCCAATCTCTCCACAACTCAAGCCACCAAGATAGTAAAGCGTCAAGACGGTACGCTGACTTTCAGGCAAACTGTCTAGCGCATCATGAATCTCTTGTCGTTGCTGTTCATCGCGGTAATCCCGTTGAGCAATTGTCTCTATCTCAGCAGGCTTTACCTTAGCCAAAGGGCTTGTTGGCAGACGTTTTTTTCGATACCACATCAGGAAACATCTCGATGCAATGACGTAGAGCCAACCCGCAAAATTTACCGGATTTCGGAGCGTTGATAGCTTCTGATAGGCTTGGAGAAAGGCGTCTTGTGTCAACTCTTCGGCGATGTGAAAATCCCCAGTTTTCCGGTAGACGAGCGCATGAACCGCACCTTTGTATCTATCTACCAGAGCACCAAACGCGGCTTCATCGCCGGCAAGTGTCCGTTTGATTAGCTCCTCGTCATTGTGATCCATCGCAGCACTCCCGTAATTCAATTATTCTTGTGCGTCAAACGACGGTAATACGCCTTCACTATTCATGATGCACTCTGTAAGCGGATGGTCAGGTTCTTTTTTTAATTTTTTGCAGTTTTTATCCCCCACCTTTGCTTTTGTGAAAACAGAACAAGAAATAGTTTTCACAATCTAAAGTACTTAGAACCTGTTTTAAAACTAAAAATATCCTCAAGAGTTAATGTTTACGTTTACTCATTGGACACATCAATCCCCTCCAATGAAAGGCATACACATGACTCCAACAACCTATCCCACGGATTTGACCGATGCCCAGTGGGACAACCTGTTACCCTATTTACCAAAACCTTCACCAGTAGGTAGGCCTCTCAAATGGGAGATGCGTGCAAT
>JAGFCB010000180.1 GCA_022394775.1 Candidatus Poribacteria bacterium
CTAAAGTTTGTACAATTTTTATGTGAAAAGAGGCAGAACAGAGGTTATCCTTTCAGAAATCACCACAATTTTGAAAGGAGCAATTATGAGCCTCATATTCTGCCTCACCCATATTTTAACCGATTTTCGTCCGTTATTCAACCGTCAAAACTTCGCCCTATTTTGCAGCTTCATAGTCGGTCTGATGACTCATCGCCAGCGGGCAACGGTGACCGGTATCTATCAAGCGGTTCGCCCCAAAACGGGTTACGGCTCGCTAGTCAAGTTTTTGTCTCGTGGTAAATGGGACGTCGATGCAGTCGCTCAACATCTGATTAAGTTTCTACAACAACAGTTTGATAGCTGGGTCTACGTTTACGACGAGACTCGAGCGGTAAAGACCGGACGAAAGCAATTTGGAGTTCACTTTTTCAGAAATCATCGCTACCGAAAGCGTAACACCAATCAATCGAAGTTTCACTTTGGTCATCAGTTTGGGGCATTGGGGTTGCTTTGCACCAGTGCCACAGAGACGCTTCTGTTTCCCGTTTGGGTGAAGTTGATGTGTCCTAAGTCCCGTCAGGATAACAGCGATTCGGTGCTGAAGTGGATTTGCTGTCAAATCCCGCGTGGCCTGATTCTCTTTGACCGTGGGTTCAATCGACGGAAAGTGTTTCAATGTGTGCTAAAAGCGGGACATCATATCCTGTGTCGTGCCAAGTCCAATGCTGTTTTCTATCGTTTACCTGTGGCGGGTAAGCAACCCAAACGGGGACGACCCAAGAAATATGGCAAACGCCTACATCTTGGGTATCTCCGGTATGCCACTATGGATATTGACAACAAAAGCGATTCAGTGGCATCTGTCGTGGTGCGGACGAAAATGTGTCCGACCCCGGTTCGCTTGGTCGTGACCCGAAAACGTCCCAAAAAAGCAAAGCCGTTTCAATACTTCTGTGTCTACACCACCGACTTGACACTGGACGTATGTCAGATAGTTCGATATTACCGGCAAAGATGGTTGATTGAGACTGCCTTTCGGGATGCCAAGCAACACTTCGGATTTGATACCTATCGAGTCAAATCCAAAAAAAGCATCAATCGTTTTGTACAACTCAGTTTCGTCGCAAGTTGCCTGACGCAATGGGTATTCAACACTGCCTCTGCTAGCGGCAGTTCGATACCCGTTGAAAAGGTGTGTCAGGAATTAGGCATTGATTGGTATCGACCCGCTAAATTGACACGCGGGTTGATGGTACAGTATCTATGTGCCTTCATTGAGAGGCGGTTATTTTCGCAGA
>JAGFCB010000143.1 GCA_022394775.1 Candidatus Poribacteria bacterium
GAATGGGTCTGGCAGAACGGCGAACCGGTTACTTATATGAATTGGGGTGCCAAGCACAGTTTCCCGCGCAGCACTCTCTCACCAGAAGAGAAAGATAGTGCCGTCATGACGTTTATAGATGGGCAATGGCATGCTGTCGGTCCTGGCGACCTTTTCTGGCGTGCCACAAAGAGGGCGATCCTTGAAAAGGCAGACGTGTTTGTCAATCCAATTGCCGAAGAAGAACGGTCACTTGTCGATTGACATCATTCAGGTTGGATTTCCCGCATGCCTATAATTTTCAATTAATTTAGCAATCATTACCACAAAATTTATGATACGTCAATGTCGCGTATATGTTTTCAATTCAATCTCACAAAAAGAGGAATAACTATGCATTGTCAAAACCTTTTACATAGCATTGTGGTAATTATGCTTACGATTACACTTTCCGGATTGTTAGGTTGTAGTGACACCAAGGATCCAATGCCCGTCACCCCTTCAGAAAATGAAGCGGCAGAAGGTGCAGCAATTCTTTCGGGACGCGTTATTGATTTGGAGGCGCGTCCGGTGGCTGGGTTGGTGTTAGCCATTCAACCTTTTGAAATTGACGATAGCACTGGCGTACAGACTTACGCGCCTGCTTTAGCAGCGAAAACTGACGATACAGGACATTTCTCTATCGCGGACATCTATCATGACGAGTTTCAATTCATGTTGGCACCTGACGACCAGAGTCATGTGCCTTTTGATACAGAATATGAGATTATCTCAATCAAAATTGGAGATTTTGCCTACCATCCTCATGAGAATTTCCCTACACCTTTAATTCGGAACACTTTTTCCATCACCCCAGGCGCGCATCTCCAAAATGTAGAAGTCACAGTCCGATTTCGGACGCGGGTTCGCGCGAAAATTGTTTTTGCCAACGGGACACCGCTGGCAAATAAGGAAGTCAGAATCCATATAAAAGTGCAATACTTAAATGGCGATGGCGGCGGCAATATGAAAGCTACATTGCAGACCGATGCCCAAGGCGGTTTTGTAAAGTATGTAGATAGAAATAGGACAGCATCCTATACGGTGTCAGTGGAATACAGTGGGCTTACCGCAATGTCGGAGCGTTTTGTGCTTAATGTTGGAGAACGTCGCGACGACCTCGTTTTGACGCTGCCGGGGAATCCTCAGTGACCTGAATAAACAACACAATTCAAAAAGGAGAATCTATGAACCTTCAAAGTTTCAGACAAAATCTTGGGTTCCTCATCGGGATTGCAGTGCTCTCTACTTTGGCATCATCACCCACCGGAGCGCAAGAAGATGTGTCGGTTTCTGGACGTGTTGTTGACGAAAGTGGAGACCCCGTTGTCGGTATCTCAATAGCGATCCAACCCTATGAAGTCATGGGGAACAGACGAAAAGAAGGAGTCGTAGAGATATGGCAAAGGCAGACCGATTTAGAAGGGCATTTTTCTATTACGCATATTATGCCGGAAGAATCCCTTAGATTTGTCGTCCAGGCTGAACAGCAGGAAACCCAAATCCTGTCCATTGGAATCGACAGACTCACGCTTCACCCAAGCAGTCATCCGCATTTTGATGGAATACAGTTTTCCTTAGAGGCAGGGATGGAGATCGAAAACGTTGTGATTACAGTGAAAACAGATATCCGACCCCAGGTCCGCGCCCGCGTTGTCTTTGCCGATGGAACACCAGTTACCAATACAAAAATCCGGACTCGCGTACTACGTAGGGATCTCGACGGAAGTGGAAGGGGGAGTTCAGGTAGCACAGCACAGACCGATGCAGACGGATATTTCGTGGAAAACCTTCAGGTGGATGATGAACCCCAATTCTATACGCTTGGTGTTGAACATCACGGACTCCTCGCGAAAGCACCGCCTTTCATTTTGCATGAAGGGCAACCCGAAGTCCATCTTCTTTTCACCCTCAACGGCAATCCAGTGCCACTGGCTGAACGTCCTATAAGACAGCCTGCGTCCCAGGCGTTAACAGCATTTCTTAATCCACCCGCTGTGTGGGTAGTGAATCTTGCAAATGGACACGCCTACAAAAGGATTTATTGTGACAATATAGCGGATGCAATGGAGCAAGCTACCGCTGAAAAGGCATATCTCGTCTCCATTAACGATAAAGCAGAAAATGATTGGCTACAAGCGATTTTTGAACGAGACCGTTTTTGGATAGGCCTCAACGATGTTGCTGAGGAAGGACAGTGGATCTGGCACAGTGGCGAACCGGTTACCTACACCAACTGGAAAGAACATGAACAGGATGGGGACAACACTGAGATAAAAGATTACGTCATTAGAAGCGGTTTCGACGGCAAATGGGAAACCGCTGCCCCGGGAGTTGGAGGTCTGGCACAATTTATCAAACAGGCGATCCTCGAAAGACCAGAGGCACCTGTTGAACCCCCAACTGAGGACAATTAGCGGCAACGCTGCCCTGTTTACTTTCAGACACGCGAATCTACATTGCCCGTTTCAAAAGGAAAATTTACAATGCATCGTTTGAATTTTATTCACATTATGTACTTCATCGGAACCGCAGTAGCACTCTCTCTTTCTGCTTTGACCCCTTGCATTGCACAAGAAGAGGCATCGACACTCTCCGGTGTTGTCCTTGACCCAGAAGGAAAACCGATTGCTGGATTTACCATCAATCTATCACCAGTTTTTCACATGTCAAAAACTGATGAAAACGGAGCCTTCACATTCACCGATGTGCCTGCTGGACCGGTTCAAATTATGATTCCACCGCAGCAGTTTGGGGAAAATGAAAAGCCTTCATTCAACCCTGAACCGGACCATGAACTTGTCTCAATCAAAATCGGAGGGATGACCCTTTATCAAGGGAGACATCCGCCTTTTGGAGGCATCAACTTTGCTGTCAAACTGGGTAGTCATTTAAAAAATATAGAGGTGACTGTGCGTCCACGGATGCGGATTCGGGCGCGAGTTGTTTTCAAAGATAGAAAACCGTTAACTAATGCTTCTATTGCTATTGTAATCACAAGCGACGGCACGTGGCGCAGTGGTGCTACCACGGATTCCGAAGGCTATTTTGTGCATTACACTGATAACAATGGAGATCCTGCCCCCTATACGGTGTCTGTGAAGTATAAGGGACTGTCAGCGAAATCGGAACAGTTTGAGCTGGAAGCGGGCGGACGCCATGACGATTTGGTGCTGACGCTCGATGGCGCGGCACCGCCTGCTGCTGCCCCAACGCAATCAAAAAGTTCTAAGGCGTCACTGCCCAACCTCTTGCGTAAACTGACGGGTGGCGCAACACCGCCTGATAAGCCTGCTTCTACCGAAACAAATCCTCCCGCACCAACTATACAGGAACCACGTCGTGGTGAAGTTGGACAGGGGAAAGTAAAAACGCGTGGAACAAGTACGACTCCGCGAACTCAGCAAAAGCGACCACTATCGGAACAAAATACATGGGCAGTAAACCCTGCAAATGGACACGCTTACAAAAAGATTCGGTGTGGAAGCCTCAAGGATGCAAAAAATCGCGCGACGGCTGAAGGCGCGTATCTCGTTGCTATCAACGACGAAGCGGAACAAAAATGGCTATTAGGACTCTTCGGGAATCATCTGTATTGGATCGGACTTAGCGATGCGGAGAAAGAAGGAGAATGGGTCTGGCAGAACGGCGAACCGGTTACTTATACGAATTGGGGACCCACGCACAGTTTCCCTCGGAGTAGCCTCTCATTGGATCAGAAAGACAATGCCGTCATGACTTTTCTAAATGGGCAATGGCACGCTGTCGGTCCCGGTGATCTGCTCTGGCGCACGACCCGATACGCGATCCTTGAAAAAGCAGATGTATTTAACAGCTCGCCTGCCGAACAGAAATGATAATGTTGGATCGGTAACTGTTGCGTTCAATATTCATTTTCCGTGTACAATTTCAATTAATTTGTTCAGTTATCACCACAAAATCTGCAGAGATATTCAGTTTCCTTTGCGCATCCTCATGTAATGCCGTTACGAGAGTAGGTTTCCACAATACGCGCAAGCCTGCAGCTCGATTTCGCCTTTAAACAACTCACGCTCAGGTGTTAGATACGTCTCATGATTCGTGACACAGTTCGGATTCTCACAAGGTGTTGCTGAGGCAGCAATCTCTCGCTCCGGGGGTTGTGTTAAGATGAGTTGTTCTAAACCCATGAGGCTGGCAATCAGTGCCATCCGAACCGGTACTGCATTCGCTGACTGCTCGAAATAAGCGGCACGCGGGTCTTCGTCTAACTCATAGGCAAGTTCATTGACGCGCGGGAGCGGGTGCATAATCATCGCGTCAGATTTAGCGTGCTTCATGACGGATGCGTTCAGCAGATAACTGCCACGTACAGCAGCAGCATCCATATTCGGCGGGAGCCGTTCCTCCTGAAGTCGATTGACGTAGATGACATCGAGTTTATCAATCACCTCTGTAACGCTCTCTACCTCAAGGGGTTTTTGTCCGTAACACTGTTCGAGTTGCACAAGTACCCACGGCGGCATCTGTAGCGGTTTCGGCGCAATGTGAACGAGGTTCCCGCCGAATCGCGCGACTGCAAGGGCAAAAGAGTGTGCCGCCCTCCCAAACTGAAGATCTCCGCAAATACCAACAGTTAACCCCTGTATCTGCGATTTCCGTCGCATAATCGTATAGAGGTCTGCAAGTGCCTGTGTCGGGTGTGTGTGGCTGCCGTCACCACCGTTGATGACGGGGACGTGTGCATGGCGTGCAATGACGCGTGCTGCGCCTGCCCAGTTGTGTCGCACGACAATGAGATCGGCGTAATTCGTTACCATGCGAGCGGTATCGGCGAGCGTTTCGCCTTTCGTCGCTGAGGTTGCACGCGGATCAGAGAAACCGAGGGTTCTACCGTTGAGCCGTTCCATAGCACTCTCAAAGGAGAGCCGCGTGCGTGTGCTCGGTTCATAGAAGAGCGTTGCGAGCAATTTACCACGGCAGATACCTGCCCACGTCTCTTGCTGCGACTGCATTCCCGCTGCGAGTCGAAAAATCTGTTCAATTTCAAAGTTCGACATATCGTCGAGTGTTACCAGATGTCGCATTTCCCTTTTTTAATTTTCCTTGTGGTTCGGTCAGGCGAGTTTAGCATTTGATGTACCAATCCGTATATCCGCCTTCCATTTCATTACAGGCTTGGTTTTTGATCTTAGAAGATCGATTTCACGGTTTCCAATCAATATAGGAAGGTGAAAACACCAAGCAAAATACTCCAATACGCCTGTCGCAACCTCTCTTATCCTGTAAATCCATGCTCAGACAATAGCTGCCGGATCAACCTGTAAACTGCCAACTAGTTCCTTGATTGACCCCATATCTGCTTCTTTGAGGTAGGCGTGAATACCCTTTACCACTTCCATTGATGCTTGTGGATTGACGAAATTTGCTGTTCCAATCGCCACGGCAGATGCACCGGCGATGAAAAATTCTATAGCGTCTGTTGCAGTCATAATACCACCCATCCCGACGATTGGGATAGAGACACTTTTATAAACCTCCCAAACGAGTCGCAATGCCACGGGCTTTATTGCCGGACCGGAGAGTCCGCCTGTAACGTTTGCGAGTTCGGGTCTCCGCGTTTCTACGTTAATCGCCATACCGAGAAGCGTATTGATGGCAGAGAGCGCGTCTGTACCGGCATCCTCAACGGCGCGTGCGATTTCAGTAATATCTGTTACGTTCGGGGATAGTTTTACCAATAGGGGCAGGTGTGTTACCGCTCGGACTGCTTTGACGAGTTCGTATGCCAACGTCGCATCAACCCCGAAACTCATACCCCCGCAATCCAAGTTCGGACAGGAAATATTGAGTTCTATGCCAGCAACACCGTCGGCTGTGTTTAGTTTCTCAACGACCGTCAAGTATTCTTCAACGGTTTTGCCGCAGACGTTAACGATTACCGGTACATTAAAATCGCGTAGGTACGGCAGTTTCTCCGAAATAAAACCGTCTACGCCGACATTTTGGAGTCCAATCGCGTTGAGCATACCGGATGGCGTTTCCATGATCCGTTGCATCGGATTGCCGGGCCACGGCACACTCGTAACCCCTTTTACAACGATTGCACCGAGTCGGTTCAGATCCACGAAATTGGCGTATTCAGAGCCGTAGCCGAACGTGCCAGATGCCGTCATGACGGGGTTCCGCATCTCGATCCCGCCGATATTCACACTGAGTAATTGGGCTGCTGTGTCCATTTTATATTATAAATGACAGTGGTTTTGCTGCTTTAGAGAAGATAAAAAAACAGTTCAAGCAACATGAGGCAGACTACAATAACACATATACAGAATGGCCATATCTCGTGGTCCCATCTTGGATGTTGTGACAATTTATTTTTTAAAAAATTTGCGATGGTTAAAATAGAGAACATGGTGAACGTTATGAGTGCCTCAATGATACTTGCCGATAGGACATGTTGTACTGTCAAACCTATCCCAACTATTCCAACAATAATACCAACAATATGGTGCCGTTTCATCAGAGTGTTCCTATGACATTATATCACAATCTTGGTTTACACAATCTCGGTTTAGCGGGTGGTCCGAATTTCCGATGGCAGTACAGCATAGATCGTAAAGTTTGCAATAGAAACTAAGACTAACACAAAAAGTTTTTTCACTAATTACTCCGTATTCGTAGATTGTTGTTTTTCCAACTCGGCATAAGATGGAAAAATGGGTTCTTCTTTCTTAAGTGAATTAAGCCTTTCAATAGAAGCGTCTCGATCACTGATACGATCTGTTAACTTTTGTTGAAGTTCTTTTCTTTGCTCATCACTTAAATTGTTAAAATACTTGAAAATGTCTTCGGCATCCCCATCGGGAATAAGATTAATAAGCCTTCGTCCTGCGGATAGTCTGTCGTTGTGAGCCTGTCTGAATTTCATATTCCATTGTTCTCTATCGTTAAGGTATCGTTCAACCCGTTGGTCATAAAGATCTACCAGTTGCGCCGATTTGGCATCGGCTTCGGCTAGTTCATCAAAAACCGCATCAGCAATTGGAACATAAGTTATACCTGTGTTGCTGGTGTGATTTAGTTCTTCATCACTAACTAAATCATCAACTACGCCATTTTGATCTAGCTGAGTTATTGTGATATTTTCAGATTCTGCCTGTGCCGACTGTGTTGTGGGCCGAGTAACAGGCTTTGTGGCTGGTGTTGTTTTGTAAATCTTGACAGGCTTTTCGGAATTGGCGTTGACTGCGTTGGTATTGTTTTTCCTTTGTAAAGATCGAAAGGAAAATAAACCTATAGCAAACAAAACAGCAGTGAAAATCGTTAGTTTAACTACATCTTTCAAACTTGGCTTCTCATATCGCCAATTTGGTAAAATTAACATTCTGGGTGTCTCCGTTAGTGTAGTAATCAAGTCGATATGTTTTGAAAGGTGTTAGAAATCAGTTTTTTAGTTTTACACAGAAAGTTTAGCACCGATATATCCCGGATGTCAAACAATTTTTCGCCTCCTCTTGGAAAGGCGTTACCAACTCAGGTAGACAACTCGAAAATCAAAAATCAATCCCAGAATGCTAATTATGGATGCAACGATGACATCACCGATAACCAAGCCGATGAAAAATGGGATTGAACGTCGGTATAAGCGTACCCCACCTGTTGAGAGCAGAATACGTTTGACTGTCCAACTGATTAAGAGTGGAAACCACAGTCCCGTAAATGTCCACCAACTTGAGACGACATAGCCGACTGGATGTAGAGGCCACTGAATGAACCGCCATCGCAAGAGCAGTAAACCAACAGCAAAACCAAATCCCCCCGCAGTGTAGAGCATACCGCTGACGCTCGTTTCGCTCGGATTATAGAGCCATCCTGCAAGTCTGTTGAAGGCAGCGCGGGCATACCACGAACGTGCCTGTTCCAAACCGACTTGATAGGAGAGATGTAAGTGTCCCCATGCAGCAGAGAGCGCACCGACGAAGATTGCAATCGCTAAGACCCAGAGCAGTTGGGACGGATTGAAACGGGTTTGATGCGCGAGTTTCAATCCTTCGAGTTGGTGCGGCATCGGATGTGCCCGGTAAGAGAGGTGGTTCAACCAGAAAAAGAGCGACATCACCGAGAGGTTACGAGTGCCGATGCGCCGTGTGCCGAGTGCATCTGTCAGGAGCAGATCGGGACCGGCATTGTAGAGGTCGTGCGCGGGTGGACCGAGTTCGGCACGGATACGGGTGATTGTCACCGACATGGCGAAATAGAGTGCAAAAAATAGGATCGCGAACCAAAGGGACATCCCGGCCTTGAGGCAAAACGCCATAATCAAGATGAATCCGACAAGCACACCAATCGCTGCTGTTCTATAACGTAATGCTTCACCTTCATCATTCGTAGGGGGTTTTTGCTTGGGTGTTTCTTCAGGGTTTCCCTGCCCGCACGGACGAGGTGACCTCGCCCCTACAAAAACAGTCTTCAACACCACCTTGACGTGTGCGCGCCCCATCCAAAGTGTCCAGAGGAACAGTGCCATCCATACACCGCGGATTTGTGCCATCTCTCTCGGAAATCCAACAGCCCCACGCCAACCGAACATCTCACCGATAACCCGTTCAAAGTGCCAAAATAGATGAAAAAACCAGCAGGAGAACCCCAAATCGAGCGGTATCAGGAAACCGACACCAATCGCAAACGGGAAAAAACTGATACGGAAGCCCGGGTTATTCATCGCGCTCCACGGTTTTTCGGGGAGCCGAAAGCTACGATAGAGCGGAATTGTTGGAAAAACAGGGTCAATTTGGTGTAAACTATAGAGCAGATTCAGGATAGCGGCAATGCTTAAACCGATAACCATCATTCTCCGATTAAAAAACAGATGTGGCGTTACACGTAAATTCCCAGCATTTGATGCCGCGCTCGTGATTTCATAAGGAAGCTGGGCAATCGGATAAGTAAGCCTCTCGTGTTCCTGCCACTGCTTGCGTAGAAGCACATTGAGGCAAAGCATTGTTACACCGATCACGAGGCAGAAGCCGACCCAGATTAGCGTCGGCCCCAGCCATGCCTGTATGTGTGCATGCAAATAGAACGTGCTTTCACCTTCATAAAAACCGTGCAATACCTCTTGCTTCCCAACGACAAGCCATTCGGGGAGATGCTGATGAAAAAGTTGTGCCCATTCGTTTTCAGTTGTTGCATACCAGAAACCGTTGCTCATCAATGGCACCAAGACTTGTAGCATATCACGCCCAGCGAAAACGGAGGCTTGGCATAGCATCGCATAGATCGTTAACAACTCACTCTGCGCAAATGCGAGTGCTGGACGCAAACGTTTGAGGATGGCACTGAGACCAATAAGCACAAGCAACGTAAACAGGACATTGAACAGCAACGCTAAACTCGTGGGACGGTTAGAGTCCCAGATATAACTGAGATATAGGATCCAGTAGCTATTAAACGGTATGAGAACGATGCCGATTAGCGTTGCGCGTAGAGTGATAGGACTTTTTGAAGGGTGTCTCATATTAGCATAACGTTCGGGGAAGGAGAAAACAAGAGATGCTGACAGTGGCGGTATTCGGTCTCGTCGTTATAATCATGATATGCGGTGGTGTGTTACTCGCGCGTCTGGCAACTGTTGCGAAATCCAAAGGTTCGTGGATATGGGGATGCGTTATCCTCATCGCGCTGATCTGTGTGCCACTTTTTTTCTTAGGTCTCTGCGTGTGGTTCCTCTATTTTAGTGGTATATCGGCGAGTCAGTTCAGCCCGTTTGGTTAAAAAACGTACTGGCGCATACTATCAGTAACATTCCAATAAATTAGAGGTCCTCCTCGGTAGCAGTTGGTTCGGCAACCGTAGTGGGTTTGCCTGCAAGATAGAGAAACCATAACGTGAGCGCAATTGCAACGAGTATCCACAACGCTCCCCACACTTCAGTTGGAATGCCTGTCACTTCCGAGAGCATCCGGGCATCCGAACGCAGATGAGATCTATCAAGGATATCACTCTTGATGTCAAGGATTGCGTAGAGGCAGCTTGTCACACCAATGACCCGCAGTATCCAATCGTTGGCAGCCTCTGGCAGAAAGAAACCGATAGCCAGTAACACGACCCCGAAGCCGATTCCAAACAGGTAGGTGAACATACTCTCCCCGAAACCGATAGAAATAGCGACCATCCCAATGCCGATAAAGACGCTAATTACTTTATCAAGATGTGTCCTCGCTGCCAGAAGTAGTATGAGTCCACCCCATAGCAGGCTACCGAGATACCCCGCAGTCAATGTCCAAAATCGAGATCCGCCCTGTGTGAGTGCGTGTCCGCCTTGCTGCGGATTAATCTGGATTTCGACGATTCTACCCCCGGTCGCCATTGCAGCAAGTCCGTGACTGACTTCATGCATAAATACAACGAAGATTTTGAGCGGATACACAAACAGCGTATTCCATAGTAGCCCGATCCCTATAAAAATCAGAAGTAGGGCGATATAGCGTTTAAAAAATGATAACATAACTCATCTTCTTTTCAATAGCAAGTTTTCGGTTCGCAAGCAGCACTGACTTTTCAATAGCAAGTTTTCGGTTCGCAAGCAGCACCGACTTTTCAATAGCAAGTTTTCGGTTCGCAAGCAGCACCGAAAAGTACTTGTATTTTACGACGGCATCTGCTATAGTATATCATAAGAAATCTAAAATATACAATTCTAAAAGTAAAAGGCGCGCTTCCAAAGTGCCTACCTAATTATAAAAATGAATACCTTCGGTCATCTTTTTCGGATTACTACCTGGGGTGAGTCACACGGCGGTGCTGTCGGTGTTGTCGTTGATGGATGTCCACCGCAGATTGATGTAGATATATCCGCAATCCAATTTGAACTCGATCGACGCAGACCAGGACAAAGCCATCTCACAACACCGCGCCAGGAGAGCGATGTCGTCGAGATACTCTCTGGTGTCTTTGAGGGTAAAACGCTCGGAACGCCTATCTCCATGCTGGTCTGGAATAAGGACGCGCGCCCTGCAGCTTACGATCACCTGAAAGATCTTTATCGCCCCTCACATGCCGATTTCACGTATCAACAGAAGTATGGCATCCGAAATTGGCAGGGCGGCGGTAGGGCGAGCGCACGGGAAACTATCGGGCGGGTCGCTGCAGGCGCGATTGCGAAACAGATTTTGCTTGAGAACGCTGAAACTGAGGTACTTGCTTACGTCAAACAGGTTCATACACTCGCAGCCGAAGTGGATATGGATAGGGTAACACTCGAACAGATAGAAGAGAGTCCGGTGCGATGCCCTGACCCGGTCGCCAGTCCAAAAATGGTGGAACGCATTGATCAGGCACGGCGCGATCAAGATTCGCTCGGCGGTATCATTGAGTCGGTTACGCGTAATGTCCCTGTCGGACTCGGCGAACCCGTATTTGACAAACTTAAGGCAGATTTGGCGAAGGCAATGATGTCCCTCCCCGCAACAATGGGTTTTCAAATAGGATCGGGGTTTGACGGCATCACAATGACGGGTTCCGAACATAACGATCCGTTTTACACCGAGAAAAATGACAACGGAGCGCAAATTCGGACGCGCACGAACAATTCGGGTGGCACACAGGGCGGCATCTCCAACGGCGAAAACATTGTATTCCAAGTCGCCTTCAAACCGACAGCAACGATTGGTAAACCGCAACAGACGGTCGATATGCACGGAAACGAGGTGACGTTAAAGGCGAGCGGGCGACACGATCCGTGTGTGTTAGTGCGCGCACCCGCGATTGTGGAGGCGATGGCAGCACTTGTTCTCACAGATCACCTCCTCCGCCAACGCGCAAAATCATAATGCGCTGTTTATTCGCGAAGATTGTCCCCTTTTATGGGATCAGTGGAAGCATAGAACAATGGTTACAGCACCGAAAATCGATGGGATCTCACCGGACGAAACGTTGGAGGCTTGCGCACGGCAGATCATCGTGAACTACTTTCATCAAATGATGTCCTACAAGGAAGGTGCGAAGGCTGGAAGTGATATTAAATTTGTTCACGAAATGCGCGTTACCTCGCGTCGCTTACGCGCCGCAATGGATAATTTCGCCGCCTGTTTTCCAGAAAAATCTTTCAAAAAACACTATAAAAAGATAAAATTGATAACCCAAACGATGGGAGCCGTACGTGATCTCGATGTCCTCATTGCTCGATTTGAAAATGAATTAAGTACGTTACCTAAAACGGAACAATCGGATATCCGTAAATTAATAGAACATCTAAAACAGGAACACGAAGCCGCTCGAAAACCGATGCTAAAACTCTTCGCAGAACTTGAAGAAACCGGTTTTGAAAAAAAGTTCTTAACATTCTTTAACACAAACTAAAAAACTTACATCAGAGACCTCCGACGAGATTTACATAAGGATACACCTACAGTGGAACCGTAAGTACTCCGCAAGGTATAGTAAAAAATGGCGAAAGCGCGTAAAATTACTGGCGTGATGCCGCAGGATAGTTATCGTGAAAATGCTCGCATTGTTCTCCCACAGCAAGTTGAAGAAGTTTACACATGGGAACCGTTCATTTGGGACGTAGCGAGACGTGAAGAACTCCATAACATGCGAATTTCGATTAAACGCCTCCGGTATACGATGGAACTCTTTCGTTTCGCTTACGGGGCTCCGAAAATGCATTCCAAAGAAACTGCAGTGGCGGACAACGAACGTTTTACTGAATTCCTCAAAGTGATTGTTGACCTACAAGAAATACTCGGCGATATCCACGATGGCGATGTTGTATTAGAAGTATTAGCTGATTATGAGACCCGATCAGAACAGCGGACGACAACATCAGGGATCGCTAAACTCATTACGCAAACAAGAGAGACCCGAAACACGGATTACAAAACATTTTTGGAAAAATGGGAACAACTATCAGTAGCAAACTTCAAACAGCAACTGCTATCATTTTTCGGATCATAACCAATTCAATTACAGTAAAAAACACGTAAAATACGTGTATACGGGAGACAATTGCCATGAGCACTAACGTTGTCGGTGTCGATATGGGGGGTACCAAGATTCTCTCTGCTGTCATAGACGCTGAGGGTAATATCTTAGGTACAGCCAAAGTCCCAACGAAAGCAGACGAAGCCCCTTCCATCGTGATTGATCGGATCGCCGACGCTATCCAAAAGGCTATCGGTAAATCAGGTGTTAATGAAGCATCAATTAAAGCAATCGGGATCGGCGCACCAGGTCCGCTTGATCCAGCAACAGGGGTTGTCATTTTCGCACCGAATCTGGGTTGGCGAGATATTCGATTGAAGGATGAACTCGAAACACGTGTGGGCATTCCGACTTTCGTTGACAACGATGTGAACGTTGGGACGCTCGGTGAACACGTGTTCGGTGCTGGGCAAGGTGTTCAGAACGTCGTTGGGATTTTTGTTGGCACGGGTATCGGTGGCGGTATTATCCTGCAAGGTGAGTTGTTCCACGGCGCGAGTAAAACAGCAGGCGAAATCGGGCACATTATTGTCAAAGCAGACGGCCCCAAATGCGGATGTGGCACTCGTGGTTGTTTGGAGGCACTCGCAAGCCGAACCGCTATGGCAAAACAATTCCAAAAAGCCATCAAAAAAGAGAAGCAGAAGAGTATCGTCACTGAACTCACTAATGGCGACCTTCGGACTATTCGGAGTGGCGTTTTGGCGAAAGCGATTCGCGCCAACGATAAATTAACCCTAAAAATTTTCAAAAAAGTGACGAAGTACCTCGGTGTCGGTATCGGTTCTATAGTGAATTTCTTGAACCCTGAGATGATTATCTTAGGGGGTGGCGTCGTTGAAGCACTTGACGACACGTTCTTGGACAATATCCGCGCCGCCGCAAAAAAATATGCATTGCCGAACACACTGGATGGGGTCCAGATTGTCCGCGCAGAACTCGGAGATAATTCCGGTATTCTGGGCGCAGCAGCTCTGGCACGACAACGATCCGAAACAAGATAGAGTAACTAAGACGCAACGGCATCGTTTTATAAGTCCACGGAGGGTACATCTATGTTAGTAGATGATAACAGAGAAGAACATCGGATGATGATTTTCGGCAACGATAGCCGTCTTGTTCAAGACCGGTTAATCGTGGAAAGTGACACGAAACAGGACGGGATTCTGGCACAGAAAGTCCATGTAGATTCCTATACCGTCACGTTGTATGTGTTGCTGAAAGATTACGGTCTCACGCCAGTCTTCCGTATCAAGCCGCGCATCCGTTTCCATCGTTCTAACTACGATAACCTCTCTTCAAGCGCACCCATCCGGTATAGTCTTGACGACATCATCCATTTCGCTGAACTGAAACGTGGTGTTGACTTGACGGAAAAGATTGACGATGTCAAACTTGCAGAGATCCTCGGTGACGCACCTGCCCTGAAGGATGTGGCAGATGACGTAGCGTTGCAATTAGTCTCACAGCGCGATGTGTCCCTCCGGAACCCGCCTTTTAAAACTAAAACCAAGATCTTTGGAAAAAGCGAAGATGAAGGTATAGAAGAAGGGGGGATCCCGATTGGAACGTTCCTTGATGCACTCAACCAACCCCAACGCACGGAGCAAATTTTCAAACGGTTCGCACGCGGAAGTGAGTTCGCACGCGATTTGCGAGAGGCTTTGTCACCTTATGAAGACTTTGAATTCCAATTCGGACTTTACTCTCGGTATGAACGGCGAGATTGCGTCTTGGCGAACGGTGATGCTGAAACCAGCGGCAATTACCGCGCAACCTTTGATCCGTGGACTGCTCTCGGTTATATCCGTACTGCCGGTGATATGCAGCAATTCCAAATTTTAATGCATGAACGCGGGACACGATGGGAACATAAGATTATGTTGGAGCAGATGGACGCACCAACGCTTGAACGCCTCGCGACAGAAATCCCAACACTTCGCCGCGAGTATCTGATTGGACGGGTTCTGTCGAAAAGCCAGACTGCCTTGACACGCTTGGCCGAACTTCGACAATCACAACTCAACCTCACGACCGATTTACAAACCGGATATACACTCCAATTAGAGATACCGGTCCCTAAAAAGCGATTTTCTGTTATAGAACACCGTCGAAAGTTACGGGAAGTGTTTAACGGCGGCGGTACCTATCGCCTACATCCACTGAACGGTGAATTTATTGAGAGACATCATAACATGGCGAAAGGCATCCGAGAGGGCACCATCTGGACTTTAGATTCCGTCGAGCTGCTCACCGGGCAACCCGCATTCGAGGCACAAGATGAGGGTTTCCTTATCATCAAAAAACCGCATCAGAACAGATTCGTGGTGCGCTCCGCTGAAGAACTCCGTGAACGGCTGCCGAAGAACGGGTTCGAGAAGTGCTGGAATGAAACTGTTGACATCGGTGGCTACACTATACTCAGCCAAATGAGTGGTAGAATCTATAGCGTGAGTTATGGACGCAGGAATACCGGTAGTATCCACGAAGGCAACATCACGCAAGCAGATGTCGCACACTATCTCTCAATCGAATACTTGGGGATCGACGCTGCACGTGCCAGTGTTTCGCATTCTGAAATACCGGCACAGGCACAGCGAAGTTTCTTTGACAGACTTTTTAATAAACGACCGCTACCGCCGATCTTCAGCCACTTGGTTCAGACCGAGGCACAGACCATCTCAGAAATGAAGATACTCGCGCAACATTGTAAAGAAAAACTGGAAATTCCGTAATTACGTTTCGTTTACAAAATGGACAATTCCCAAGAAAGGGATACTTGATGGAAAACCGCAGAAAAGTTCTCATTACAGGGGCATCAGGCTACGTCGCTGGGCGGATGCTTTCTGAATTTCGTGAACGCTATGAACTCGTACTCTTAGACGTAAGAACCACGAATCGACAGGGAGAAGAGGTCGAAGGGATTCAAATCGCTGAACTCACTGATCTCGACCGAGACGCATACCGACACCATTTTGAAGGCGTTGATGCAGTCGTCCATTGTGCCTTTAAAGGTGGCAGTTTTGAAAACGAACTCGCCAACGTGCAGATGGCATACAACCTTTATCAGACCTGTGTTGAAACGGATGTCCGACGTGTCGTTGTTTGTAGTTCCAACCACGCAGCAGACTATTATGAACGCCTTATCTGGGCAGATAAGTGGGATGTAGTAACACCAGAAATGCGTCCGCTCTCCGATAACTTCTACGGGTGGGCAAAAGAGGCTTATGAACATCTCGGTTTTGTGTTCGCGACTGGACATGTTGACGGTAAGAAGTTACAGAATGTGCAGTTACGCATCGGTGGTCCGCGGGAGACGGATATGGCGAATTCCTCAGCAGACGATTTGAAAGCGATGCACCGTGGACTCGGCGCGTATTTGAGTGTCCGAGATCAGGTGCAACTCTTCGTCAAGAGCATTGAGACGGAGAATATAGAGGACGAGAACGGAATCCCGTTCCAGATTTTCTACGGTATTAGCGACAATACGCATAAGTTCTGGAGCATTGCTAACGCCCGGAGAATGATAGGTTATGCACCAGAAGACGACAGTCAACGCCGTTTTGCTGACCGGTTGGCAGAATTGTTAGCACAAGCGAAAGAGACACAGTAAAACGGTTTTAACGCCCATCGAAAGAAAAAGCCTCCAGATGTGAAAATCAAAACGGAGACTTTTGAGGTATCGGTTCAAGAGACTTATTACTCTATGGACTGCTCCTTCAGTTAAGCATTTCGAGGGCCAGCGCCAACCCGTCTGAAAAGTCATACGCCGCCAGATACCTGGGTTCAATTATCCACTCTCCTGTTTTATCAATGTATCCCCACCGTTCTTTAAGGCGAGCAGCTGCAAGCCCTTCAGAGAACCTATAAGATTCTTCAAACTGTGGTTCAACGATGACATGCCCCGTTTTATCAGCAAACCCATATTTGCCATCTATTTTTACGCTAATCAACCCTTCAGAAAAGTAAGGGTGATAAGAATCATAATCAAAATCAAATTTCACGACTACGTCTCCGATCACATCAATGAAGACATGTTCACCCGTTTCTATTTGGACATGAGCGAGTCCTTCGGAGAAGTCGTCTACCTCTCTAAATCGAGGTGGGATGACTATTGCCCCGCTTTTATCAATATAGCCTTCACCTGTGCATCCCCAATCAGTAGTATAACCGTGTTCGTTCATCTCATCTTCTCGACAGACCCCCGCGACAGCCAATCCATCACAAAAAGGTGCCCAGCAATCGTAGTAGGACGGCGGAATAAGTTCCCATGCACCACTGTGGTTAATATAACCTTTTTGTGTGTTGGTTCGTACATAGGCAAGTCCATCAGAGAAGTCGCTTACCTCCTCAAACGTCGGAGGTATTATTGTTGTAGCGGATTTGTCAATGTAACCATACTTTCCATTTACGAAAACAGCAGCTCTCCCTTCCGAAAATCCGAATGCCGACTCAAATTGTGGAGGGATGACAAAAAGTCCGTTTTTATCAATAAACCCGTATTTCCCTTCAATTTCTACAGTCGCTAATCCATTGGTATACTCGTAGCAACGGTCAAACTGGGGAGGGATGATAAAATGTCCACTTCTATCAATGTAACCAAATTTGGAACCAACTATTGGCATTTTTAGTACGCACCTTATTACTTACAAGTAAAGTGTTGACAACTTTTAGAGTTTGGGTCTGACTGCTTTAGTCATAGAATTGAAAAAACATTGATGTTTGCAAGAAGGCCCATGATTCAAAACGCCTCTTTAGCCCCTCAAGGTTTATTCGCGTGGGTATTTCTTCAAATGGAGTATACCACATTTTATAGTAAACCCTGCAATTAATTGTGCACTCTCAAACAGTCTGAATGCCCATAACGGGCATTCAGACTGGCACAAACTAACAGTTTATGCTACAAATATGTGTATTTATTTTTAGGATTCACTATAATAGCAATATCAAATTTTTTGAAAAGAAGTCCACCTACGTCCCCAAGCTAAAGCATGGGGTCTTCCGCCCGAAGATTGATGAATGCAAATTTCAAAGAAAATCTCACAAAGAGTAATTTTTTCATTTACGCTTGACGCTACCAACAAGGACTTGTAAAATAAGGCATCTGATACAAGGAGCTGCACAATGCCGAACTTTACAGCAGAAGAACTCACCACTATTTGCCTTAATGTCTTTGAAAAATTAAACATCTCAGCCGCCGAAGCGGAGATCGTAACCCGTTCTATGGTGGATGCCAACCGCGTCGGACACGATTCACACGGCGTTATTCATCTTGCAAAATATGTCCGTGAGTTGGAAGCAGGATTAATTCAGCCGGGTGCCTCAATAGAGACACTACACGAATCTGCATCCATTGCAGTGTTAGATGGGAATTGGGGGTTCGGTCCCGTGATAGCGACGCGCGCCGTTGAATTGGCAATTGAGAAAGCAAAACAGACAGACATCAGTTCTGTTGCCGTATCGCGATGTAATGAGACGGGTAGATTGGGCGGGTATGCATGCCTCGCAGCAGATGCCGAGATGATCGCGTTGCTCATGGCAAATGACCATGGTGGTGGTACGTGTGTCGCACCGCACGGCGGGGTTGAAGGCAGACTCTCTACCAATCCGATCGCATGTGCTGTGCCGATTGAAGGACAAGATCCGATCATACTGGATATGTCTACGAGTGTTGTCGCATCAGGGAAGATTCGGGTTAAACAGCATCGGAACGAGCCTGTTCCACACGGATGGCTCATTGATGCGGAGGGTGCGTCAACGACAAATGCAGACGATTTCTATGGTGTACCACCCGCTGCCATATTGCCGTTTGGTGGCGTTGCTGCACACAAGGGATTTGGACTGAGCGTTATCGTGGATATCCTATCGGGCGCGCTTACGGGTGCTGGTTGTAGTCAAGGTGAAGATGCCCGCGTCGGCAACGGGCTGTTTGTGCTTGTGATTAACGTTGCGAGTTTTAGAGCGTTTCCGGGGTTCAGCGCGGAGATACAACGCTTTATCGAGTATCTCAAATCGGCGAAACGCATTGCTGGTGTTGACGCGATCCGGATGCCGGGGGAACGCGGTTGGGAGGAACAGCACAAACGAGAACAAGAAGGCATTCCGATAGATGCCGAAACATGGGCACAAATTCAGGCTTTTTTCTAATTTTCCTTGCGGTTCGTTGAGGCAGGTTTTAAGAAGTGTGTCCCTCTCGGTATATCCAGCCTGGCCGGTTGGTTGGGCTTACGCGCTTTTCAATGGCGTGCAGGAACTGTTAGTGATTCCCCCGTCTCTGGATGGAATAGGTGCGCCTTGTCCATGTTGAAATTGACTGTCAGTGGCGTATTGTGTTGTGGCATATCAACAAGATCAGACTGTGCAACGAAATCGCTCTTCTCCGTCCGCAGATACAAGAGGGCGTGGTTCCCCAGCGGCTCAACCAGTTCTACCTGTGTGTCAACGCTGTTTTTCCCATTTGCGCCGATATGAATATCCTCTGGTCGGATGCCGAGCGTTACAGAATCCCCTGAAAGTTTGTTCAATGCCGACTGAAGTTGAACATTCAACTCCACTTTAAAATTTTCAAATTCAAGCATCGGAGCACCACCGTTATTCACAATGTGCGTCTCTACGAAGTTCATCGGTGGTGTGCCGATGAACCCACCGACGAATTGGTTTGCCGGTTTGTGATAGAGCGTCCCCGGATCGGCGATCTGCTGAATTTTTCCCTCATTAAGCACAACTATCTGATCCCCCATCGTCATCGCTTCAACTTGATCATGTGTGACATAAACAATCGTGGCGTTGAGTCGGTCATGCAGGCGACTAATTTCCATCCGCATTTGTACACGGAGTTTCGCATCCAGATTGCTCAACGGTTCATCGAACAGGAAGACCTTCGGATGCCGAACGATTGCCCTACCGACTGCGACACGTTGACGTTCACCGCCAGAGAGATGCTTCGGTTTGCGGTTCAATAAATGCGAGATACTCAGAATCTCTGCCGCCTCTTTGACGCGCTGTTCAATCTCTGCCTTCGGATATTTGCGGAGTTTCAACCCGAACGCCATATTTTTATACACTGTCATGTGTGGATAGAGGGCATAATTTTGGAAGACCATAGCGATGTCCCTATCCTTGGGTGGGATGTCGTTGATGCGTTCGTCGTCAATATAGATGTCGCCTTCCGTTATCTCTTCTAACCCGGCAATCATCCGTAAAATTGTCGATTTACCACACCCCGACGGACCCACGAGGACAGTAAACGATTCATCTGGAATCTGAAAATCTGCTTGTTCAACTGCGAGGACATCACCATCATAAATTTTAGTGACATCTTTCAAAGTAAGTTGTGCCATAATCTTCGCAATTTGGGGTTACAAACCCCTCCTACTTTGCTTTATTGTCTCGGATGAAACAGTGCTTCGTCAACTTCCGCGTTTAACGCGATGTCGGTAATCAAAATTTGCCGATATTCCCCGCCCTGTGTCGCGCGATGATGTGCGATTTTAACACCGTCTACATCTCGATAGTCCCCAAAGAACGCAATCACGTTTTGCACCCCGCCTCCTATCTCAATGTCATAACCAAACTGGACTATATAGTGCGTCACATCGCTAATGAAAATTTTTAATTGTTTTCCAGAAGGCTGTGTAACGAGGAGAACGGACGTAGAAATCCCGTTTACTTCCTCTGTTCCAGCGTATTGAACAGGAATATCGCCTTTTGAGAGCATCGGTAAAAGCCAAATCGGTTCTCGGAAAAAACTGTCTTTAAAGAAGGTAATATAAGACGCAGCAGCCTCAGATGGAACCAGTTTAACCGCTCCATCTGATAACTGAAAGAAAGAATCACCATCAAAGATTAAACCACCTTTATCGCCATCTACATCCCAATCGCTGCGGAATTTGTCAGGGTAAAAGTACGCTTTAGAGCGTCCTTCATCCTGCACATCTCCGTCAGGGAAGTGTTCAAAACTGTGGGATTCAGTTACAATATTTCTCACCGCTTGTAGGTTCTCAAGTCCACCGTGCGCAGCGACAGCTGCATCAATAATTTCTTTGACGTTAGGAACTGTATTTTGCGCACCTTCAGAGGCATCAGGTGGCGTAGTTATCGGCGTATCAGAAGCATCGGCGGGTTTCGCGAGGTGCTCTTTCACTAATTCAGCAACAGTAGTTTCGACATCAAAACCGCCGAGACTCGCCTTTCGGATAATACCTTCACCGTCAATCAGGAACGCTGACGGGATTCCCCACACCCCATATAAGGTCCTGATCTCTCCACTTTCATCCCAATAGTGAACCCATTCAAGCCCTTCTTTCTCAATATACGTTTCAAGCGGTTCCTTTGACGTGTCAAGGCTTATACCGATAATCTGAAACTGCTGGTCTTTGTACTGCGCATAAGTCTTCTTAATTTTCGGCATCTCGGTGATGCAGGGTCCACACCACGTTGCCCAGAAATCAAGCAGTACAACCTGGCCACGATATTTTTCTAAGGAGAGTGTTTCGCCATTCAAATCCGTCACCTGAAAATTCGGTGCCGGTTTACCGATCCATTCACTCGGATGTGCTCTTTGAGGTTTCTGTACTTCTTCTTTTTCAGGCGTTGTATCTGGCTTAAGAAGTTTTGTTGCAGGTATCGATTGTGACTGGGAACCTGCCTCAGATGTTTCAGTGGGGGTATCGGCAGGTTTTCCAAGATTGGTCTGAACTAATTCAGCAACAGCAGTTTCAAGCCTATAACCCCGGAGGTTGGTCTTTTGGATAACACCTTCGCCGTCAATCAAAAAAGTTGATGGAATCGCCTGGACTTTGTAAAGATTGGCAATTTTGCCGGTGTTATCCCAATAGTGAATCCACGCAAGATCCTTTTCTTCAATAAACGCGTCAAGTGGTTCCTTCGACCTGTCAAGACTAATACCGATGATCTGGAATTTCTGATCTTTGTATTTCTCATAAGTCTTCTTGACGTTCGGTATCTCGGCGACACACGGTGGGCACCACGTTGCCCAGAAATCGAGCAGTACAACCTGTCCACGATATTTTTCCAAAGAGAGTGCTTCGCCCTTCAAATCCGTCACCTGAAAATCCAACGCGGGCTTGCCAATCCAGTCGCTCGGCTGCGCCATTGGTGGTTTCGGCAATTCACCCTTTCTCTCCGATTTATCCTGTTCAAGGAGCTGCTTCGCAAGCTTCGCCTGCGATCGCTCGCCGTACTTTGGGTGATCTACCAATCTCCGATAAGCGATATCCGCTTCATCGTACTTGCCGAGTCTATCGTATGCCAATCCCAATCCGAACAAACAACGCTCAACGTACCGAGCCTCTGGAAGGTCCTTGACGACTTTTTCAAAGGCTACGATGCCTTCCTCAACACGCTCCAGCTTCACTAATGCCTCGCCAAGAAGATAGTAGACCTCATCAACCCGCTTGTATTCAGGATATGCCGCAACAAAGTCTCTCGATTTCTCCACCAATTTCTCTAAATCTTTAGGTTTCTGCTGTTTCCTCAGGCTTTTATAGATTGCCTTAATTTCCTGATATTTGTAAGCGGGTTTTACTGCATCGGCATCAGCGAAACTAACACAAAAACCGATGAGTACAAGGCTGGTAAACATACCAATGAGAACACTATGAAAGACTCGGTTTCTTTTTTGTTGTGCATTTATTTCATTTTGGCTGAACATCTCGAACCTCCTTAGATATGTTAAACTTACCTATTGGGATCTGTAGCTGCGTCTTATAGCAAATTTTGATGAAAATCTCACCTGCAAAAATGGCATTTAATTTTCCATGTTTTCGCGCACCAGTTCAGCAACAGCCGTCTCAAGCGCGCTACCCCGGAGATTTACTTGACGGATAATACCGGCACCATCAATCAGAAAAGTTGATGGAATCGCGCGAACGTTATACATATTCGCAATCCCACCGTTACTATCCAAATATTGCCGCCACGCGAGACCTTCACTCGCGATGTATGTTTCAAGTGGTTCCATCGACCGATCTAAACTGATACCAATAATCTCAAACTTCTGGTTTTTGTACTTTGCGTAAGTCTGTTTAACGTTCGGCATCTCAACGATGCAGGGTCCACACCACGTCGCCCAGAAATCGAGCAGCACGACTTGCCCACGATACTGTGATAGCGAGAGCGGTTCACCTTTCAAACCCGTGACCTGAAAATCCAACGCGGGCTTGTTGATAAAGTGGCTTGCGCTTGGACCCTGGTTTGACGCAGACGCGTTGGCGACTTCGCCGGTTCTGGTATCTCTATCTTGGGCAAGGAGTTGTTCTGCAGTTTGGGAGTACCTACCGCCACGATACTTTGTGTGATTGACGAGTTTTTCGTAAAGCGGGTCTGCCTTATCGTGCTCACCGATTTTGTCGTAAGCCAATCCCAATGTTAACAGGCTCGGTTCAACGTAATCAGCGGCAGGATAGTACCGAATGAGTTCGTCAAACACCTCAATCGCTTTTTCAGTCCGACCGAGTTGGATTAAGCTGACACCAAGAAGATAGTAAACCTCATCAACCCGTTTATCTTTCGGATATGCTTGGATAAAAGTCCTTGATTTCTCAACTAATACTTCGTAAGCACCTGGATCACCGCTATTTTCAAGGTTTCCAGCAATCGTTTTGATTTCCTTGTACGCCTCACTATCTGGCATTGCAGTTAAACCGGTGGTGTTAAGCGTCGAGTTCACACAGGCACTCAGTACGACTAATCCCCCGAGTGCGATGACGAGCAAATACCGCCAAGTCACCCTGATGGTTTCATTTTCGGTAAGCATTTCAGGCTCCTTTAGGCTCATTGGCGTGCATTAAACGGCATTCTGATAGGAATACGCCAGTAACAACTTGATTTCTTCCGCCTGTACCTGCTGCAAGAAACGGGTTACATCGGCATCAGGTCCGTTTTCAGCAGCCTGACACCAATCAATAAACTGGTACGCATCCCATTTCTCTTCCGTCTCAATAGTTTCTGCAATGTGTGCTAACGCATCTGATGGATTCAGTGTCTCTTTCAAGACAGCAAGGGCACGTTCGCGGAGTGCCGGAAAAATCGGATGTGTGCCGACCCTACCAAACCAATATTTCGAGTTGCTGTAGTCCGGTTCACGGCGGTGCATAATACCGTGCCAGTAGCTCCCCGTCTGATTCTGAAGTTCCTGTGAGATTGTATGCGATTCATCCAATGCGTCGTTCCATAAAAGCAAACCACTCTTAATGGCTTCACCAAACGTGGTATTTTTCACGGATTTCCCCTGAAAAAGATCGTCAAGGGACGAAGATGCCAATGTTTCTGTCAGTTCAGTACTCCACGCTTCCTGTGGAACGAGTGTCGGGAGTGGATTCCCTGTTTCTAATTTTTCAATAACTTCAGTGATTGCCGGTGTGTATGTTACATCCATGTGAAACTCCTTAGTATACAAATCGGTTAGTTGAAATTTAGTTTAGCATCTTTTGCTGAATATATCAAGTACTTTCAGATTTTCGTTGGCGCAGCAATAAATTTTGTCATTACTTTATGAAATGTGTTACAATTGTCGAAAAGGCTTACAAGTTTGGAGAAAGTTTCAGTTAAAATGGGAACTGCGTTTAAAAAAGCACTTATTGTTTTCATAGGGTTCATCGTAATTTTGGGAGTCGTTTTAATCGGTGTAATCCAGAATTTCTCTCAATACGAATCGCTGCCAGAAACGATACAAATGGTAGATTTTCCGGGGATGTTGTTAGCGGTTTTAGGGGCGTGTATCCTAAGTTTAGTCAGTGTAGGGTTAACTTTCTGGTTAGCCCGTGCTTGGGCAAGCGAACAACCTGAACTCGGCGAACGGATTATTCGTCTCGCGCTTGTCGTCAGCATCAGCTTGATTGTCGTTTTCGGCGGTTTAGCAAGCGGCTTGATTATTTTACGCACGTTATGGACAATCGGTTTTTTTTAACTTGCATTTGTGTTACCGATATGGTATAATTAGTTAAGCGTGATTTGGGCATAAGGTGTAGCCACAGATTCGCTGACGTTCAGTTCATTTGTACGACGCTAAGTGATCTGTTTCGCAATGTCCGAGTCAATACAAAACGTTTTGTAGATAGAGTTCTCTCACATACCGTAGCGCAACGGATAAGTTTGTCGCTTTCGTTTTAATATAGGCTTGCAAGCAGTGCTTACGATTTATACACGCTTGTAAGCGGCGCATTACAGCGCCTTTATTTGGGGGTGTGAAAAATACACTACAGAGGCAAGCGTACGCAAAGAACGCAGGAAAGGCATAGTCGTTCAAATCATCAGATTCGAGCTAAAGAGATTTTACTCATAGATCACGAGAATAAACAGGTGGGCGTTATGTCCCCCCGTGAAGCGATGCAGCGTGCTGAAGAAATCGGATTGGATTTGGTGGAAGTTTCACCGAATGCCAAACCTCCCGTTTGTAAAATTATGGACTACGGGAAGTATCAGTATGAGAAAAACAAGCGCGCGCGTGAAGCTCGAAAAAAACAGACGAAGGTAGTCCTTAAAGGGATGCAGTTCCGACCAGACACTGCCGAACACGACTACCAGTTCAAGAAACGACATGTTGAGGATTTTCTCAAAAACGGGTGGAAAGTCCGAGCAACCGTTCGGTTCAGAGGCCGCGAAATGCTCCACACCGACCTCGGCAGCAACCTGCTTTCACGACTCAAAGATGACCTTGAAGAGCTCGCTGAAGTCGAACAACCACCACGCATGGAAACGCGGATCATGTCAATGATCCTTACGCCGAAATCTTCATAATATGCTCCGGTCGTGATACTCGTGCGTAAAGAACAGCATTTGTTAAATGGCACGTATTTGCCATTTTGCGAGATGCTCGTTTACGGCAAATCGTAGGTGGGCGATGGCTATATTCTTTTAAAGTTTCCTGTCCTGGTGTGTTGTACCCTCGGACAGACTAAGACCCTCACCATTGGTTCGATGGAGAGGTTAAATGCCTGAGAGAGTCCTTGTAAGACCTCACTTGGAGGCGGTGGGCGTTGAACAGGAACACTAAAACAAAATATGTCCGCTTTTGGGTAGATATATCCAGTTTTGAAGGAACAGTTCTGATGCCGAAAATTAAAACACATAAAGGTGCAGCAAAACGTTTCAAATTCAC
>JAGFCB010000027.1 GCA_022394775.1 Candidatus Poribacteria bacterium
CAACCGGGGAACGCAGATGAAAGCGTAGACGATTACACCATCGCCGAAGCATCAGGCGGTGCTTTCATCGGTTCAGCCAACGGCACAGGAAACGATGGCGGGGACTGGGTGAAATACGAGTTCTCTGTTGAGGCAGATGATTGGCATTTTTGGGGACGCGTGATCGCACCATCAATCGCCGATAACTCTTGTTACTGGGCAGTCGATACAGCGGACGGCGAGATTACCTCTACCAATGACGGTCCGATGAATATCTGGGATTTCTATGAAGCCGGGGAACTCCGCGAAAATTATACGACGGACTGGGTCTGGTTCCGGTTGAATTCACGCAACGGTCCTTTTGAAGGATTGGAACTTACCCAGCATGGTGATGACCCAGTTCCGGTGGAGTTGGACGCTGGCAAGCATACACTGCACATCGCACATCGCGAAGATGGCACATACATCGACAAAATTTTCGCGACAACAGATATCGAATTTGATCCCAATGAAACCGACCCACAGACTGCTGTTGAACCGAAAAACAAGTTAACTACGACTTGGGGCGCACTCAAAAGCGGATTCTAAGTGGAATAAACATTCAAAGGCATCCACTCAATGGATGCCTTTATTTTTTAAAATTACTATCAACAACGCGGGATATACGGAAAATTGAAAAACAACTGTTATCTCTCGCTCGGTGCCAAAACAGAAACCTTCCTACTCACCTGCCTGATACTTGTTACCTGCACCCCTACACCGACTGCAGCTGAAACAACGCTCCATTTCACAGACCAGACGCAACAAGCCGGTATCCATTTCAAACACATCAATGGCGCATCCGAACAGAAATATCTACCGGAGACCATGGGAGCCGGTGGTCTTTTTTTTGATTACAACAACGATGGACACCTTGATATCTATCTCGTCAATAGCGGAACCCTTAGCAGCACCTCCCAACTGTCCTACAGACATCCTGACCATACGAACGTCCTCTATCGCAACAAGGGCGATGGAACATTTGTTGATGTCACAGCAGAAGCAGGGCTGCGACAAAACCGGGGTTATGGCATGGGATGCCTTGCAGCAGATTATGACAATGATGGCGACCCTGACCTTTATCTCACCAACTTCGGTAAAAACCAGTTATACCGGAACAACGGGGACGGCACCTTTACTGACGTTACATCGCGCGCCGGTGTCGGTGATGGAAACTGGAGTGTTAGTGCCTCCTTCGGCGACTTTAACCTCGACGGACACCTCGATCTCTACGTAGCAAACTATCTGGATTATCAATTAGAGACTGCCCACGCCTGCTTTTTGGAAGGTGTTCATATCTACTGCGGCCCACACGAATACCCCGGGGCGCATGATACACTTTATCGCAACAACGGGGATGGGACTTTCACAGATGTCACCACCCGTGCGGGGGTTCACAGCACCGGTAAAGGGTTAGGAACACTCTTTACCGATTACAACAATGACGGTTACCCCGACATTTTCGTCGCAAACGACGCTGTCCCTGATTTCCTCTATCACAACAACGGGAATGGGACTTTCACAGATGTCGCTGTCACGGCGGGAATTGCTTACAATTCAGAGGGACGCGCAACCGCAAGCATGGGTATCGCCGCCGGTGATTATGATAACGATGGCGCGTCGGATCTCTTCGTTACAAACTTTTCCTTAGAAATTAACAGCCTCTTTCACAACGATAACGACGGCTTTTATACAATGACAACTTTTGATGCCGGACTTGCTGATCATAGCTTTTCACAACTCGGTTTCGGGACACAGTTTCTCGACGCTGATAATGATGGAACACTTGAACTTTTCGTCGCAAACGGACATGTATGGGATAATGTATCAGAAATTACGCCAGCTCTCTCTTATAAACAGCGGTGCCAGATCTTCAGTAATACTGGTCAGGGACAATTCACGGATTTATCTGATATAGCGGGAGCGTTTTTCAAACAGCCGATCGTCGCACGTGGTGCCGCCATCGGCGACTATAACAATGACGGTGCGATAGATATTCTTGTTACAAGTTGCGGGGAGATCCCAGTGCTATTGCGAAATGATTCCAAAGCAGAAGTCGAAAAAAATAATTGGGTGAAAATCCGACTTGTCGGCACTGAAAGTAACCGGGACGGTATTGGTGCGAAAGTGTGGGTGCACACAAGCGAAACAACACAATTTCGAGAAGTGGTCTGTGGTGGCAGTTATGCCTCTGGCAGCGATCTCACGCTTCTTTTTGGTATTGGCACACAAGAAACGATCCAATCTATGAAAGTAAAATGGCAAAGCGACCACATTCAAACAGTTAATTTTTCAAACGCCGAGAGCCCTGTGAATGACATCGTTCATATTACCGAAAAGCGTTGAATTAGTTTGTCCCACTTCACTTGCTGTACCTATTTCAGAGAGGCAACACAATCCCTTAACACAAAACATTTCATGCCACTAAAAAACGATGACAAATTTGTTGTCATCTCTCACCTTTATGACTATCACCGAAAAATTAGGGTGCTCTTCTCAATAATTGCATATTGTTCTGCAAAAATTGCACATCTAACAACAAAAATTGGCATGTTCAAAGCACCACAAATCGCCATTTCCCCTGAATCTACTTACACGGCGGCGTGCCATTTGGTATAACAGTATTTGTTTTCACAAAAGAATCCGACTGTCGTTATAAGTTGGCAATCGGTAACATGATCACGGGCCGATGCACCACCCGTATAGTTTTATCCATCCGACTTGTTTCCAAAAACCAAAACAATTTCTGTGATATACACTGCAATTTTTGCGTGCTAATCATGCAAAAGAACACCTAAACACATCTCATTTTTTTTCGGTATGGATTGTAAATAAAAAAAGTAAAAGTTGGTACTTCCTGTGATAAATTTAGTGTACACCTGTATTTACAAAGGCACTATAATAAAAAACCCTTCTAAAATTTCGACAACAGTTTGGCGTAAATACATTACATTTTTTGATAAATATTGGCACGAAATTTGCTTAAACATAACCAACGTGATTCGATGTTAAAGGAACTACGATGAACCAACAGTCGGCATTTATACAATTGCCATCAGCATCTATGCAAGCGATTTACAACACAATTCAGCAGGTTGTAAAGTCAAATATCCCTTTCTTTATTACTGGTGAAACTGGTGTTGGTAAGGAAGGCATCGCGAGATACATTCACGAAACCAGTCCACGAAGGGATAAACCTTTCATCGCAATTAACTGCGGCAGATTCTCGGCGGAACTCCTCCAAAGCGAACTCTTCGGTCATGAAACAGGTGCGTTTACCAGTGCGATCCGTCAGCGTCGCGGTGCGTTTGAAGCTGCAGATGGTGGTATTCTTTTTTTGGATGAAGTTCCCGAAATGTCCTTGGACGCACAGAAAATGCTGCTTCGCGTCTTGGACACTGCCACATTTACGCGGCTCGGTGGAAACGAGGTTTTGACAGTCGATGTTCATACCATCGCTGCAACAAATAGAGATATTGTGAAAGCAGTCAATAACACAGAGTTTAGAGCAGACTTATACTACCGTCTTAAAGGATTGATGCTGCATTTACCACCATTACGGGAACGCACAGAAGATATTTCGCCGTTAGTGGAGGCTTTTATCAACGAATTCAGTGCTGAATACGGAAAAAGTGTTACAGGTATTAACTCAGAAGCACTTAAGCGTCTCGAACAGGCAGCCTGGCCTGGCAATATCCGCCAACTTCGTAGTACGATCCAAACGGCTGTTGCACTCACAACAACAGACGAACTCAAACTTAAAGATTTTCCGGATATCTACCCAGAATTCATTCAGAGACTTACCTCTATCTGGCAGACACTCCCCTCTGAGACACAGCATGCAATATGGGAAACACTCCCGTTAGAAATGCAGCACGCAATTATACATGAAATCTCAACACGGGGACCGGAACCGTGGCGAACTTTACCGACTTCATACATTTTGAAAACAAGCGAAGCAGATGAACGCCTTAACATAGAAAATATGAATCAGAACCAAATTTTACGCGCAGTTGCCCAGAAGCGCATTGAGCAATATGCATCTTTACGAGAAGCAGCCGAATCGCTGGATATTGATATTCGGACCTTACAGAAATATGCACAATGGAAAGAATCAAACAACTGACACGCATCGGGAATATAAAAAAATAATATCTATTTACTTCAACCGAAACTCTCACTGTGAGGAAGACTGAAACTAAAAAATAATATATTCATTAGATAAAGGTCTCGGTTAACCTAAACACATTAATTGTATCATTGCATCGAGTTTTCATATATATCGATGAAAAAGTACATTTCAAGTCAACTAAAACCCAAATATAGCGTTAATACCCACCGTTAATGCGAAAAACCACAATGTGCTATGGAAAACCGGTTTCTGTACCGTTGCGGTTCTATTTCCTTGAAGCCAAGAAAGGTTGTGCGCGGTAATGACGCATCGTATCACGATCGGCTTTTAGGCACTAAAACCGCCCAAGCTTAAATATATTCGTCCATATATAAATATACTTTAAGGAGCACATTATGAAACAGCAACCCGCGTTCATACAATTACCGTCAGCACCTATGCTGGCGATTTATAATATAATTCAGCAGGTTGTGACATCAAATATTCCGATCCTCATTACCGGCGAAACTGGTGTCGGTAAGGAAGGCATCGCGAGATACATTCACGAAACCAGCCCACGAAGGGATAAACCTTTCATCGCAATTAACTGCGGCAGATTCTCGGCGGAACTCCTCCAAAGTGAACTCTTTGGCCATGAAGCTGGGGCATTCACCAGTGCGATTCGTCAGCGCCAAGGCGCGTTTGAAGCCGCAAATAGTGGTGTCCTCTTCTTAGATGAAGTCCCCGAAATGTCTTTGGACGCGCAGAAGATGATCCTCCGCGTCTTGGACACTGCCACATTTACGAGGCTCGGTGGAAACGATCCCCTGACAGTTGATGTTCACATTATCGCTGCAACAAACAGAGATATTGTGAAAACAGTCGCTGCAAGGGAATTTAGGGAAGATCTCTATTATCGCCTCAACGGGATGATGCTTCACTTACCACCCCTGCGAGAACGCACGGAAGATATTGTTCCCTTAGTGGCAGCTTTTATTAACGAGTTCAATGCTGAGTACGGGAAAAACGTTGCCGGAATTAACTCAGAGGCACTGAAGAAACTTGAACAAGCAGCTTGGCCCGGTAATATCCGTCAACTTCGCAGTACTGTTCAAACAGCTGTTGCCCTCGCGACAACAGACGAACTTGAACTCAAAGATTTCCCGGATATCTACCCCGAATTTGTTCAGACGCTTATCCCTATCTGGCAGACACTCCCGCCTGAAACGCAGCACGCGATTTGGGAAACACTCCACCCAGAAACACAACATACAATTATGCATGAGTTTTCAACCTGGTTACCGGAGCCGTGGCAAAACATGCATGTTTCTTATACTCCCAGAATAGGTGGAAAAATGGAGTCTATCAATATAGGAGATTTGAATCAGAATCAAATTCTACGTGCAGTTGCCCAGAAGCGTATTGAGCAATACACATCACTACGTGAAGCAGCTGAATCATTGAATATTGATATTCGGACCCTTCAGAAATATGCCCATTGGAGAGAATCAGACAATTAGAGAGGCAAATTTCTTGAAGAAAAAATTTAAAGTGCTAAATGCACGTGTAATAACATAATATAAATCCGGTAGAAAATAGCACAATACAGAAACCAAGAGTCAACTCCCTATAGCCTAACGAAGTCATCTGAACTTCTGCTATAGGGAGTTGCTTTTCCAAGAGTCCAACATTCAGAAAATATACCCAATTGCTGATCTCTCACGGAAAAATTATAGAGGTCGTTCAAACTGCTCCTATTGTTGAGGTATTATTTAGGTTGACATTACGTCACCTGTACGCGTATAATAATATATTATCAGGTCTGATAATATAGGTCTGTTTGGAAGACCTCAATTTTTTCACTTCTTAATATGTGAGGAATAATCGAATTGGCTCAACAGAAAGCAACTAATATTACGTGGCACGAAGCGACTGTCACGGCAGAAGATAGAGAAAAATTACTGAATCAGAAAGGCTGTGTGATTTGGTTCACAGGACTCTCCGGCTCAGGTAAATCAACATTAGCGAATGCGGTTGAACATGTACTGCACCAACACCACCACCACACTTATGTTTTAGATGGTGATAATGTCCGGCACGGACTTAACAAGAACTTGGGTTTCTCACCAGAGGATCGTGAAGAAAACATCCGCCGCATCGGTGAAGTTGCGAAACTCTTTGCGGATGCGGGAACAATCGTCATGACTGCCTTCATCTCTCCTTACCTCGCTGATAGAGATCAGGCAAGAGCACTCATGGCAGAAGATAGATTCGTCGAAGTTTTCGTTGATTGCCCACTTGAAGTCTGCGAAGAACGAGATACGAAAGGTTTATACAAAAAGGCACGTACTGGAGAAATCAAGGAATTTACAGGTATCAGTGCACCTTATGAATCACCACTGAACCCTGAAGTTACAGTGAACACCGATGCACTCTCCATTGAAGAATGCGCGCAGGTCGTTGTTGAGGCTCTTGCGAAAGCAGGACTGGTGCCAGACGGAAATTAGCGAACCGCGAACATCGATGCGCGAATAAAAGAAGGCACGGAAATGGAATCGGTTATTAGAGATTTCAATGAAGATGGATTCTCTATTCTACAAGGCATTTTAGAATCGGAGACGCTTGAAGCCGTTAAACACGAATGCGAAGTGTTAGTTGATGAACTCGCGTTGCGACGGGAATCGGAAGGAAAGTTAGCAGACACATATCCCAATGCCTCTTTTGAAACCCGACTGGTTCGGCTTTATGAAGATTATCCCGATGAGAATCCGACGATCTTTCGCCCGGAACTACATCGTGAAGGATTTTTCGGTGTATTTGCGCATCCAATTTTACTTGAACTCGCGGGTATTATCTTAGGTCCAGAGATACGATTGTACCCAAACTATTCCGTTCGCCCAAAACTACCTGAGAACAAACGAACAGAGGTGTTGTGGCATCAAGACGCTGGCTATACTTCAAAGGAAGCAGACATTTTACGGATGATGAATGTTTGGGCACCTTTGGTCCCAGTTAACATCGAAAACGGGTGCATGGAATTCATTCCGGGGAGCCACAAGTGGGGTGTCGTTCCACATGAAAAAGACGAATATTATCTACGCATCCATGACGACTATATTAAACCCGTTGAAGCGGATGCCGTATCCATCGAGATTCTGCCAGGAGATACTGTTATCTTTAGTAACCTACTGTTTCACCGTGGGTTACCGAACCGCGCTGGACACATCCGATGGAGTCTTGATTTCCGTTACCAAGATGCCAGACAACCGACACTCCGGACAACACAGGGACATCTGCTCAGTTCAGAAACTACACCGGATGCAGTTGTAAAGGATGCTAAAACGTGGGCGCAACTCGAATTTTCCTAAATCGGAAACAAGCACGCGTAGCTTGAAACGAAGCGAAAATCGGTTATACGGAGAAGCGCGATCTTGTTCAAACCGTCCACACCGAACCGCAAGGAAAATGAGTAGGACTTGAGTTTTCCTAAATTGGAAACAAGCACACGTAGCTTGGAACGAAGTGGAAAGCGGATATACGGAGAAACGCGATTTTGCCCAAAGCCTCTATACCGAACCGCAAGGAAATTTAAAATAATGAAATTAATTCAGTTTCATCTGCCCAATTTAGGCAAACGGGTCGGAATTGTCACCCGGGACGAAGAAGTAATTGACGTGACGAGCGAAGAATCTCCCGGTGTATTAGAAATATTAGCACTCGCACATCAGGAACAGGTCAGCCTTGGTGTCATATTAGCAGACATCCAAGAGAAGGTAGCAACACCGGCACCAATGCAGTTCAATGCGTTTCCGAATGAAGAAGCTGCACCCACTGAACCTGAAGGTCTTACATTCAAAAAATTAGATATTGCCCCCGATGAAAACGTGCCACATCTCCTACCACCGATTGATCCGCCTGAAGTCTGGGGATGCGGTGTAACCTATAAGCGCAGTGCTGATATGCGCGACGACGACTCCGAACAGGACATTTACAGTCGCGTTTATCACGCGGACCGTCCTGAAATATTTTTCAAAGCGACCGCTGCACGTTGCGTCGGTCCGAACGGTTTTATCGGTATCCGAAGCGATTCGGTACTAACCGCCACTGAACCAGAACTTGCATACATTCTCGGCGGTGACGGAGAAATCGTGGGATACACCCTCTGCAACGACGTATCCGCATGGGATATTGAGCGCGACAATCCACTTTACCTCCCACAATCTAAAGTTTTTTATGGATGTTGTGCACTCGGTCCGATGTTCCTCACACCATCTGAAGTAGACGACCCTTATAACTTAGAGATGCAATGCACCGTCCTTCGTGATACAGAGGTCGTCTATCAGGGTGAGGTCAATACCTCTCAAATCAATTGGAAGTTTGAACAACTGACCGAATTCCTAATGCGAGATAATCCTATCCCACTGGGTACTGTCGTCTCGACAGGCACCGGTATCATCGTCCCGAACGATCTACCGCTTGCTGCAGGTGACACTGTCCAAATCGATATTGAAGGGTTCGGCAGGTTGTCAAACCCTGTCAAGCAGCTTTAGGAGATATTATAGATGAATACAAACGAACCATTTATCGGTATGCACAAAACGGAATTGGATACACCAGCACTGCTGATTGATCTCGACAAAATGGAAGCCAATATAGAGACGATGGCGAGCTATTTCAGCACAGTCAACGCGGATCTGAGACCGCACGTTAAGACGCATAAAACGCCGATTATCTCGCATAAACAAATTGCAGCAGGTGCCATCGGTGTTACCTGTGCGAAACTCGGCGAAGCAGAAGCCGTGATCCACGCGGGAATCCGAGATGTCCTGATCGCCAATCAAGTGGTCGGTCCACACAAGATTGCAAGACTTATCAACCTCGCAAAACATTCCGAAATTATGGTTGCCGTTGACAATTTCGAGAATGTGCAAGCCATTTCCGAGGCGGCAGCTGCAAAAGGTGCAACCGTCAGAATGTTAATAGAAGTGAACATTGGCATGAACCGATGCGGGGTCGAACCCGGTGAACCAGTACTCAAACTTGCAGAAAAGGTACGTCAAAGCCCAAACTTGAAATTTGAAGGCTTAATGGGCTATGAGGGACATACGGTCACGAAACGGAACCAAGTAGAGAGGGATGCAGCAGCACGGGAAGCCATGCAGCATTTGCTGGACGCGAAACACTACCTCGAAAAGCAAGGCGTAGAGGTTTCAATCATGAGTGGCGGCGGCACCGGCACCTTTAATATTACAGGAAGCATCCCAGAGATGACAGAGGTGCAAGCGGGTTCTTATATCTTTATGGATTCCACCTACGGAAATGTAGAAGGTGTCGGCGAACAGTTTGACTGTTCGTTATCGGTTTTGGCAACTGTCGTAAGCCGTCCAAGCCCAAATCGAGTGATTGTGGATACAGGCTTAAAGGTACTGGCAAAAGAATTCGGTATTCCACAACCCGTTGGTGTAAACGGCGTAGAGCTGACAGGGCTCTCCGAAGAACATGGAACGATACAGGTGTCCGATGAAAACGTCTCTCTCAAACCCGGGGATAAACTTGAAATTTTACCATCCCACTGTTGCACGACGGTGAACCTGCATGACAGATATTACGGCATCCGTCAGGGAATTGTCGAATCCGTGTGGGACATCACAGCGAGAGGAAAAGCACAATAATAAAATTGCTTGTGGATGATAAATGTGCCGGATGTTCTGACTTGTAGATACTCGGAAGTATATCCCATCAGAAAAAGGAAATTAAACTAATGAGGATTCACAAATTACAACTTATCAAAAGAACGTTTTATCTTCTGTGTCTACTCACCGCAGCTCTTCTACTCATAAACCCACCCACTTCAGAAAGCTATATTGCCAAACGTTATAGTGTGCCGCAAATCCTCAACGAAAGCAGCAACATTCTCTTCGGAACAGTTTCAGAGGTCAACACCAAACGCCGAACCGCGAAGATTAAGGTCGAAAGATATCTGAAAGGCGAGGCAGAATTTAGCGAGATCAAGATCCGACTTGATGTCTACAAAGGCGAAGCGGATCACCGAGAAGAAGCGATGCGTCTCATGAAATTAGACGCGCCGATTATCGTCTTTTACCTCAGAGAAGGCAGACGCATTGATAGTCTCGCACACGTAAGTGGAAAATGGTTTCAAACCCAAACCACAAAACAGGGAAACGAATGGGGTTGGTGGCTGTTCACACACACCGAAAAATATCTCAACAGAGACAAAGTCTCAAGGCGAGATTCAACTGTCAATTTTCAGAAAGAACTGGATGCTATGTTGGGGGAAGATGCCATCCAACTCCATTTTCTCAGGACAGACAGTTATCGGGAAGAGTACCCTGCTATCTCCAGCATCAATTCAATAGGAGATCGCTGGATTTCCTATGACGGGACAACGAATCGAGACCTACCAAGGCTCAACAAAGCAGACATCCTATGGCTCGGTTTCCGCACACTCTCGCGAGATGGGAAATACCGTCTTAATCAGGAACAAGAGAAACGGATTAGAGAGTTTGTGAAAAACGGTGGTGTTGTGATTGCCTCCGGACAGGATAGTGATGATAATCGTCCGTGTGAATCAGGATGGTTATCCGAACCGCTCAACGGCGTAGAGAGTTCACAACGCAATGATTTTCAACCGACTTCCGATGCCGGTGAACTCTTTACAGTACCCCACCGCATCCGTTCAGGGCAGCTTGCGCTTGACGACTCATGGAGCGGATGGAATCAAAAATATCAAGTACTGGCGACCACTAACAGTGGCAAAGAGATTGTCGTGGCTAAACTGCGATATGGCAAAGGCATGTATCTTATCACCAATCTCCGCAACAGTCAGAAAAAGGAAGTCTCTAAAAATCGTCCGATGCTTGAGAATCTGGTGCATTTCGCTGTCGAATTCCTGAAAGACTCTTGATAAGATACGAGGTAATGTCAATGAAAAAAGCAAGCTCAAAACAGACAATGAAGGTGCAGAAGCGTTGTATTGGGCGGTTGAGTTTCTCTGTCAAGCTGCTGCTAATGCTGTGTTTTACGCTTCTTTTCTTTGGTACCACAAGCCCTGCTCATGCAGTTATTCCGCAGCTTCTCGGACCGCTTACTGCATTGCTGAGCATCGTCCCACAGATTCTCGCTTTTGTTGGAGTCGCGTTGATAACTGCCCTCGTGTTTGCGCGAGATACGACGAAAATGTTCTTCTACAAATTTAAACGACAGTGCTTCGCTTTCCCAGACTTCGTGGCTGCCCATAAAGTTGGCGTTTCTATTATTGGTGTGATTGTCTTTCTTGGTGCGGGGTTAGGAATCTACCAGATAATCCAGCCTCCTACCACCGTAGTCGCGGGCGCAAATAATGTAAAAGCCAACACCGCATGGGCAACCTTCCGAGGTGGAAAGAACCGAACGGGACATTTGGATGCTGTTCCCGGGCCAACAACTGGTACCCCCGCATGGATATACAAAGATAAAGAAGCGATGGCAGTTGATTTCTCTTCATCACCAGCGATTGTTGGAAACCGACTCTATATCGGATCCTCGTACGGTTCAATCTTTTCATCAGGTGGAGCAACATATTGCATCGATACGGAATCGAGAGAGATTATCTGGCGACACGCCTCCCCTACGCCAATTTTCTCTTCACCCGCGGTGGCTGGTGGCAGGGTCTACATCGGCGAAGGCTATCATGAGGATAGGAATTGCCATCTCCGATGCCTTGACGCAAAAACAGGTGAACAGATTTGGTCCTTTGAAACAGCAAGTCATGTTGAATCGACACCTTTCATTAGCCAAGGGAAACTCTATTTTACAGCGGGTGCTGACGGTATCTACTGCATTGATGCCTTGGAAGGCGCAGAAATCTGGCACTATAAAGGGGTTCATGCCGATATGTCGCCTGTTGTGCACAACGGTAAATTATACTTCGGTACGGGGTACGGCAACTATAGAATCTACGCCGTTGATGCCCAAACAGGCACTGAAATCTGGTCAAAACAGATGCCGTATCCTGTATGGGGGACTCCGAGTGCCGATGAAAACCTCGTCTTCTTCGGACTCGGACGCGGCAATTTTTCGGACAGTGATCCAATACCTGCTGGTAAAGTCGTCGCACTCGACACGGAGACCGGGGACACCGTATGGGAATATGAAGCAAAAGACGCTGTCTTCACAGCGATTGCCGTTCAGAATGGCTACGTCACTTTCGGTTCCCGCGATGGATCGGTCTATTGCCTTAGTGCGATGGACGGGAAACGTAACTGGCAGACTGGACTTGGCGCGCCGGTTGTGTCTTCGCCCGCTGTAACACCGGACACTGTCTACGCAGCGACGAAAAATGGAAAAATCTACGCCCTGTCTACTGATAATGGAAAAGTGAAGTGGGAATTTAACACAAGAGACGTCACCGCAAATATAGAATTCTATTCGTCACCCGCGGTTGCTAATGGGTTCGTGTACATCGGTTCAAGTGATCGGTACATTTTTTGCTTGGGTGGTAATAATAAGAAAAAAATGATTGATAACCGTTAACAAGGAGAAAAAGAAATGAAAAAGCATGTTTTGATCACAACAGTCCTATTAGTTTTACTCGCAAGCAGCGTAACGGATGCGCAGTGGCGCAGCAAAACACACGACGAATATAACGCCCTCACAGGAGTAGATGTCAAAATTGATGGTGATCTCGGCGAATGGGATGGAATCCTTGAGGGAGTCACAGGTACCGACGGCAAACCTTTCTGCGGCGTTGAATATGAAGGCAACGTCTTCCAGGAACACGGCGGCGGTAAATGGAACGGTGCCAAAGATCATGAAACTTGTTTCATGATTGTATGGGATTCAAAAGCTGTTTATCTCGGACTTATCGTCACTGATGACGAACATGAACACGCAGCCGCAGCGGCATGGAATGGTGATGGTGCACAACTCGCCTTTGAAATGAGCGGCAAACGTTCCGCCGGGATACCGATGTTTCTCTATAATATCGGTTTAGACGACAAAGCAAAGGATATACTCCCCGGCGCTTTAAATGAAAATCCTGGTGGCGCTGGTATCGCCCCCGGAGATGATATTGCTATTGTCCGAAACGAAGGTGAAAAGAAAACCTACTACGAACTCAGATTCACCGCTGAAGAATTGCAAGCGAAAGGGAAAAAATTCAGTGCGGGCGATAAGTTCGGTCTCGGTATCTGCGTTAATGATGGTGATAAAGCCGCTGGACAGGGCGGTCAAAAGGGCTGGAGTGGATGGTATACCCATTCTATTGTCCACGGAAAGAATTCTGAAAAAACGGGTCTCGTCACGCTTACTGATGAAGTCCTTGCTGTTGAAGCAGCAAATAAGTTAGCAACAACATGGGGTAAGCTCAAATCCGCTCAGTAAGGGATATGAACAAAACGTAAGAAAAGCCGCCAACAGTCTTGGCGGCTTTTTTATTTCGATTAGGACTTACGCAGCCCCTGCAGTGCGTAGGACTTTCTTGTTATTCTCGTTCCCCTAATGATCATGATCATGATGGTTCGATTTGTCGTAATGCAACCGAAGGAGATCAACACCGAAATCGTCTGCGATGTGTCGCCACACGGAGTGGATATGGTTCGCATCGTTCTGTGTGTTATCATACTCCACAAAGAAAAACGGACCGTGTAGCCTGTAGTAGTGCGGTGTCTTCGGCGATTCACCACCTGCCCATGCAAAGTGGATGTCGTTGACGCTGCCTTCACGCAATTTACGGAGTTCGATCTGTGCGACCTCATCAGGGAGTCGATCAATATACTCATGGACAAGTTCCATCAAGATTTCGCGCTGGTGTGTCTCCATAGATTCCGCGGCTAACCCTTCAACGGCTTCAAATTCAACTTTAGGGACATCACGGGTCAAAATATCGGAAGGTGCCTCGACATTGATGATTGTTTGCCCCTTCTGCGCGGTATCCAAACTTGTAAGAAGTCTGCGTGCGATATCTTCTTCGGCAGCAAGTACTCTCAATCCTTTTTTATCGCCTTGCGGTACCTCTGCCGGGTTTGATCCGAAAAATGACGGATTCGGCGAAATGAGTTCGCGATTGACGACAGTGAAGTTGAGCGAAACGTGGTGTCCCTCAGCACGCCACCCCCAAGCCCCATTGCCCGTCGGATCTCCAAACACCGTGAAAAAGTAGAACCCCGGATCGCGTACAAGTCGGGCTTCTCCAGCAGCCGCCTCAATCGCGCCGAGTGTTGTCTCTAAATTAATAATTGCCCGGGCTTTCTGATAGCCTTTTGCACTTAACCCGCTCTCCATAAGAGCGAATGCGGCTTCCTGCTGTTTTGTGTTGAGTTCTTTGAGAGAAACACCTTCCCGTTCCCACATTTCAATAGGAATATAGTGCCATCGGAACCGCTCGTTTCCGTCAAAAGGGAGTGCCGCCTTCTCGCGTAAAGGTGGTGTCAATGTATCCAGAAAGTTCCCCGCCGCCTGTGCCATCTGCTCGGCTGTCGCTGAAGCGGGGATAAACAAAGGCTTCAGTTCGGCATCGGTATGTGTGTATGCCACAAAAAGTACCTCCTTGTGTAGAACTATGGTCTGCAGACCTCGCCCTACAATCCTATGAATCCAGTTTTCCTTATGAATCCCTATTTTAAACCAACTGCACACGAAAATCAAGTATTTTAATAATATATTCAGAACTATCCAATTTTCTATGTCGTTTCGTCCTGTAGCAAAGGTTTGAATCTCGCCAGCGATTGAAGCAAAGGTCTGCCTGATAACTATTGATGAAAAAATCTTGACAACTGCTCATAAATTCTGTAAACTTATTTCAACGGCTTCCGTTTAAGAGAGTGTTAGCAGGCAATTGTCCACCTCTACCTTAGGTGAGGTACAACTTTAACCGATAATAAAAAGTCGGGACATATGGACAAATTGATTGATGATGAAATGTTAGTCGCTCAGTTTCAAGCCGGACGCCAAAACGCTTTTGATGAGTTGATGAAACGCTACAAATCCAAGATTTTCTCGTACCTATTGCGTTCAGTCAGAAATTACGAGGATGCCGAAGACATCACCATCGAAGTTTTCTTCAAAGCGTACCGTGCCTTAGAAGGTTGGCAACCAAAAGCCAAATTTTCGACATGGCTTTACAAGATTGCGTCCAATCTTGCTATCGATTACCATCGTGCCAAAGCGCGTCACCCTGTCTATGCGTTGGAGGACACAGAAATTCCCGAAGCGCGTCTCGTTGCTACCGATCTCCATAGTGATCCAGAGAAGCAGCTGGAAGAGAAAGAACGGGGTCTCCTGATTCGTGAAGCAGTTGATCAACTCTCTCCAAAACAAAAAGCAGTCTTCATGCTAAGCCGGTACGAAGGTTTGCAACTTAAAGAGGTTGCTGAAACACTGGATATGGCGGAAGGTACCGTAAAAATCCACCTCCATCGCGCAGTAAAACGGCTACAAACACTCCTACGTCCATTGTGGGAAAACAACGAAATTTGAAAGGAGAAGTGTTTATTATGCCTAAATGTAAAAAATCTGAAGGGCAAGCAATTGATTATGCTTCCAAACTTCTGCCCTCCGCAGAAGAAGAGCCCTTTGAAGAACACCTCAAGCATTGCCAAGATTGTTCTGAGGCTGTAGCCTCCTACACAGCTGTTCTCGACTTGACAGATAAAGCACAAGACGAACTCACTGTGCCTGAAGTCGCTCTCAAGAACATTGAGATGAACGTGTACAAACGGCTCGCTGTGACACAAGAACAGACGTTGCTCTCACGCATCCGTGCCTATTTTGTGAGTAGCGGATCTCCCTTTGGTTGGTACAAAACTGCTGCGGTAAGCAGTGTTGCTATCGCTTTGATCACCACTGTTGTCCTCATCGGAAAACCCTTCCAATCAGAAGAGACCTTTCGGTTAACCGAGTCTCAATCTGCTGATGCCCGTATCGAAGAGTATCGCCAGCAAGGCATCCAACGGAACTTAGAGGAGGTATTGATTACACATCATCTCCGAAACGATGCATGGGAAACAGAAAGCCAACTCCACCGAATGAAAGAACAGGCACACGGCACCAATTGGACGAAAGTAGCGGATAAACATCTTCAGAGCCTTCAATCTGGGGATTCAACCGCACAATAGGGATATTAGGCATGGAAACGTCAAGCAGGCTTACATTTCTCTTACACGCGATGCTGCTCATTCTCTTCAGCCTATCTGCACACGCGCAATTTGATGAAGTGAACTCCTTAGTTCAGGCGGGACGTTATACGGAAGCCAGTGATAAACTTGAAGGACTTGCCGAGTCCGCTAATGATATTGATGTCAAAAGCTGGTACTACCACCAAATCGGAGAAATCCATTATAACTACACCCATCAGTATAGCAGGGCTGCTGCGGCTTACGATAAAATCCTAAAACTGGAAAAAAAAGGGCTTGCCCCGCAGGAGCTCTACCTTGCGATCATCAAAAAAGGCGATGTCCACAGTCGCATGGGGAATTACCAAGACGCTATCGAAACCTACGATAGACTCATTAAACTCGCCCCTGCCTCCCATTTCGTTCATAAGACTGGATTACAGAAAATTCGGGACATCAATACTGCCCTCAACGACCTTAGACAACAGCAACGCATCGCCATCCAATACAAAGGCAGGCCTCTTGGCATTATTGCCCAATTCCAGATCGCTGAACTCTATAGGAACCCATCGCAACTTAACCAACCCGAAAAGGCGATCTCAAAGTATGAGGAACTCTTAAAAGCACATCCAGAGGCGACCGTTGCCCCAGAAGCGAGATGGCGCATCGCAAATTTAAGGCATACTATTCTTAACCAATCCGCCTTAGCAATGGCAACGTATAGAAAAGTTGTTGACGATTACCCAACGAGCAACTTCGCTGCTGAGGCACTCTTCCAAATGGCAAACATCCATCGTACAGCTGAAAAATACTCGTTAGCGATCCCTGTGTTTGAGAAACTGAAACAGAAATATCCTAACTTCTGGAACATGCACGCCGTTCTCTATTGGACTGCGGTCTGTCACGAGAAAAACTTGAACTATCCGAAAGCGATTGAGGCTTTTGAAACGTTCCTTCATGCCTATCTGCCACAACTGGCACCTGAATATTTAGGGCAGATCTCGATGCACGATAAGAGTATATCTGAAGTGAAAGCGGAAATTGGTAAGAAAATTGGAGAACTCTCCAAGCAGATGGCAGAAAAGGAATTAGAACGATTGAACACAGCACGCGCAAATAGAAGTTTCTCTAAAGCGTTAGATATCGCTCGAAATCTCATTGCCAGATCCCCGCATACCCCTCAAGCAGAGCAAGCCGCGGCACAACTTTCTACGCTTCAACACCTCACAGCGATTGAAAACTTACGTGAGCAACTTCAAGACAACACCTTGACACTTCCAAACGCAGCACGCGCGCGATTGCAAATTGGCACGATCTATGAACGACAGCTGCAGGACTATCCCAAGGCTATTGAAGTATATCAAGAAGTCTCAAAACATCATCCTGATTCAACCTACGCCGCTGAAGCACTTTATCGTAGTGGACTTGTTTATGCCAAGCAACTCTCTGCTCCTAATGAAGCACTCCACGTTTATAAAAGTGTCATCACCTCGCATCCCGATACTTTGCAAGCAATGATGGCAAATTTCCAGTTGGGTGAACTCTATAGAAAACTGAACCGCTCCAACGAAGCCTTGCAAGCCTATAAGATAACCATTGGTTATCCAGAACGCGATCGGTATCTCGCTGGCGGATATAAGGATAGTTTCGCCGATAGAGCGCAATTTCGCATTGGTCGTGTCCATTACGATGACAATCGTTACGACGAAGCACGCGCCGTATTTGAGGAGTTCATCCAGAACCGCATGCGGTCCCCACGTCTCGCTGCTGCACACGTTTATCTCGCCGCGATAAGTGAGAAACGTGCTGAAAATAGGCTCGCCATAGAATACTACAAAAATGCGGAGACCTTACTTAAACACAATCCGGTCCAAATGACGATGCTCATAGAAGAGGCGGGCATGCTCGGCAACCTCCCAGCTACCGATGCTGATGCAGTAATGCAGTTCCTCGAAGCACACATAAAACGTCTCTCAACAGAAACAACAAAATCGGACTAACTTTTCACAGTGCTCACAACTTATTGTTCTTGCGGCGGAAAACCTATTAGGATGTTCCATCCAAACGCGCCAAGAGCGAAGAATCCAGCTGCACAGCATAAGGTGTTGCTTGTGTCAAACGCTTATGTGAATCGGGTAATTTTTCAAGTTCTGTGGTCGTCCGTGCCTGAATGTCACGCAGGTTTGGAAACTCATAGACTAATTCCCCATCTTGGATAATCGGTACAAGAAGCGGTTCCCCCTCAGAAACCTTTTCACCCCATAGTGTTACCCAATCTTTAGCATAATTTCCAACAGTATCGGTTAAACGATAGATCTGCTTCTTGCCCGGTACCGTCGCCTTGGACGGTTCATCGAGCGACTGTTTTCCGACAGGTCTGCCATCACTTTCCACTAACTTATAGACACCACCGAGTGCAGAGGTCCCACCTTCACCTGTCCGAGGGTTAAAGTTAGCACCCGTGGCAAGCCGCGTGCCAACCCCGAAACTGTCAATCGGTGCACCGTCTTCGAGCAAAGTGTCTATCTGAAATTCATCAAGATCATGGCTCGCGATAATTTGGACGTAATCAAGTCCTTCAGCGTCAAGGATACGACGCACCTGTTTACTGAGAGTCAAGAGATCCCCGCTGTCGAGTCGGACGGCGCGTAACCTTGCACCGCGCGTCGCCATCTCTTTCGCGACGATGCACGCGTTTCGCGCACCATCAAGCGTATCGTAGGTATCAATCAGGAGGGTTGTGTTATTCGGGAAGGCTGTAGCATAATCCCGAAACGCCGCTAACTCAGTAGGACGTTCGGAGACGAATTTATGTGCCATCGTGCCGACGTAAAGGATATCGAAATACCATCCTGCAAGCACCAAAGATGTACCACTGGTACCACCAATAAAGGAGGCACGCGCAGCGAGAATACCTGCATCCCTGCCGTGTGCGCGTCGCGCCCCGAAGTCAAAAACGGGTTTACCTCGTGCGGCTTGCACGATCCGTGAGGCTTTCGTGGCAATCAGCGTCTGGAAATTCATCACACAGAGCAGATAGGTCTCAAAAAGCTGGACATCTCGCGATCTACCCGTGACGTTGATAATCGGTTCGTTGGGAAAAACAGGCGTACCTTCAGGAACAGCGAAAACAGAACCACCGAAACGGAAATCCTTCAGCGAAGCGAGGTAGTCAGCATGCAGATCGCCACGTTCTGCCAACCAGCTGAGCGTCGCATCTGTAAAACGCAAATTTAAGATGTAGTGAATGACCTGTTCCAACCCAGCAGCGATAAGGTATTGTCCCTGTGGGATCTTGCGGACATAGTAATTCGCAGTGATAACAGCGTTATTTTCTCCATCGAAATCCGCCTGCCCCATCGTCAATTGATAGTAATCAACGAAGAGTGCCATCTCATCGACTGAAAGCAAAGCAGATATCGGGTGGAAGGTTGGAAGACTGGAGGAATGGGTGCCCACTCTTCCATCCTTCCTGTCTTCTATCTTTTCTGTCTTCCATCCAATGCCCTTCATAGACCGGCTCCCTCAGTAATAATGAGCTTTTGATTGACAGATAAATTCCGATGCGTATCCACCTGACCGGAGGGCCAGACGATTTCAAGCGTGTCAATTTTAGTATGGGTTCCGAGACCGATTTCAAGAGGTAGGCTATTCGTTGAACCAAAACCGCATCCACCGCTAACTTCCCTGTAGACCAGGTTATCACCAATCCGCAAAGTCACCTTAGCCCCAATACCGTCTCGATTACTCTTAACCCCGACCAGTTTTAAGTTAATCCAGTTGTTCCCGGCACCGGTATTTTGGTAGAAGAGATTGTGCCACTGATCCCCGATAAACGCACCGCCGACAGGCACGTAGATATCAACATCGCCATCAGCATCAATATCGCCGAAAGTTACGCCGTGCCCCTTTCCGATGTTGCCTAACCCCAACGTGAAAGTCGCATCAGTAAAAGTGCCGTCACCGTTGTTGCGAAAGAGCGCGTCGCGTTCGAGTCTGCCCATCTGCGGTGCACCTGTAGCGAGATAAATATCCAGATAACCATCGCTATCAATATCACCGAAGTTTGCCCCCATCGCCCCAAAGGCATGATAGAGTCCTGATTCACGGGTGACATCAGTAAAAGTGCCGTCACCATTATTGCGGTAAAGTACTTGGCGGTCCCCATTGTGCGGTGCAGTCCCAGTAATTTGCCCTGCGATAAAGGCTTGGAATGAACCCGAATTCGAGATAAAGATGTCCAAATCCGCATCATTGTCTACATCTAAAAAGAAGGTAACAAAGGCATCGGTAACAGGGATATTCATGCCGGTTGTTGGCGTGACATCGGTGAACGTACCATCACCGTTGTTGCGATACAGGACATTGGACTGCCCAAAGTTAACGACATGCAGATCAATATACCCGTCCTTATCGTAATCCCCCCAAGCCGTTCCGAGCGAATTGCCAGTATTCGCGACCCCCGCACTTTCAGCGGTATTGGTAAAGGTGCCATCACCGTTATTACGATATAAGACATTGGCAGCACCATCGCCGATAACGCCGTCCGCGATGTAGAGGTCGAGGTAGCCATCGTTGTCGTAATCCGCCCAAGCCGCACAAAAACTACTCTGCGGGTCAGCGACCCCTGCGGTGTGTGTGAGGTCCGTGAACGTGCCATCACCATTGTTGTGGTAGAGCGTATTTTCCGCCGCACCCGACCACCCCCCACGGGTGATATAGAGGTCAAGATAACCGTCGTTGTCATAATCCGCAAACAGTGATCCCCAACCGCCTCTCGGATCAGCGATGCCTGCTTGTTCTGCAGTATTAGTGAACGTGCCATCACCGTTATTACGATACAACGCGTGCGGTTGGTAAGTGCCGACTGCGACGATATCCAGATCGCCGTCATTATCGTAATCTCCCCATGCGCTACCACGTCCACCGTCAACTTTGTCCATCTTTAAATCGGGGGCAACATCAATAAATTGGCTATCGGCTATCGGCTTTCGACGGTCAGCAAGAGAATCTTTTTGCTGACGGCTGACGGCTATTTTGAATTCCTCTGGTAATTCTTCGGGGTATCCACCGAGTTTGCCATAAGCCGTCCACAGGTTCCATAGCGTTTCAGGGTCCCGGGGTTTGAGGCGGAGCGATTCTTTGAAATTCGTCACAGCCTCTTCAAGGTTCCCGTGTCGGAGATGGTAGACCCCGAGGTAATAGTATGCCCCGGAGTGGCGACGGTAATTTTGGATGATATTCTCAAATCGCTCAGCGGCTTTGTCGGCTTCACCCAAACGGAATTCCGCCAAACCGAGTTGAAGCATGGCTTCTGGATTGTTCGGTTCAATCTCGAGAACCTTCTCAAATTGACGTTTGGATGCCGAGAGATCAGGCACGAGCATCTGTTGCGGCGCGCCTAAGAAATAACCCAACCGAATGCGTGCGTTGGTATCATCCGGATTCACCTCCAGCGCACGGGTGAGCGCAACAGTAGAATCAGAAAATCGTTGTTGGTAACTGAAAACCTGCGCTAATGTCAGATACGCCCTTGAGAGTCTATCCTTTGCTTCAGGTGCCTGATTGAGGAGTCCTATTAACATCTGTAATTCCACCTCAGCGGGCGCGAATTTTTGCTGTCTGATGTAGGTCCGCGCGAGCTGCATTCGAGCATGGTGTGCGTTAGCATTCATCTGTAAGCACGTTTGAAACGCTTGCTCCGCTTCGGCGAAGTCGCGCCTGTCTAAAGCATCAATACCGCGCTGATACTGCGCAGCCAATTGAGGATCCATCTTATCTGGCGGTGTATCCGCATCGCAACCGATAATGATGAGGAGAATCAGGGGAAAAAAATAAAGTTTTCGCATAATGGTTATTAGTTTTGACCAACAACTCGCGCCTTAACAAAAGTATCTGTAGACGAGTTGTTGGTCAAAGTTATCGGTTAAAGAGGACGCTTGTGGCAGTAACAGAAAATGTTCTCAACACCAGTTCTTAACTGAAAACTGATAACTATTCCCCCGCCAATCTCGCCTTCAACGCTTCTTTCTGAACGGGTTGTGTCAAATCCATGAGATAGATTCGCATGTGATCCGAACGGTCAGAGCTAAATACTAACTTTTTTCCGTCTTGCGAGAGACTGGGCTCAAAATGTGCGCCGATGTAGTTTGTGAGCTGAGTTTTGTTCCTACTGTCAATATCCATCATCCAGAGTGTATAATGACTATGGGCATTTGACACATAGATAATCCGTTTACCATCTGGGCTGAAGATTGGGTGATAATGGCTGGCATTTGAAAAGGTCAACTGCTTTGGCGTGCCACCTGTTGCCTTAACAGTGAAAATCTGATAGATGTCCGCCACCATAGCCGTGTAAGCGATCTGCTTCCCGTTTGGAGACCATGTGGGATGTCCATCATCTACATCATTATGCGTCAGCTGCATCCTATTGGTGCCATCAATATTAATGACATAGATTTCCAATGTGTCGTTATTCTCAGTACTCCCCGGCGTACCCGCGGCTTCCTGTATCGGTGCCTTAGACTCAAAAGCAATTTTTTGTCCGTCAGGTGAAAAAACGGGTGCGCGATCCGCCCCATCTGCGTCAACCAGCGGACGCTGGTTCCGACCATCAACGTCCATGAGGTAGATAGATGCGCGACTCGGATCCGAACCACTCGCTTGGACAGGCGGGAGCATCATACCACCGCGCGTCCGTTCTGTAACGAAGGCAATCGATTTCCCGTCTGGCGAAAAAGCGGGCATGTATTCGTCAAGTTCATCGGTATGTGTGAGTTGTCGTAATGAGCGATCGGCGAGATCCATGAGATATAATTCGGCGTTCTGGAGACGGTTCGATGCGAAAACGACCGACTTTCCATCGGGTGAAATTGCCGGACTATAATCATCATTGTACTTCGCAGTAAACGTCATGATATTCCCTTTCTCGGTAAAGGTCTGTTCATAATCGTCGCTGCCTTCCGTCCGGAGACGTTGAACGTGGTAAGCATCGCCAGTGAGTCCTGCTAATTGAAGGAGAATCTCTTTTTTTGGAGAACCGATTAAGAGACTTTGAAACTGAACAAGCGCGAGGGAACGGTCATTGTTGTGCCAATAGACGCGCCCGAGTGCAAGTGTGATTTCTGCACGTTTGGGAGCCAACTTTGCTGCACTTCTGAAGGCGTTACTGGCTTGCGTCGTATCGCCTAATCCTTCATACACCAAACCGAGTTGATAGTAAGCCTCCGCATTGGAAGAATTCTGCTTAAGTGCCGTCTCAAACTGCTGAATGGCAGCAGCCGTGTCGCCCGTTTCAAGAAATGCTTTGCCGCGCTTAATTGTAGCATCCTCGCCGCACGCGATCAGAATTAAAAATATAGAAATGAGTAAATAGAAACGGGTGTTCATTGTAACATTCTCATTGGGTTTGGAGGGTCAAAAGCGTGAAAAGAGTAGATATTTCGCTATCCTTCCATCTTTCGAGTCCACGGTTCTTATTCAAACGACAGTGCTTTGCTTTCTTGCGTCACCCGGATTCGCTGATTTGCTGGCACATTATACTGTGCTTGTGCCTCTCCATTCGACCATATAACCTGCAAAGTCTCAATCTGTGTAGCGTTTTCAATGCCGAATTCAACAACCAAACTGTTAGAGGACATATAACTGTCCCCGGCGTAAATCTCCCGTATCTGTGTCCGATCCGCTGTTTTGAGTTGAATCTTCGCGCCGATAGCATTTCGGTTCTCGTCCGTTCCAACCAATTCGACGTGGAGCCAATTGTTGCGATTTCCGCCATCATTGCGCAATAAAGTCGGTGGCGCGTGGTTGTTAACAATAAAAATATCGACATCGCCATCATTGTCATAATCTCCAAATGCAGCACCGCGCCCTACACGTATCGGGAGCACTGTGATTCCGCTGCTGTCGCTAACATCGGTGAAAGTGCCATCGCCATCGTTGCGATACAAAGCATCCGCTTGTGGAATGAGTACTTCTGGATTTTCCAGTTCTTGGAAGGTACTCCCATTCGTAACGAAGATGTCCAAATCACCATCGTTATCATAGTCAAAGAGTGCTGTGCCCCATCCGATCTGTTTGATCCCCGCCTCAGCCAGCATTGCAGAATAGGATTCATCAACAAATCTGATATGTTTAAACGACAGCGCTTCGCTTTCGCTCGGCGCGTCCTCTTTCAAAAGATTTCTGTAAAGCGCGTTTTCTTCATCAACCCAGTGGCTGATAAAGAGATCGGTATCACCATCGCCATCATAATCGCCAGCAGAGAGTCCCATAGAACCCCGAAAATCCGCTGCCCACGATTCATCACTCACATCGGTGAAAGTGCCATCACCATCATTACGATACATATAGTTCACAGAGGTATCATTCGCAACATACAGATCCAAGTCGTTATCATTATCAAAATCGCTGAAGAGGCACTGCATGCTTCTACCGCCCGGTGCGGCTATCTCTATTTCAGCAGTGACATCCGTAAAGGTACCGTTTCCGTTATTACGATAGAAGACGTTATCTTGCGGTTCAAAGACATGCGGGTTCAGAGCACTCGGCACAGGTTTACCGGATTGTAAGGACTCCTCCTGCATCTGTTCAAGTTTATCCAAATCATAGGTGACATAGTTGCAAACGTAGAGATCCAAGTCATTATCGCCATCAACATCCGCGAAAGCGGCACCCGTGCTCCATAATTCACAATCGACACCAGCCGTTTCCGTAACATCACGGAAGGTGCCGTCGCCGTTGTTGCGATAGAGGACGTTCGCGCCATAATTCGTTACATAAAGGTCAATATTGCCGTCGCCATCGTAATCTGCGAAGACACACCCCATACCGTATCCACGATGCCCAACACCTGCGGTATGCGTTATGTCCGTAAACGTACCATCGCCGTTGTTACGATAGAGCACATTTGTTTTGCTATTGGGACTGACATCTTGTGTAAGTGAATGAGGAATATTGACAATATAGAGGTCGATGTCGCCATCGTTGTCTATATCAGCAAAACCGGCACCAGAGCCCATGTCTTCGGGGAGTAGACTCGAACGGGTTCCACTTGAATGCTGAAAATGGATACCGGCTTCGTTTGTGACATCGGTAAAAGTAACCGCATTGACAGTAATGGATGTGAGAATAAAAACTGCGAATACTGCAACGGTTTTTGAGAAAAAAAGAGATATAGCTTGTAATGAAATGGAAAGCGGGTATACGGAGTTGAAACTGAAAACCACCAATCTACCTCACCGAACCGCAAGGAAACTTAAAAATATGTTTCCAAGAAGTTCGTAAAAATCGCTCCGCCGCGAAAACGTTCATCATTAATAATCTCTTTATAGAGCGGAATAGTCGTCTTTATGCCCTCAATTTTGAACTCAGACAATGCGCGCCGTAACCGAGCAGTCGCCTCCTCGCGATCTTTGCCCGTTGCGATGAGTTTCGCCACAAGTGAATCGTAATGCGGCGGCACAGTATAACCGGTATAGATATAACCATCAACTCGAATACCGATACCGCCGGGCGGATCATAGGCGGTGACGAGTCCCGGCGAAGGCATGAATTGATTTGCAGGATCTTCGGCATTAATCCTGCATTCAATAGCGTGCCCCTGAATCTCAATATCAGATTGATTGTATCCGAGTTGCTGCCCCATTGCGATTTGGATCTGTTCCTTAACGAGATCAATACCAGTAATACTCTCAGTGATCGTATGTTCAACTTGAATCCGCGTATTCATCTCAAGGAAATAGAAATTATCATTATTATCAACAACAAATTCAATAGTTCCAGCATTCACATAGCCAACCGCTTTTGCAGCTTTTGCAGCAGCTTTACAGATTTCGGAGCGGAGTTTAGAGGGAATTGAAGCAGCGGGTGCCTCTTCGAGGAGTTTCTGTTGCTTACGCTGGATAGAGCATTCACGTTCACCTAAATGGACAACATTGCCGTGCCCATCGCCTAAAACTTGTACTTCAATATGCCGTGCCTCTTCAATCCATTTTTCAATATAGACATCACCGTCGCCAAAAGCGGCTTCACCCTCTGCTTTCGCGGTGTGAAAAAGGTTAAAAAGGCTCGGGCGATTTTCTGCGATTCGGATACCGCGCCCACCACCGCCTGCAACGGCTTTAATACCAACAGGATAACCGATTTTCTCAGCGAGTTGTACAGCCTCCTCGGCAGTGTCAACCGTCCCTTTTTTGTTGTTTCTGCGTCTCCCGCCTTGGCTACCGGGTATAAGTTTCAAGCCAGCCTTCGCGGCAGTCTCGCGTGCCTTTACCTTGTTGCCCATCGTCCGAATATTCTCAACAGAGGGTCCGATGAACTTTATTTCGTGTGCCTCACACATCTCAGCAAACTGTGCATCCTCCGCGAGAAAACCCGCGCCGGGGTGTATCGCGTTGACGTTGGCATAATCCGCGACAGTGATGATACTTGAGTATTTGAGATAACTCGCTGATGAGGGTGCTGGACCAATACAGTACGCCTCGTCAGCGTGTTCAACGTGCAGGGCATCTTTATCAGCAGTTGAATAAATCGCTACCGTCTTAATGCCCATGTCTTTACAGGCGCGGATGATGCGGACAGCGATTTCACCGCGATTTGCTATCAGTATTTTTTTTATCATAAAATAGTTTTTAGTTGTTGGTTATAAGTTATAAGTTAAGAGGGTTCTGAGGGTCTGCCATCTCTTTGTAATGCCATTACCCCCTAAGCGTAACAAGCGTGAGAAGAAAACATGGGTCGATCAAAAAACAGACTTATAACTTATAACTTATAACTTATAACCATTATGTCTGCTTCACTCGGAACAGAGGCTGTGCATACTCAACGGCATCACCATCTTCAACAAGAATCTCCACTATCTCACAGTTAAATGGGGCTTCCACTGGATTGTAAGTCTTCATAACTTCAAGGACAGCCACGGGTTCACCGGTAGTAACGGCATCCCCAACTTCTACAAAAGGCGGTTCTTCAGGTGTAGGAGAACGGTAGAAGCGTGAAGGCATCGGTGCATTGATGAATTCATTCTCTGGTTGCGCGTTCACCTCTACATCCGTGTCTTCTAAAGGTATCTGCGGCGTTCCGGTCGCGACACTTGTCGCTATGCGTTGCAGCGGCGGCTGTTCGTACTCAACTAAACTCCGTCGCTCCCTGGAGACTTGCACCTCAAATTCGTTGTCCCGAATGCGTACTTCCGTTAGGTCAGCACGGTCGAGTACCTCTGCCAACTGCTCAACGAGTTCGAGGACATCACTGTAGTCTTGTTCCGCGGATTCAGACGACAGCACTTCGTTTTCAGATTTATCCTTGGATCTGTTTTGACGCATTTCTGTTTTTCAAGTAACCAGTTTCCAGTACGGCGAGTACGCCTTCCAGTTTCCAGTTAACAGTAGAAGAGCGCATCTTTCTTAACTGGTAACTGGTAACTGGTAACTGATACTATATCCTTTCTACATATTTTCCCGTACGGGTGTCAACTTTGATACGCGTTTCGTTTTGAACAAATAGAGGAACGTTAACAACCCCTCCTGTCTCAAGTGTGGCACGTTTGGATCCACCACTGACGGTATCACCCCGTAATCCGGGATCGGTCTCTACGATTTGAAGTTCAACGAAGTTCGGGAGTTCAACGGCAAGTGGCACTTGCCCATCCATTTTGACGGTGACAGTTTCCCCTTCTTTGAGAAACTTCAAACTATCCTCGACGAGGCTCATAGGAAGTGTGTGCTGTTCAAATGACTCGTTATCCATAAACCACAAGACATCACCATCCCGGTACATGTACTGCATCTGGTGATCCATAAGTCTAACGGTTTCAATAGTCTCATTAGAACGAAACGTCCGATCCAAGACGGCACCGTTAGAGACACGTTTAATCTTCGTTCGGGCAAAGGCACTGCCCTTGCCCGGCTTGACATGCTGACAATCGACGATAGTATAAACAATGTTGTCGAGTCGGATAACCAACCCGTTGCGTAAATCGTTAAGTGCTGCCATTTTCTCCTTTATTGGTTGTCGGCTATCAGCCATCGGCTATCCGTCCGAGGTTTTCGTTAATCAATGCCTCTTTCCGAGTGCTGACCGCTGAGCGACTTCTATCTTACCTGATAACGACTAAAGCAAGGCGAGTGCTTGTTGCAAGGCCTTGGCTCTATGACTGATTTGATTTTTTATATCTTCTCCCAATTCTGCGAAAGTCTGCTCATAGCCGTCCGGTACAAACACCGGATCATAGCCAAAACCGGTCTCGCCTTTAGGCGCGTGTGTGATGTATCCTTCACAAACACCGAGTACGCCTTTAGGAACAGAATTAGGGTGTACAACTGCGATTGCGGCGATAAAACGGGCGCGGCGATCAGTGCTCCCTTCAAGCGCTTGGAGGAGTTTCGCAATCCGGATAGCATCCGTAGCATCCTCACCTGCCCAACGTTTAGAATTAATACCTGGGGCACCGTTGAGCGCATCTACCTCTAATCCAGCATCATCAGCAAGGGCAAGACAACCTGTATATTCAGCAATAGCAGATGCTTTTTTAGCGGCATTCTCCATATATGTTTCGCCATCTTCAACGACCTCGGGAGCATCGGGATACGCCTTTAAGGAGACCACCTCTATCTGTTGTAAAGTGCCTGCGTCGCTACGGAGCATTTTCGTGAGCTCCTTGACCTTACCTTGGTTATGCGTCGCCAGTACAAGCTTCATCTAAGTTCTCCAACATCATCCGATTCTGCAGTCGGACAAGTTGTTGTATCCCACCTACAGCAAGATCTAACATTTGATTGTAATCGTCGCGCGTAAAAGGCTTCTCCTCTGCGGTACCCTGTATCTCTATAAACTGCCCGCTCCCTGTCATAACGATATTCATATCAACATCCGCTGTTGAATCCTCAGTGTAACAGAGATCCAAGAGTGCTTCACCATTGACAAGTCCGACACTTGTCGCGGCAATATTATCGATGATAGGAAAATTTTTGATCCTTTCACTTTCGACGAGTGCTTGACAAGCGTCCCAGAGAGCGATAAATGCCCCTGTAATTGAAGCAGTGCGCGTACCGCCATCGGCTTGGATGACATCGCAATCGACCCAGACCGTGTGTTCTTCTAAGGCATACAGATCTACAGAAGCGCGTAAGGAGCGACCAATCAGGCGTTGAATCTCCTGTGTTCTGCCGCTAACACCACCCCGGGTTATTTCGCGCTGCATCCGTTCAGAGGTAGAACGTGGCAACATGGAATACTCGGCGGTTACCCAACCCTTCTTCTTGATCCGCTGGTCGCGCATAAAACGGGGTTGCTGGTTAACGACGGAGGCTGTACATATAATACGGGTATCGCCAGTTGCAACGAGAACTGAACCTTCTGCGTGTTTGATATAGTGTCTTTTGATCGTAACCGGTCGCATCTCATCTGGCCGACGGCCATCCGTTCTCTCCATATTTTCTCACCTATAGAGTTTCAAGCAGTGCTAACGCTTTTGTGTAACTTTTCCGTTCAAGATAGTGGCTCAGCATTTTGGGTGCTGTCGCTGGAAGTTCTTGATACAACACGTTAATCCGCTCCAATTGTTCCAATATATCTTCCCCTGTCTCAATTCGAGAAAACATTGTCTCTAATGCCTGCCTGAGCTCAGATAAACTATCAATCTGCATCTGATGCCTCCTCTATTTGCTGAACGGCTTTACATGTCCGCAAAGAAACATTTTTGGGAGGTTCATCATAACCTTTCCATGCATAAGGATCGACCCCAGAGACCGGAACAATGCATCGCCGATCCGCACTTGCTGGACGTTCCCCTTCTCGAATTGACCACGGTAAAAGTGACCAAGCGTTACAGTAGTGGTTCACCAAGACCCTACGAAACGTATTACCGCGGTTCTTACGGGAGCGGTGCAGCAAATATCCGTTGAAGAAAACTAACGTTCCCGTTGTAACTTCAACTGGTATCTCATCCGCATCATCAAAGCCGTAGCTTTCCTCCGCAAAATCAAACTCATCTGGATTTTCATGAGCCTTCTGTGGATAGAGATAACCGCGACGGTGTGAACCGGGGAGGATCCATAAACACCCGTTTTCCACTGTAGCATCGTCCATCGCTATCCAAGCACCGATTAGCGAACGATCACGGGTCGGAATATAGATCTCGTCCTGGTGCCATGCCTGACCCTGAAAATCAGGTGGCTTAACAAAGAGCATGGACTGCATACACTTGACGCTCCCATCCCAATGTGGGAGGTGTGCAGCGGCAATTTGGCTCAAGATCCCGCAGATTTTCGGGTGCTTGACGTACTTCTCAATAATGGGACTGACATAATGCGGTTGATGAATACAGAGAATACGACTAATGACCTCCGTATCGCTAATATCATCAGGAAGCGGTTGGAGGTTGTCACACGGATGGCCACCTCTGGCGATCGTGATAGCGTCTTGTCGTAACTCCTCTATCTCATCAAGGGAGAGCAGATCTGGGACAACAAGATACCCATTGTCTATAAAAAACTGGGTCTGCTCATCTGATACGATTTTGGGCACCTCAATCGGCGCGCTTGCTTCAAAATTCATATTTTTAATTATTCGGTTCCTCACCGATTTTTTCCGCTTTGATCATCAACTCGTGCCTTTCTATATTATGTTCGGAGTCGAGTTGATGGTCAAAAAATCGGGGTTCTGATTTATTTCATCTGAAACTTGCGATAACGACACAAGCGACTCTAAAAGAAATGTTTTTAAATGTTTTAAAGTTAAAAATCTAAATGCGATTGGCAAGAAACATTTCTGTTACCGCCAAAGCAAAAACCGCCAACATAAGATAAACCCATACACTCTGGTTTTTCTCAACATCTTCGCGGTACTGCGCCACAAGTTCTGCCGCCGGTTTCTCCTCCACCGATTCATCTGCAGCACCTTTCAGCATACTTGTTAGTTCTTCCACATCACGCGCTGCCAGGTCAGACTCTGTTGTGTCAACATTGACGACGAAAGCGTACGCGTCTGCACCAGACGCATGGACTGAATAAATCCCAGGAACAGCGGTGTCATTATAAAAGAAGCTGCCTTGTGCGGACACGCCGGGAACATTCGCGTCCCGTCGTAAGCGCGTCTCAACATTGTTCGGGTCAAAAACTGCAATCGCTTTATCACGCACAACGTCCCCACTTTCAAGTTTAGGGATCTTTAGTTCAACGTTATCACCAACACGATAATTAGGAATAGTGTCTTCACTTTTAAGCGCAAGATACTTAATAGACTCATGCAGGAACGGCAAATAAACGGCGCGAATAGGTAGATCGCTCCATTCTCTATCTATCGTCGAGGTAAAACAGAGCACACGTCCCAGCTTCCCGTAAGGTTTCTCAAGGAGTGCAGGACTCCCATCATCATAAGATGCAATGACGGTAGTATCTTTTGTCGGAACCGCCTGAAAGAGTCTGTAAAACCGCGCTTTACCGAAATCTCCGTGATTCGGTTCCTTGAAAGGCGCGAAAATTGGATGTTCATACTTTACCGTGGCAAGCACGCGAAATTGCTCACGATCAAACGCGTCCCCGACTGCTTGAACAAACTCGCACGGCATCAATCCGGTCTCACCACCAAGGCGTTGTTTATAGGCATCGGTATCTATATTATCACCCACTGTTACAATCAAGCCGCCACCTGCAGCAACATAAGTTTTCACACGCTCGGCTTCACTGTTAGAAAGCGTTGCTACATTGGCAAGAATAAGAACATCTACGCGTTCGAGTATGGCTGCATTGGGTACGGAGACAGATTCGGTGAAATCGACCTGCAGGGTATCACTCTCGGATTTAAACGACAGTGCTTCGCTTTCCAACGCCCTTTTCATAAAAAAAGTTTCTACAGTTTGATAGCGACCGCTTGTCCGCGGTTTATCATAGACTGCATGGACTTTGATTGACTGTAGACTTTGTAAAGTAAAATATCGTTTGTTGTCAACATCAAGTGCGTCCGCCGGGAGTTCAACCCAACCTGTATGCGTTGCCTCGTCCTCAAACGCAACTTTGAAGACGGCATCCGCAAGGTCGTCCGGTTCAATATTAAGTTCAACGGTGTCAATTATATTATCATCAATAAAAAGGCGGACCTGTAGATTCTCAACCGGTTCATTGCCAAAATTACGGACACGCGCGACGAGCTGCGAGGCTTTCTGTTCTTTTAACACGACAGGTGGAACGCTCACGGCAGTAATAGCGAAATTCTGTGGACTTTCAGCACGTACATCAATAAAATTCATTTGGACATTCGGGCTGAGCTTATCTGTCTCAATGAAATTCTCCCACCCTCGTTTTTGCATATCCCCGATGAGATAAACCTGTTTCTCACCGATAGGAATAGGCTGGAGGATCTCATCCGCAGTTTGCAGTGCATCCAAGTAATCCGTATGTTCATAGGTTATCTCTGCAGTGTTCACAGCCGTCCGAATGTGCGAAAATTCTGAACCGAGTGGTGCCACAACACGGGCATTGTCGGACGAAAGGATAAGTCCGGCTGCATCGGATGCGTCAAGTCCATCCAAAATCTTGATCGCCGCCGCCTTAGCATCCTCAAAAACACCTTCATATTGCATACTATAAGACGTATCAAGAATAATAACAGCGTTTCGTTTTCCACCCGTTTTCTGTGTGAACACCGGATCAGCGGCGAAAAAAGGTCGTGCAAATGCTAAACCGAGCAACGCTAATATCAAAATGCGCATCAGTAGTAGCAACCAGCGTTTCAACTTGTGTCGACGGACGTTGGTCTGATGCGACATCTGAATGAAACGCACAGTACTGAATACCAAGCGTCTTGCCCGTTCTCGGTTTAATAGATGGAGAATGAGCGGGATAGATGCACCTATGGCACCGGCTATTGCAAAAGAGGCTGTTAAGAAAGTCAAGCCAAACATTATTTTTAGTTTTCAGTTTTCAGTTGCCAGTAACCAGTTAAGAAGGGTATCTGATTTATCCATCTTTCTCTTACTGGAAAACGAAGTGCTGCCGTTTCAAACTCGTAACGGGTTACTATTTAGAGGACACCTTGCCTCTTAGCGAGATAAGAAGCCAGTGCGAGATCTATTGGCGTTGCTGTTGTTATCACATTGTAATCAATATCTGCTTGCCGTAGTGCGAGCTTATAGGTATTAAGAAAATCGTTAAAATTACTCAGATAACTCTCTCGAATGGCTTGCGGGGTTGTGATAATCTCAGCATCGCTTTCTGAATCAATAAATCGGATAAGTGCTTCCGAACTTCGTCCTGTGTCAAAGTTAGCGAACTCAAGTTCCTGTTGTGCAAGCACATGGAAAACAATAACTTCATGTCCTTCATAACGGAGATGTTCTAATCCGGCGATGACCTCTTCATGATTTTCATCGTAGAGATCCGAGATGAAGAGTACCAATCCGCGTTTCGTAAGACGTTCAGCGACTTGATGCAGCGGTGTTCCCATCCGTGTGCTTTTCGTTGTTTGTAGCGTCTCCAATGTAAGCAAAATCGAGTGTAAATGTGATGTGCTACTCCGCGCCGGAAGGTATTGGTGAAGCGTATCATCAAAATACGCGAACCCAACGGCATCGCGCTGCTTCGCCATAAAATACGCAAGCGATGCGATGAGGAAACTCGAATATCTCAACTTCGTTAGTCTTGGCGTTTCCGCGTCGTTTCCGTCTGTAGTTGCCTCGTCTGTCTGTGCATCCGCTGTCGGATGTGCCATAGACTCACTCGTATCTAAGAGCAAGTAACAGTTAAGATTCGTCTCCTCCTCAAACTGCTTAATATAATACCTGTCGGTGCGAGCGTAGGCTTTCCAATCTATATGTTTGGTATCGTCTCCGGGCATATATTGCCGGTATTGCGAGAATTCCACACTAAACCCGTGATACGGGCTCTTGTGAAGCCCTGAGATAAAACCTTCAACGACAAATTTTGCGATCAATTCAAGGTTCCCAATTCGGGCGAGGGTGGTCGGATCTAAAAAGGTGCGTCCTACCGTTGAGTTCTGTTGCATCTGTCTCTCTGATTAGGGTTGTCAGGGAAATAGTTATTAGTCATTAGTTAATAGTTATAAGTTATAAAGAGGCTTGAATGCACCAACACCTTCTTAAGGTCCCCCTGATACGGGGGATTTAGGGGTTAAAAATATAAAAAATTATTCCCAACTGAATCAGAACCCTCTTTAACCAACAACTAACAACTTATAACTTATAACCATTCCCTACTGCTTTCTCAAAATAAGTAGTGTGAGATCATCGAACTGATCCGCTTCTCCCTGAAATTCCATGACTGAACTGTGAAGATACTTTCGGATAGCCTCGGCGTGTTCATCCTTGCATGCTTGTGATGCTTCTACGAGGCGTTCCTCTTCATAATAGTCATCCTCAACGTTGACAGTCTCTGTGACACCGTCTGTATAATATACGACGACATCACCACTGGCGAGTTGGACATGTTCTGCTTCATATTCGGCAATGCTTGAAACCATATCGTTCGGAAACATTCCGAGCGGAATACCCCCAACATCCTCACCCAACCACTTGTAAGAGCCATCTTTTCTGATGAGTAGTGGTGGATTATGCCCTGCATTAAGCGTCGTGAGCACATCTGTTTCCGGGTTAAGATGGCTGTAGAAAAAGGTCGCATATTTCTCTTCTGTACCGCTGGCGTAAAGGAGCGAGTTCAGTATCATCGCCATGTTCGCGATTTCGGTGTACAAGGCAGACTGGTTAAGCGTCCCTTGTTCCGTACTTTCTGCCCGCGACAATTCCGAGATAAGCCCCGCGCGGAGCGTTGCCATAAGCAGTGCCGCTTGCATCCCTTTGCCAGAAACATCCGCAATTGCGAGTCCCCAATGTCCGGTAGATAAAGGGAGACAATCATAATAGTCGCCACCGACAGGTCCACGCGGTTCATAATGTCCTGCGACTTCGTATCCGGGGATGTCTGGCAATGTCTCAGGAATGAGATTCACCTGAATTTTGCGCGCCTCCTCCATTTCTGCCTGTAATTGACGCGCCTCAAGTGCCTCCTGATGGAGCTGTGCGTTCTGAATTGCGACCCCTGCCTGTTTGGCAAAAGAATCGAGCAAGACGACATCTTCATCCGTAAAGGATGTAATTCTGCCACCGCGTTCCTCTTTGTCACCAACGACAAGGACACCTAAGATATCGCCATCACGTCCAGGGATAGGAACAGCCATTAAATTCTTGCCCCCGAAAAGCGTATCGGATTTAGGTAGACAATGCCCCGGGATTCCCTCTTTAACGACAGATTTCAGGACATCTTCGGATGTCGGTTCTTGAGACGCGGATGTGTCTTCACCGTAAGAGATAACAAATCCGCTGCCGTTGTCTTGTGCTGCGGTATCTTCAATCAAGGTCTCTGGAAATGCGTAGTGCATTTCGAGTTCCTGCTGCTCGGTGTGCGTAAGCATAAGTGCGCCAGCGTTAGCGTCAAGAAGCGAGACGGCTTGCTGTACGACCTGTTCTGCAGCATCCTCCGGTTGTAGCAACTGACAGATCTGGGGAGCACTCTCTGCGAGCATGAACAACCGGAATTTTTCGCTCTGGATTCCCTCTACCATCTGAGAATAGGCGATAGCAATCGAAATTTGGTGGGTAAGCGTTGTTAGTAATTCCTTTTCCCACGCCTCTAATGTATCCCTCGCTAAAAATTTGCCCAGTCCAATCATTCCGAGAAATTCATCTTGAATTTTGAGTGGGACCCAGAGTCGTATATCAATAGCCTCCGAAAGTTCAGTACTCCGAGCGAAGAACTGTTTAAGAGGTTCTGGCGGATCAGCGTTATCAATAAACGAATGTTGCAATAAAGCCTCCACTTCATCTTCTTCAACAGGAATTGGAGCGAACATGGATTCAGGGGTCGCTGCAACGACATCGAGGTTTTGTCCCGTCGCGTGGTAACGCAATATTGCCCCGCGTCTAATTTGCAAGGTACCGAGCGTGATGCGGAGATAGGTTTTGCTGGAATGATTGAAATTGCTGTGTCCGGAGATGAGTGTTTGCCCCAAATGTTCCAACTCGGATAGGCTGAAAATGAGCCGCTCCATCGTCTGTTCTGCAGTATTTTGCGTTTTATGGGTTCCCAAACTATCTCCTAAAGGCTTGCTCGGAACTTTCATAATATTGTATCCAAAGGTAGGTTCTAATTTTTAGTACACCTGTGACATGAATGCGGGATTCATCAAAAATGCGCTACAAATCTAAGCAACGCACTTCAATTGAGAACTGGGTCAAATCTGTGCCTGGGAAAAAGTTCATAGATTCGCGACAGCAGATTCCTCATCTGGGAAAATGCCGGCGTATTTCGCAATTGCCATCATGCGAAAGGTTCGTTCCTGCGTAGATGACAATCCACAGAAATTTAAAGTGCCTTCACGTTCTTCAAGTGCTTCTATAATTTCGATGAGTATAGATATACCGATACTGTTAATAAGTGTTGTTTTTTCAAGGTTAATCACGAGTTGTGTACAACCGCCCTGAATGAGTTCTTGTGCCTTCTCGGAAAGCTGCTCTCCAAGGGCATCATTCAGGTATCCTGTTGTCTCAATTATCGCGTGCTCTTTCGCCTCGCGAATTTGAATATCAAATTTATTCAACAAACCGCTTACCTCCTTCTCAAGCTTTTAATATGGGCTTGCAAGTCGCCTCTAAAACAAAAGGTGATACATTTAAACAACAGCACTTCGCTTTTAAACGACAGCGCTTCGCTTTCGAGAAATATGCCGTTTAACACTACATTCAAACACAGATTTGTGGATTATCTCTGAAAGGTTCAAAATTGTGTTGGCTACATAGTGAAAACGACACAGTCCGCTATTCGGTAGCCTTCTTTTTTGTAAAACTAACAGTCGTACCGTTAGGGCTACTTTCTATCATCACCTCATCCATTAGGGCTTTAATGATTTGTAAACCTCTCCCGCGCTTACGCAGATCAGGGTGTACCCCTGCGGTACCGAGTAAGCGGCTCCCGTCGAGTGTATCCGCAGTTATACCAACGCCTCGGTCGGTAATTTTGACTTGCAACTGATCGTCCGTAACTAAGAACTGAATATGAACTTCCTTATCCTCGCTTTGGCTATGTTCAGAAGCGTTGATACAGGTTTCAATGATTGCGAGTTGAATCTCTTCAACTGCCTCCTCATTGAAGTCCTTCAATTCAGCAAGGACAGAGCCAGTTTTCGCTGCGGCAAGTTCCATATCAGGGTACATAGGTATAGTGAGGAGTACTTTGTGTTCATCTGACACGCTATTTTCCCTCCTTGCTAATGATTCCGAGCTGTCTGTCTCTCTAACTTGCCCTTTGTCAAATCCATCAATCTGATGAGAATAGACGCAGTTTTTACTACGCCAATTCTATATTAGGGGTATCGTTTCTCCCCTTCAGGTATAAATTTTGTATTTATAATTTATAGATAGATAATAGAAAGTTTATGAAATTTAGGTGCCCAAGCTTGCGTTTCCCGTAAATCGAGCATCCACACAAACTTGATTAAATATCATACTATATTTTTTTCAATTATGTCAAGTTTTTTCTTCGGTGTTTATAGTGAAACCTAAAAATATCGTTTATGGATCAAGAAATTTTGTCTCATCAACAATCCAACGTGCGTCCGCTATCCGGGCAGATGCTTCTGAGGGTTCTGGATGATAGGTTGCAAACTTTACCCTATCACAATTAGCGAGTAGCTGCTGGACACGCTCAACATAAGGCTTACCGATCTGCGCGTGCAACATCGCGCGAAGCAATGCGGTTGTTGTCAATTCCAGTGCGGGGATTCGATACCGCGCGCGAATGTATTCTCGGAGCACGTGCGCAATTTGGGTATGATACGTCTCCATGTCGCCACGTGTGAGCCAGTCTGAAGCCTCGATGACTGATAGTTGTTCATACGCTACCTCGTGTGCTAAGGGTGTATTATCTTCTGGTGTTACAGGAACAGGTGAGGTTTGACGACGTTTTTGAATCCAATACCATATCGAAGCGACTATAAAGCCGAGTAGCGTCACACCACCAATGAAGTAAGGCAATAGGTTTTGTGGTAACTCCAAGGGTGGTTTAATATCGCGTAGGCTTTGCCGGTCCACAGCACCCTGTATAAGAATTTGTGTAATTACAGACATATCTCTCGCGAAAAGGTGCGAATTACAACGCAAGTACTCCAAAATCTATGAATGATACTTTAGGTAATACGGGGTTCAACAACTATCGACTTCGGCGAAGTTGGGCAGGCATACTGGCAGACCCCACATCCGGTACAACCAGCGTCCATCACCTCTACAATGCCATCTGCTGTGAGGTGAATCGCATCATCTCCGATAGGGCATGTATCAACGCAATAAGTGCAAGCAATTTCTTTAGTGCGGAGACAAGTTTCGGCGTTAAAAACCGCTAAACCCATTCTAATGTCTTCTGCATAAACGGTTTGCAAGGCACCACTGGGACAGACGTACATACACGCCAACGAATCACAGATAACGCACGGTTGCGCATCAGGATCAATGTAAGGTGTATTGTTAAGGTCGGCGCGTGTACTCTCTAAAGGGATAATCGCATTCGCGGGGCAGTTTTTGACGCAGTTGCCACACCGATGGCATTTCTCCAAGAATTCTACTTCCGGCAATGCGCCCGGCGGTCGTAAAAGGACACGCTCGCTCGGTTCTTCAACTGGCAGATGCTCACCTATCCTGTCATCAAGGAATTCGGCGACAGGCTGAATAAGTTGGCTTAAGGCTTCTTTAAAAAAGCCGCGCCTCCCGGTTTGATCCGACATTTTTAGATTTTATCCTGAAAATCGTAGTAGCACTCGTCTTGAAAACTATTATAGGACTTACGCAGCCCTTGCAGGGTTTTTGATTGGGTATTTCTGCAGGGTTTGAAACCCCGCCTGCAGTGCGTAAGTCCTGTATTATTCTTTCGTCTTCGGAATCCGGTAACAACATTTGTGGCTGCCTTGCATCAGATGTTCTTCACGAACGACCTTCGCACCTAAAGATTGCCGGAAAAGTGCTAATTCAATCTCACATACGTGTGGATATTCTTGTGCAATTACCGCGATCGGGCAGTTATGTTCAGTTAAAATGTAATCGTCCTCAGCCTCTTCAAAACGTGCCATGTATCCCTCTTCATCACGGATACGCGCGAGTTCCTCAATACGTTCACGGAGCGGTTTACCCGCAAGCCGGTGTTGATAGGTTTCCAGCTGCGACTTCATGCGTCCACGGAAAACTTTATTGATGAAACCGGGGCCGTTAAATTTTGCCACCTCATGCATCAATCCAACAGCAAAGTTAGCATAAGTTGTGGGGAAAAGACTGTTTGCTTCATCAGTTAACTGATAGATGTGACGCGGACGACCACGTCCCTGTTTCTCTGGGTAATGCTCAATCAATCCCTCTCCTTCAAGTATGGCGAGATGTTGTCGGACCCCCATCGGGCTGATATGCAATGCTTCGGTCAGTTGGCCGACAGTCATACCTGCACGCATTTTCAGAAGTTGCAGGATTCGCATTCGGGTTTCGCTCATTTCACAATTCACGGGACTACCTCAATAATATGGACTAAACAACAATACGCTACGTTTTTACAACCTCTAAGAACATTATATCACAATCGCATACTACAATTCAACATATTTTATAGTTTTCAGTTACCAGTTAAGAGTTAGAAACGACAGCGCTTCGCTTTCCAGTTAAGAGAAAGACTTGATGCATCAGTTACCCTCTTTACTGGAAACTGATTTACTGGTTCCTGGTTCTTGGTTACTGACAACTATTCCCTTGTCTATATATCGCTTCTATGATACAATTTTGTAAAGGGTGCTTGCAAACCAAACCCTCAGTCAGAAGAACTAAAGGAGTCTCTGGAAAATGCGACACGAACTCACTACAGAACAGATAGATTTTTACCAAAAAAACGGGTTTCTCGTCATAGAGAACTTCCTTGATGCCGATGAACTCGAAGAATGGCGACGATGCACCGATGAATCCGTTGAGGCACGCCTCGGCACCTCCGTTGAACACATGACGAACCAGTTGGATCCATCTAATTTTTATGCACGGGTCTTTACGCAATGCCTGCGTTTGGCAGATTCACATCCAGGTATGCGGAAACTGGTACACGATCCAAAAATCGGGAAGATGGCAACACAACTTGCAGGCGTTGATGGGATGCGGATATGGCACGATCAAGCCTTGATTAAACCACCGTCCGGGAATCCGACTGCATGGCACCTTGATGTTCCCTACTGGTCATTCGATTCACGAGATGCCGTTTCATTCTGGGTCGCCTTAGACGATGCTACACTGGCGAACGGTTGTATGTGGTACCTACCCGGCACGCACAAAGCTGCCCGCTTTGATAACGTCGGTATTGGCGAAAACATAGGTGCGCTCTTCGATGTATATCCAGAATGGAAAAAACTCGAACCGCAATCAGCGCCCTGTCCAGCAGGCTCTATGGTATGGCACAACGGGTTGACAGCACACGGCGCAGGTGCGAACATGACATTCTCACATCGTCGAGCGATGACGTGTGGCTTTATGCCTGACGGATGCACCTTCAACGGCAAGAAAAACATCTTACCGGAAGACTATTTCAACGCACTCGAAATTGGTGACGTGCTTGACAATAATGTTCAGAACACACTCGTCTGGCATAAAGATTGGGAGACATAATAGGCAAGCACGCCCCTACGATATATGTAGCACATAACGCTGAAAACGAAAAGCGTTGGGTTTCACTGGATTTTTTTCCAAGTCAGAGGTTTCAAGGTCCTCTAAAGTTGCTTGTCTGTCATGAATTTTTTCGCATCCATCGTTCAACCCAACCTACAAATCACTCTTAACTGACAACCATTAAAAAGGAGAATCAAGTATGACGAAACAGCCAAATATTGTATTGATGGGCGTTGACTCGCTCCTCGCAACACACATGAGTTGCTACGGGTACCCTCTACTCACAACACCGCATATCGACCGATTTGCGGAGAGTGGAACCCTCTTTGAAAAAACCTACAGTGCACACATCCCGACAACGAGTGCCTATGCCTCTATGCTCACAGGCATGGATACATTCAGCACACAAGTCGTCGCGTTACGGCACCAAGGACCGCTCCGCGAAGAGGTCAAAACGTTAGCTGAAATCCTACGAGAAGCAGGTTACGATACGACGTGTGTCGGATTCGGCGGACCGAGTGGTCGTGGGTTTGATACCTATCTTGACTTCTCTGGCTGGGGACCTGATGATACTGGACGCAGTCCGAAAGCGGAAAACCTGAATAAAACCACCCTCCCAGAATTGAATCGGTTAATCGATCAGAGCGACGAAAAACCGTTTTTCTTGTTCCTGCGACACATGGACCCGCATTCCCCGTATCTCCCGCCCGCGCCTTACGAACGCATGTTCTACCACGGTGATGAGTGCGATCCGAGCAATAAATCCATGGAACCGGTGATGGAATTTAAACCGTTCTGCGACTACTTTGCCTCTTGGATGCCGCCCGGCATCACCGATAAAGACTACGTCATCGCGCAATACGACGGTGCAATCGCTTACATGGATGCGTGTATCCAGACGCTTTTCAATGCCCTTGAAACGCGCGGCGTGATGGACGAGACGATTATCGTTATCAATGGTGATCACGGTGAAACCCTTTACGACCACGAATGCTGGTTCGATCATCACGGACTCTATGATGTCACGTTGCATGTGCCGCTGATTATCCGCTACCCGGGTCACGTACCTGCTGGGAAACGGGTCTCCGGCTACAACCAACACAAAGATCTCGTGCCGACACTCCTTGAACTCGCAGACATTGAAACCGATATAGCATTCGACGGACAGAGCCTCACCGCCTTAATCAACGGCGAAGTTACGTCTTATGACAGCGAGTTCTATATCACGGAATGCACGTGGATGCGTAAACACGGTTGGCGGACACCTGAATGGAAACTCATCGTCGCGCTTGAACCCGACTTCCACTTCAAGCCTCCGGTTGAACTCTACAACCTTATCCAAGATCCCGATGAGAATAACAACCTCGCCGATACATACCCCGATATCGTCAATGTCCTCGAAACACGGATGAAAAGCTGGATCCGCCAACGAGAACAGGAGACAGGGCTGCCCAATCCGATTATGAATCAAGGCGACTGGCACGGGCATAAAGGTATCGGTCCATTCAAAAGTTCTGAACAGGCTTATGACACGATGCACATCGGGAATCCGGGTGAAGCTGCACGTTTACAAGCCAAATCGAGAGATGAATAACCATCAGAATGGCTGTCAGCAGTCGGCAGTCAGTAAGAGATTTCTGATTATAGTAAAACCTACAATTAACGAGACATCCATAGAAGGCTGGGTTCCAAACCCAGCCTGCATTGGGGATAGGTTTGTTATTTTCTAAAGTGTTGATTTATTTTTCGATTTGACTATAAATCCGCGCTTCACAACATCAAAAACGTAGCTCGTAATGAAGCAGATCGCTTATGGGCGAGTACGCCGCAAAATGGAGAGCGGATTTAAGAAAGGCACGTCAAAGTTCAAACCCACGTCATTTAACCGCAAGGAAATTCAAAGATATGCCAGATTATAGACGAGATGAAGTTTTAGGACGATTGAGAACGGAGTTAGATAGCGGCAAACATCTGCTCGCCGTTGGTGCAGGAACAGGCATCACTGCGAAATTCGCTGAACAGGGTGGCGCAGACCTCATCGTAATTTACAACTCCGGTCGCTACCGGATGTCAGGTTTCGGATCCTGTGCAGGACTGTTGGCTTACGGCGATGCGAACGCCATCGTCATGGAGATGGGAGAACGCGAAGTTTTACCTGTCGTCAAAGAGACACCCGTCATCGCAGGTGTCAACGGCACAGACCCGACGCGTCGGATGAGCAACTTCCTTAAACAGGTCAAAGATGTCGGTTTTGACGGTGTGAATAACTTCCCGACTGTCGGTGTAATTGACGGCACTTTCAGGGTGACACTCGAAGAGACAGGCATGGGTTTCTACAAAGAGGTCGAGACCATCGGCATCGCACACGAGATGGATCTTTTTACGATCGTCTATGTCTTCAACCCAGAAGAGTCGGAAAACATGGCAAAAGTCGGTGCAGATGTAATTATCGCGCACATGGGCACCACAATCGGCGGCACCATCGGCGCGGAAACAGCCTTCACACTTGAGGATGCAGCAGTGCGTGTCCAAGAAATCTGTGATGCCGCGCAATCGGTGAACCCGAACGTTATCTGTCTCGCGCACGGCGGTCCCATCTCAAAAGCACCGGAAGCAGCGTTTATCAACGAAAAAACGGACACCGTCGGTTTCGTCGGTGCGTCCAGCATCGAACGGTTCGCCTGCGAGGAGAGCATCCCACGAGTCACCGCTTCGTTTAAAGAATGAAATCAGCAACTTGGAACATAGGCTGTTAAGCTGTGCATCGTGGAACATAACCCATAAGTGTCAATTTAAAAAAAATAACCGCTTCCGTCCGAGACCCAGTAGGTTCGGTTTTGCGGCGTACTCGCCCCGGGGAATGCCACACGGAGAACCTTCATACCGTTGGTTCATACGATCTGCATTCCAACCGAACCGGCTCATAGCCATAAATCTTGCAGCTTTGAAAACCTTCTTGAGTCCTGTAAGGTTTATTTGCTTGGGGTTTTGGCTTGGGTATTTCTTGAGGTATTGATGTACAGCCCTATAAGGGCGACATGTTTATAGAAACAACATCCTCTACGAAACTAAGCCCCGTAGGGGCGACATATTTATTATCCTTGTATTGTATAAGGTGCTTTTAATGTATGAAGAATTAGACGGAATTAACCCTCCAAACGATAAAGATATTTTGTACTGCCATCAGAAATTCGGGCCACTGTCTAAAACAAGATTGGGACATAATAACCCAAGTTGCCACCTTTGAGTGGGAAAACGCCTGTCTATGAACTCTTTAACGAGGAATTATGCTTGACAATATTTGCAGCAAAATCTCTTCAAGAAAACAACGACTAAATTGCGGAGGAAGCGATGTCCAGTACGGTTAACGAAATAAACATCCTAAATGCGGATGACGCTGAACTGATGCGTATCAGCCGAGAGGGAACATTGTCGTTGAATCTGAACGAGATGAAAACGATCCAAACCCATTTTGGCGCGTTAGGACGCAACCCGACTGATGTAGAAATAGAAACGATTGCACAAACATGGTCTGAGCATTGCGTTCACAAAACTTTCAAGAGCATCATCCACTATATCGAAGACGGAAAAGCACCAGAGCAGATTGACGGTCTGTTTCCAACCTATATTCAGCGCGCCACCGAAGAAATCGCAAAACCGTGGTGTGTCTCTGTATTTTCAGATAACGCTGGTATCATCGAGTTTGACGAGACATTCAATATCGTCTTCAAAGTAGAGACACACAACCATCCATCAGCGATTGAACCTTACGGCGGTGCTGGCACCGGTATCGGTGGTGTCATCCGAGATTCACTCGGCACAGGACTCGGTGCGAAACCGATTCTGAATACGGATGTCTTCTGCTTCGGAATGCCGGATACACCTTACGCGCAGCTCCCGAAGGGGACACTCCACCCGAAACGCGTCTTTAAAGGTGTTGTCGCGGGTGTCCGAGACTACGGTAACCGGATGGGGATCCCGACCGCGAACGGTGCGATTCTTTTCGATGCCCGTTATACCGCGAACCCGCTCGTCTTCTGTGGAAATGTGGGTTTGATACCGAGAAACAGATGCGAGAAATCCGTTGAACCCGGTGATCTGGTAGTGGCTATCGGTGGACAGACAGGACGCGACGGCATCCACGGTGCGACCTTCTCCTCCGCTGAATTGGACGACACCTCCGAGAATCTCGGCAGTGTGGTGCAAATCGGTAACCCGATCATGGAAAAGAAGATCGTTGATGCGTTGCTACAGGCGCGCGATCGTAACCTTTATCGTTCAATCACCGATTGCGGTGCAGGCGGCTTCTCATCTGCCGTCGGTGAGATGGGGGAACCCGTAGGTGCTGAGGTGCATCTCGAACGCGTCTCCCTGAAATATGAAGGGCTCGCGCCGTGGGAAATCTGGCTCTCCGAAGCACAAGAACGGATGGTCATCGCTGTGCCACCTGAAAATCTATCGGAATTGATGGAGATATGCGAGGCAGAAGTCGTTGAAGCCACAGTCCTCGGTACTTTCACGGATACGCATAGACTACAGGTTTTCTACGAAGGCGCGATGGTAGCCGATTTAGAGATGGAGTTCCTACACCACGGACTGCCAAAGCCCGTAAAACAGGCCGTTTGGCAGCCACCGAAGCATCAGGAGATGGCATCGCGAGACAAAGGAATCGGGGTTGGAAACGCCTCCTACACGGACGACCTCAAGAAACTTCTCGCAAGCCCGAACATTGCGAGCAAAGAATCCGTCATTCGGCAATACGATCACGAAGTCCAAGGCGGTATGGTTATCAATCCGCTCGTGGGTGTGGCTAACGACGGGCCGAGCGATGCCTGCGTCGTTACGCCTGTTTTGGGCAGCCGAAAAGGTGTCATCGTTGCTAACGGTATCAACCCAAAATATAGCGATGTGGACCCGTATATCAGCGCTGCATCGGCGATCGACGAGGCATTGCGAAATATCGTTGCTGTGGGTGGGAGCCTTGAAAAGACCGCATTATTGGATAACTTCTGCTGGGGGAACCCGGATAAACCCGATCGTCTCGGCGAGTTAGTCCGCGCGGCAAAAGCGTGTTATGACATCGCTACGGCTTACGGCACGCCCTATATCTCCGGTAAAGATAGCCTTTACAACGAATATAGCGATACAACGACTGGTGAACAACGCGCAATACCGTCAACGCTCCTTATATCCGCGATTTGTGTCATCTCAGATATCCGTCGCGCCGTTACAATGGATGTAAAAACGCCCGGCAATTTTATCTATGTTGTCGGTAATACCTACGCAGAATTGGGCGGATCCCACTATTTCGGCATCCATGGATTCATAGGTAACAACGCACCAGTTGTCCGTCCTGATGAAGGCAAGTTGACGATGCAACGGCTCAGCACGGCTATCAACAGCGGCTTCGTCCGTTCGTGTCATGACTGCTCTGAAGGCGGGATCGGCGTAGCAGCCGCGGAGATGGCATTTGCGGGTGGATACGGCATGTCCCTGAATCTTAACGATATTCCGACAGGCGACGAAACCGCTGCTGATGACTATCTTCTGTTCTCAGAATCAAACAGCCGTTTTATTGTGGAGATTGAACCACAACATCGCGAGGCGTACGAAAATCACATGAAAGGTATTCCTACAGGCTGCCTCGGCACCGTCACAGAGACACCAGAATTCGTCGTCAAAGGACGGGCAGGAAACTCAATTATCGAAACTTCGATTGACGTTCTGAAATCTGCATGGCAAACACCATTGCATTCGTAACCTTTAAGCAAGTTGTGTGTTTAACTCATAGGACTTACGCATTTTCTCTTAAAGTTCCCCTGATAAGGGGAATTTAGGGATGTTTCTTATAGTAAACCCCACAATTAATTATACACCTAAGATTGGCGGGGTTACTAGAGGAAACACCCCAGCAAAAACACCCCGCCAGCGAGGAGAGAGCATCGTACGCATTTTCTCTTAAAGTCCCCCTGATAAGGGGGATTTAGGGGGTTTAAAATTAAAAAAATCTACCATCGCGCACCAAATTTGCGTAAATCCTGACTTATAAAGGACAAAAATGACGAAACCTAAAGTACTCATCTTACGAACCGCAGGGACTAACTGCGATGCTGAAACAGACACGGCGTTTCGGCTCGCCGGTGCTGAGACTGCGTTAGTCCACATCCAAAATCTTATATCTGGCAAAGTGAACCTAACCGACTATCAGATCCTCGCGATTCCAGGTGGCTTCTCCTACGGCGACGACATTGCAGCCGGTATTTTACTGGCGATCGAGATGAAACATAAATTGACAGAGGCACTCAACGCGTTCGTTGCGTCCGGTAAACTACTTATCGGTATATGCAACGGATTCCAAGTCTTGGTGCGGACAGGTTTGTTGCCGGGGATGTCCACTGCTGATGGCGATACACCAGAGATGGGACAACGCACAACACTCGCCATGAACACATCCGCAAGGTTCGAGTGCCGATGGGTAGACTTGGCGACACAAGAAAGCCCATGTGTCTTCACAAAAGACATCAAACCACGTGTCTATCTGCCCGTCGCACATGCTGAGGGTCGGTTCACTGCACCAACAGATGTGTTGGGCGAATTAGAAGCGAACAACCAAGTTGTGTTTCGATATGCCGACAGCGCATATCCGAACAATCCAAACGGTTCAGATGCCGATATTGCGGGTATCTGTGATGCAACAGGCAGAATCTTCGGTTTGATGCCGCACCCTGAACGGTTCTTAACGAAATGGAATCACCCGCGCTGGAGTCGGATCCCAGAAACAGAAGATACGGACGCTGAAGAAGGCGACGGACTCATTATTTTCAAAAACGCTGTTAATTACGCCAAAGCGAAGTGCCCGTAGCATAAACCCAAATATTCGAGAATCAAAAAATGCAAGAGAAGCTATCGCGTCGTCTCCTCCCATTCTATATGAAATTGCCTGTTTTGTGGGCGTTCATTATACTTTCAGTATTGGGGCAGTTGCTCTGGGTCGCTGTCATCTCACAAGACGTACGCATCGACCTACGCTGGTCAAGTTTCGGCTTCGGTTTAGGGATCGCCTTAGGTTTTATGCAGGGGAAATGGACATCCCGGTTATGGCAACAGTCCTATCTAAAAGTGCTAAAACGGCAGATAACCTTCTGGGACGCGAAAGGTGCCAAATTCCTCACATTTTATACCTGTGCTGCACTCGGTTTACCTATTTTTTGTCCTCTCCTCCTCCACTCACTCGATACGCTAACGTTAGTAGGCATCCAATCCTACGTCTTCGGCTTCATCGGTGCAATGAATGTACCACTGCTGCTATGGGTGCGCCGCATCCCGAAGTGAATATAGTTGTTGGTTATCGGCTGTCAGCAAGAGGATTCTGATGCCTGTCAAGAGTTCTTCAACTGAACATTGATTGAAAATTCGTCACAGATATGGTAAACTTTATGTAAAATTGATAGGTTCAGAACCGTTGCTGGAGATTTCATTATGCATCCCCTGACAATTTCCTTACCAGACGACTTATATGAAAAATTAACACAACAAGCAAAAGTGTCTGAAATCACCCTTGAAGAACTTGTGTTATTTCAACTCAAGCGCGATGAAGTAAGAGACACCGCTCTCACTTTTTTACGAAAGCGCGCTGGTAGATGCTTGATCGCAAAAGAACCTATTCTTAAAGAATCAACGCCACCTGTATGGGTAGTTCCTATTTTTACCAATGTCGATCCTCCTGTTGGAGTTGGAGAAATACGTGTTGCTGCTGATACTGGAAAAGTTTTAAGTACAGAGATGGACGTGGCTGAAATGATTAGAAAAGGCCACGTTAGTTTTGGGTTTAAGTCTTTCGCTGCAAAAAAACAAGAACGTTTGACAGAACTTCTGGCATTGAATAGTGAACAAGTATTAGCGCCAGAAGTGAGACAAGAGATGGACGCACTCCTCGCTGAAAAGCAAGCACTCCAGATCCGGAATCTCCAAACGCTGGAGAAACGGCTTTTATCGTACCCGATAAAAATATGAGACTTGACAGAAACCAAGAAAAAGCCGTCAACCACGTCACAGGACCCGCAATCGTTATCGCGGGACCCGGTAGTGGCAAAACTACCGTCGTAACAGCACGGATCCTGAACCTCATCCAAACGCATAACATCCCACCCTCGCAGATCCTCGCCATCGCCTTTAACAGAAAAGCCGTCGAAGAGATGGAAACCCGTATTCTACAAAGACTCACGGCATCCGCAACCGAAACCTCCGAAAAACCTGTCATCCGTACACTCCACGCTTTCGGCAAAGACCTTATCACCGAAAACCATAAACGCGCCGGATTTAACCACAACCCAGAAATCTGGTCAGGACAGATTGATCAAATCATCGCAGACGAGCGGAAACAGATTGAACACAAAATCGCCACAACTGAGGTCGCCATCTATAAAATCCAGCACAAAAGTACCGGTAAGTGCTACATCGGGCAGACCACGAACCCAGACCGACGCAGAAAAGAACACTTCAGCAATTCATCAAACGACAGACTCCGGCAGGCGATTAAATCTGCCGGAGAGACACAATTCAGTTTTGAAGTGATTGAATGGATTTCAGGACGAGAGGCGAATCGTCGTGAGGCACATTGGATCACGTACTACAGAGACAGTGGAGACGTGTTCAACCGAGCGGATCCGATGCGGGTTCAGTATAATAACCAGTTACTGCTCGAAATGTTCTGTCAGCACTTCGGCATCCCCTACGAAGCACATCTCGACACACACCCCGATTTCGAGAATCTCCGCGACCGTTTCGACGGGATAAAAGAGACGGTCATGCGAGCGAAACGACAAGTTATCACCGGGCTGTTCGATCCGAAAACCCTTACCGATCGCGTGGCACGCGCATTTGCGGAAAAATACGAAGCACGTAAAACCGAAGCAAACGCCGTCGATTTCGAGGATATGATTATCTATGCTGCGTACCTCCTTGAGACCTGCCCTGATCTCCGCCAAACCTATCGCGACAAATATCCATATCTACTCGTTGATGAGTTCCAAGACATTGCGCCCGCCGATTTCCGACTCATTGAACTTCTCTCCGAAAACCTCTTTGCTGTCGGGGACGACGATCAGGCGATCTACGGATTTCGCGGCGGTAATTCAGAGATTATGCTGAAATTCACTGACCGGAAGGACGTAGCAAAGTATGAGATTACACGCAATTATCGTTCTACGTCCACTATTGTTGAACACGCCAGAGCGTTAATCGAGCGAAACGCGCCCCGTATCCGCAAAGACCTCCGCGCCTATAACCCGATGCAACAGCACATAAAAACCGTCCAGACGACCCCTGAAACAGCCGCAGCTGCTTTATTACGCGAGTTGAAATCATCACAGGAGACAGCCGTCTTGGCGCGTACCAACTACGAAACCGATCAGATTCAAGCGATGCTTACTAACCATGCAACGACACCCGAAGTAACAACAATTCACAAATCAAAAGGCAGAGAATGGGAAAAGGTTATTCTTATCCACAACACACTGGAACGCCAGTTTCCGCGTCGTAATAGTGAACTGACAGAGGAACGCCGTGTGTTCTATGTCGCGATGACGCGTGCCAAGACGGAGTTGGTCGTCCTCGGCGGGAGATGTCCGTTTGTGCCGGAGTTCGAGAAAATCCGAAAAAATCTCGGCTATTGTCTCCGCCAATTCGCTTATTGGCGAGCGAGAAGAAAACGAAAAAAGGAGGAGATGTAAAATAGAGATTGTGCTATAATCAAAGGAATCAATCACACCACTATGAACCCGAAATCCCAATCTCTTTATGGCAGACGCGACATTGAAAAACCAAAAATCCGATCCCGGCGTAACGTTTCGTGCCATCGCACTCGGTTTGCTACTGATTCCGGTGAATACCTACTTCATCAT
>JAGFCB010000056.1 GCA_022394775.1 Candidatus Poribacteria bacterium
ATCTTGGCTTTGAGTTTATACCAGTTACGACTGCCTGTGACTTTTCGGCTCAACCGACGTTGTAATCGTTTGAGTTTTCGCTCGTGCCTTGCAAGTGCTTTTGGATTCTCAAAATACTGTCCTTCGCTGGTAACAGCCAAGTGTTTGATGCCAACATCGACTCCGACAATAGGCTTATCCCGATTATCAGGTATAGCATCGTCAACGAAAGTGTCTACAAGGATAGAAGCGAACCAACGATGTCCTTTCTTAGAGATAACAACTTTACAGATAGTGCCGAGGTAGCGAAGGGATTGGAACATGCGGACCCAACCGATTTTGGGAAGTTTAATCCGCTTATCTTCGACAGCGATGGTGCCTCGACCGCTATCCGCTTGATAACTTTGACCATGACTGCGTTTCTTGAATCGTGGGAAACGACTTAATCCCGACCTCCACCGGGAAATGGCATTGCTAAGGTTGTCCCATATCGCTTTGTTGGCGGGGTTTTGTGATAGATCTTTACACCACTCAAAAGTGTCGTATTTGATAGCGTTAAATCGCTTGTTAAGGGCAGATATACTCCGCCACTCAGTGTTGTCTAAGCCATCTTTGAAATCCGCAAGCGCGTGATTGTACGCTACACGGGCATAACCACAGTGTTGAGCCAATTGGGTGGCTTGGACGTTGTTTGGATCTAAAGCGATTTTATGGGTTTTTAGCATTGGAAGGTCTTTCTGTCTTTCATACCCGTTTCACTGGAAGGTGGGAGAGAACCCCAACAAGCGTTGGGAGTGGTATTCTCTCACCGAAAGACAAGGCAATTATACCATTTTTAGCGACAGTTTACGACGAAAAAGGAGCGCAGTTTCCTCCCCGCTCTAAAGAACGGGGTTTCCACTGCGAAGATTTTGATGAACCGATGAACCAACTCAGTTGATTATAGCACACCTGTCGCAACGATGTGAAGATCAAAAATGGTTGATGATCGTTGACACAGGCGTTTGGATATGTTACCATGCGCGTCAAATCTTCGTCAGTGGAGCCACGGAATCTGCCAATGCAAAATGTCTACGTAGTGCTTTTGAGCACGGCTATCAACGGCGCACTTGCCCTTTGGGTATACAACGATAGTAGACTACAAGATCGATCTAGGTTTTGGGCTTTGGGCACCTTTTTCCTTCCACAGGCGTTCTTCCCAATTTACTTCTGGAATCGAATCCCCGAACTCATCTGGACATGCCCTAAATGTCAGCGGGATAACCGAGCATGGTCACGCAAGTGTGGGCGCTGCGATCAGTTCTATACAGCAGAAGAAACAGTGGCAAGGCTGCACGGCTATCTCAAGCCATCAGATCCAGTCGTCATTTTTCTGATAACCTTTCTATTTCAAGAGATCGCGCGTTACATCGCTATCTTGATGGGAGAAGGACTGGAGGTGCTGACAAAAACAGATGCTGTATACACACTTCCAACTTCCCACTTCTGGAGCATTAAGCTAATCGTCGGAAATGTGTTGATTTGGCTGTCTCTATTCTGCATAACTGGTCGCTACCGCAGAACTGTAATGTCTATTGGATTGGGATATAGCGGTAGCCCTACCGACTTTGGACTCCCTCTATTTCTCGCCCCCGTTTTGGCTCTCGCTGCTGTAGGTTTCATGCAGGGGATGGATTGGTTCAGTCAGCACAGTCCCCTCGACGGGCTGGGGAACTTGGTCCGATGGGAGCAGCAGCAGTGGTCAAGCAGCATACCAGAAAACTTCGGGGACAGCACCGTTATTCTCTTCGGTTTTGTGATGTTAATTCTAATGCCGGTGGGGGAAGAAATTCTCTTTCGGGGGATTGCATATACCGGTTTCGCCGGTCGATTTGGTCAGGCTAAAGGAGCTGTCCTTAGCGCGCTCCTTTTTGCAGCACTCCACGGCTACATCCGTTCCTTCATGCCGTCGGTTTTGGGAGGGATTCCAATATTCCTCATGGGGGTTACCCTTGTGTGGCTCTACATTCGCACGAGATCACTAATCCCCTGCATAATCACGCATAGCTTAGTGAACTTGATTTTAATCCTAATTTACTGGATGTAGGTGTTAATTAGAATTTACCAGATCCTTCCTCACCCTGTTCCCCAATCGGATAAGTCCCCAAAATTTTCATCATCACGCACAACTCCCTAATCTCTGTAAGTGCTTTTC
>JAGFCB010000255.1 GCA_022394775.1 Candidatus Poribacteria bacterium
TCTTGAATGCGAAAAAGGGCATGTCCAGCCACCAGTTGGCACGCGATTTACAGTTGAATCAAAAAACGGCATGGTTTATCATGGTACGAATTCGAGCCGAGATGGCTACCAAAGGCAATACGCTTTTGAAAGGCATCATTGAAGCTGATGAGACCTACATAGGTGGTAAACCCCGCAAATCTAACAAGAATGATGAGACGCAGCCTGCTAAGCGTGGACGTGGCACTGAGAAAACTGCCGTGATTGGTGCCGTCCAACGTGGCGGTGAAGTCGTTGCTGAGGTCGCACAGAACCTTACCGGACGTTATCTTCTCGACTTTATTAAGCGTGCCGTCAAAACTGACGAATCCACGCTGGTCACCGATGAGTTCCCATCATATCGTAGGCTCGCATCCGTCATGAAACACGAGGTTATCAACCATTCTGTTCAATATGTTGAGGGTGATGTTCACACAAACACGATAGAGGGGTTCTGGTCTCTACTCAAGCGGGCTTGGTACGGAACACACCACCACTATACGACGGGCTACACACCGCTTTACGTTGCCGAGCGGTGTTACGTCTATAATAATCGGCATAGAACCAATATCTTTTGGAAGTTTCTACGCGAGAGTGTGCGGATTTAAGCCACCCTTGTCCTGCTGATAACTCTAATCTTTTCTCGCAATAAAGTCTCTTGTTGTTCAAGGTGTTGGTAAAGATATTCTTGTGAACGGTCGCCTTTGACGGAATTACACGCACCACATAAAAGTTGAAGGTTCTCTATATGATCTGTCCCGCCTTTGGATTGTGGGGTAATGTGGTCTATCGTCAGATTTCTGATGCGGAAATGGAGTTTACATCCGTTGCAGTGACCTTCTTGTAAACCGTAAAGTTCGTGTTTGTGCTGATAAGCACTGGGTAACCGTCTTTGGACAGCGGTTTCGGTGTTAACAGTTCGGAGGGGGGGTATTACTAACTGTAATATCTTCAAGGGGATTCCAGAGATCCGATTGTTTATCAACCTCTTCTTGTAATCGGAGCTTTGTTATATCCTCTGCTGACGGTGATATATCAATGCCTATCCATTGGCGATTGAGTTGTTCGGCAGCAACGCAGGCAGTCGCACACCCACAGAACGGGTCTAACACCACGTCCCCTTCGTTACTGGAGGCAGAGATGATACGCTCAAGCAGTTTCAAAGGCTTTTGTGTGGGGTATCCTGTCCGCTCTTTAGAGGATGTGTTTAGTTGTAGTCGATCTTCTACCCATAGAGAACTAATAGCAGCCCCTGGTTGCTCATCTAAATAAATCTTACGTTGTTCTCCTGTCATTTGATAATGGCGCCCCCGGCTTAAACGATATTTTCTACCATTAACATCTTTATATTTATACTCTTTTTCAATTTCTTTATCTGATATTGGCATAAAAATTGGCTGGAAAAAACTGGTATTGCTTTTAGCATAAAGGAAAATTGAATCTGATTGTGTAGAAAATTTATGTTTAGCATTATTTTTTCTGCCACTATATTTTCGCCACACAAT
>JAGFCB010000313.1 GCA_022394775.1 Candidatus Poribacteria bacterium
GGGGCTTTGATTGTATCCATCATTGCTTTACGGAAAAAGCAACCCCAGCTCCCACAGAACGCACAGGATACCCCAAAAGCGGTGTCTCAATAAAGGCAAGGAAATGAGTGCGGCAGAAATTGCCAGACGTTTTTCCGCAGCAATTGAGACAATTTTGAGAATTTTGCAAAACTCTCATCCCAGTAAACATAGGGGTTAAAAAACCGAACTTAACGTTTTCATAGTTCTGTTAGATTCTCACCCGCATCCGATCATTCATAAGACAGTGAAAGGGATTTTCCATAGAAAATTCTTTTTTTTTGCATTTTTTTCAGATTTTGCACGAAATGGACTCAAAAGTGCAGTCTTTAATAACCAAAGGCTACTTTCCAAGGTGTAAGCGGGTTTCCAACGAGCGATACCTCGTTTTACATATTGAAGTTTATTATAACAAGGGGTGAAGTGCATACGCTTATTTAGACCACTTTGGAACAAACTTTGTCCGGTCACTCTCGTCTCAAATGTATCTTGTAAGAACAACAAAAATAGCGGACCCCTCCCCCAAATACGCCTATTTTCGCCCAAAAACGGACTTTGCACCTATGTTGTTTAACAATTTTAATATATTAATTTTAATCGTATATCTCTACAGCTTGCCGTGGCGGGGGCAACCGTAGTTGAGATGCAAGTCGCGGGACGGTGGAAGTCGCCACAGATGCCCGCACACTATGCCAAAGCCGAATTAGCCGAACGTGGGGCAATCGCACGGTTGAAAGAAAGTAAGTACTGATTAAAATATTTATCGTTAAACAACAAAAATTAGAGGACCTTCTCTGAAAAAAGAAACCGTTTGGGTGCATGTTGTTTAACAATTTTAATATGTTTTAAATGTTTTAAGGGTGCGATGCGACCACGCCACACCTACGTTTGACGATCTAAAGGCATAGGTTTATATCGCTAAAGGCATAGGTTTATATCGAGACCTCTAAAAACCTACTGGTAGCAGTGGTAAAAGTGGTAAAAAATGGAGTTTTTTGGGTTTAAGGCATAGGTTTATATCGCTAAAAGTATAGAAATATTTGATAAATCTATACTTTTATGTTAGAATAATCAATAAATATCCGGAGGAGGCAGGATTGATGAACTTAGCGAAAGTTGATGAAGTGATCAAAGCGAGCCCAGCGATTCAGATTCAGAGTAGGATTTCGCTTTTACAACGTCGGGCCTGGAATGTGTTGCTCGCAAACGCCTACAACGAGCTCCCAGATAAAGACATCCATCGTGTAAGTCTGGGTGAACTTGCGGCGAAGTTAGGTTTCGGCGATGGGAATCAGGAGTACCTGAAAGAAATGTTGAGGTCGCTGGTAGAGTGCACGGTCGAATGGAATGTTCTAAACAAAGACAAGAAACAGGAATGGGGGGTAGCGAGTCTGTTAGCAGAGGTGCGCATCGAGGGGGGGCTCTGCTTCTATCAATATTCACACACGTTGCGATTGAAGCTCCACAATCCACGCATTTACACCAAGCTGAACCTACGGCTACAAAACCGGTTCACGAGTAAATACGCTCTCGTTTTATGGGAACTGTGTTTCGACTACTTTGATATTGCACGAGATAAAGGTGAAACGCCTTTCATTCCACTTGAAACCTATCGGGAGTTGATGGGGTTGCCAACCGACGATTATACAACATTTAAATCCTTAAATCAGTGGGTGATAAAACCTGCTATCAAAGAAATTAACGACTTAACGGACTACTACGTTGAATTCGAACCGAAACGTATCGGTCGGCGGATCGGTGAACTGAAGTTTCGTATCACGCGATCCAAGCCGTTGTCGGTTCA
>JAGFCB010000282.1 GCA_022394775.1 Candidatus Poribacteria bacterium
AACGCTAATCTGCGGCTTCCGCTTCTGCGGCTTCCGCGAGTTCTACAAGCACAGGCGATTCAATGCGGATCGCGTCTTTGATGCAGACCTCTTCACACAACTTGCAACCGACACATTCCTTCGGTTTAACAAGTTCGCAAATACCGAAGAAACTTTCGGCATGTTCACCCGTATCTGGATCCTTGAGTTCGAGGCATTCCCAAGGACAAATGTGAACACAGAAATCGCATCCTGAGCAGAGTTCTTCGTAGATAACGGCGATAGGACGGTGCGTTGGACGGCGGATAAACTTGCACACCTCACCAAACTGATCGCGGATTGCCTCAACGGGGCAAACCATCCCGCACGCGCTGCAATCAATACAGACGTTTGGATCGATAATATGCAGCATGTTCCTATCACCCGTGATCGCATCAACGGGACAATTCGTTAAACACGCCATACATCCAATACATTCGTCAGTGATATAGTATGCCATGGATTCTTTTCCTGTTTTTTGAGTCGGACAGAATTTTCTATTTCCTTACTTAACACATATATTTTACCACAGTCATCATATATTGTCAAATCAATTTTATTTCAAACAGAGGTGTTCAGTTTTCCGGACTTTACAACTCACTTAAAATCCGCGCAATCCAAGTAACCGAGATTCAGGTAACTTTGCCTCTGACAGCCGATTGCTGACTGCCGACAGCCACTAAAAAACTATCCCGTTGACATTTCAAAGGTTGTTGGCTATAATAACAACATAGAAATATTAGCGTATTACGTTCAAACCTATACTATTCACAAAAGGACATAAAATCTAATGGATTTAGGACTAAACGATAAAGTTGTCGTTGTAACAGGGGCAAGCCGTGGCATCGGACGCGCCATCGCACACGGATTCGCAGAAGAAGGCGCGCGACTGAGCATCTGCGGTAGAACCGAAGGGACACTCCAAAGCGTAACAGACGAACTCACCGCGAAAGGGGCAGAAGTCTTCGCCAAACTTACCGATGTTACGGATACCGAACAGGTCGAAGCATTTATGGCAGAAACGGTGGAGACTTATGGCAGGATCGATGTTGTTGTGAACAACGTCGGCGGCAGTCGATGGACCCCATTGGAGGAGATTTCGGATACCGAGTGGCACGAGATCCTTGATCTGAATTTGGTCTCTGCAGCGCGCGTTAATCGGCTCGCGATCCCTGAAATGAAAAAACAGGGTGGCGGTGCGATCCTGATGATAACCTCTATTTATGGCAGGGAAGGCGGTGGACACATCACATATAACGCCGCAAAAGCCGCCGAGATTAGTATGACAAAATCTTTAGCGAAAGAACTCGCACCGGACAATATCCGTGTGAATAGTATCGCACCGGGTTCAATTCTCTTCCCCGGTGGCGGTTGGGCGCGTCGCATCGCGGCGGATCCAGAAGCAATGGAAGCCTTTGTAAAGAGCGATATGCCGCTCGGCAGATTCGGAAAACCCGAAGAAATCGCGAATGTTGCCGTCTTCCTTGCATCGGAACGTGCAAGTCTTGTGACAGGGGCTTGTGTGAACGTTGACGGATGTCAGTCGCACTCAAATATTTGATACGTTCGCCCGGTTATTGGGGCAATCCATCAACAGTAGATGGTGGAAGTTAATTCTCTGTTCACAAATGTCCCAATTTTGCTATACAAATTTTTTTCTTGTTTATAACGGACTAAACGTGTTAGAATGATAAAAAGAAATAATTGGAGAGTGTGGAGATGAATACAAAATTGTGGGTTCCTGAATACGACACACCGGAGTTATGGCACAAAGAGATCTCACGCCGCTGTTTCGTTAAGACGGGGGTCAGTAGCTTTCTGGGGCTGATCGCGATGCAGCACTTCGGTTCCAGTAGTTTCGCGCAGCTTGAAGATGTAATACCGCGCGCGAAGCACTGTATCGTCCTTTTTATGAGCGGCGGTGCCAGTCAATTAGATACGTTTGATCCGAAACCGGGGACCAACAACGGTGGTCCCTTCACAGCAATTCCGACGAGTGCTAAGGGGATACAGGTATCCGAACATCTCCCGAATGTTGCCGAGCAAGCACATCACCTCTCGATTATCCGATCGATGGTTTCGCGAGAAGGGAATCATGAGCGCGCCCGCTACCTACTCCATACAGGATACGCCCCGGGCGGTGCAGTCAGGCATCCGACGCTCGGTTCAATCACATCTTATTATCTTGAAGATGAACTTTTAGACCTCCCGAGTTGCGTTAACATCAATTCACCAACGTATTCCGGCGGTTTCCTCGGGGCAACGCACGACCCGTTTGTCGTCAAGGACCCAATGAAACCTGTTGAAGACATCTCTTATCCCGCACAGATGGACACACATCGTTTTCGCGAACGACTCAAGATGCTCAGAGCAGTTGAAAAAGATTTTATCGCAAAACGAACTGGGCGCAGCACGGAAGCCCACGAAGCGATTTACAAGAAAGCGGACGAACTCATCAACTCTCCGAAAATAGATGCTTTTCGACTCGACGAGGAGCCACTCGCTGTCCGAGAGGCTTATGGCATGAACAGGTTCGGTCAAGGGTGTCTCATGGCACGCCGACTCGTGGAAGCCGGGGTCAAGTTTGTAGAAATTTCATTGGATGGTTGGGATACCCACCAAAACAACTTTGACCGAACAAAAGAACTTCTTGATATGGTGGATCCAGCATACGCGATGCTCCTGAAGGACTTGTCCGAACGCGATCTCCTCGAAGAGACAATTGTGCTTTGGCTCGGTGAATTCGGACGTACGCCGAAAATCAACGAAAACGATGGACGCGATCATCATACTAACGGTTGGTCGGCGGTTGTTGCAGGGGGCGGAGTTCGCGGTGGACAGACAGTTGGAAGCACCAATGAAGATGGGAGCGAGGTTGCCAGTGGGGCTGTCGGGGTGCCAGACCTGTTCGCATCGCTCTGTTTCGCACTTGGAATTGACAAAGATGAAGAGAACTACTCCCGCTCCGGTCGTCCCATTCAAGTCGTCAACGATGGATCGGTGGTAGAGGAATTATTCAAGGCTTAGGAGTTGTCAGTTCCAGTTTCGAGTTACCAGGTAAGAGAAAGATTTGATGCATCAGTTGCCCTCTTTACTGGTACCTGGTTACTGGTCACTGATAACTAAAAAAATGAGAGTGATCGCTGGCACATTCAGAGGGAGACGCTTAATCGCACCAAAGGACAATCGCAGCGTACGCCCTACTGCCGACCGAGTTAAAGAATCAGTTTTTAGTATTGTCCGAGAACAGATAATTGATGCAAATTTCCTTGACCTTTGTGCCGGTACCGGAAGTATTGGGATTGAGGCATTGAGTCGTGGGGCAAAGCATGTTACCTTCTTAGAACGGGACCCGCGATGCACCCAAATTATAAAACAAAACCTTCGTACTTGTGGACTTGTCGCTGGACCTCAAGCGAGGCATTCTCTACTCCGTCGCGATGCTGTAAAAGGTATCTCATATCTCCAGAAACAGGATGCCGCCTTTGAGATTATCTATTTCGATCCGCCCTATGGTACAGGTTTAGAAAGTATTCCTGATTTATATAGTACCTGTTTGGCATTGCTTGCTGAGAACACTCCGCTTCACACTGATGGCACGCTGCTTGTTGAGCATGCAAAGCGGGTTGTTATGCCTGACAGAGTTGGAAGTTTGACACAAAACCGACAGGCTACATACGGGGATACAGTCGTATCGTTTTATCAAAAGAGTTTGTAGAGCTTTAAGTAGTATATTGTTAATTATTCTGTCCTTTACGTATTGGGGTATAGAGATAAAATGAAGATTTTGAACCTCCAATCTGGTACGCCCTTTCAAATGGGCAAAGGCAAAAATTGGCGTGTTGTACATCCCGATATGGGATCAACGCAATTGACACTGAACCATGGAGTCCACGCACCTGACCAAGAATTTACACAGCACTATCACGACGCATCCGAAGATGCTATTGTTGTTTTAGAAGGTGGTGGCGCTATTCGTCAAGGAAGTGTCTATACACCGATTGCCGCTGGCGATGTCATTTTTGTACCCGCAGGTGAAGTCCACGGAACAGTCAATACCACACCTAATATGGCGCGTTTGATTAGTTTCCAAGCCCCACCAGATATGGCACTCTATCGGGGTGAACGGGATACCCCAGACGAAGCACCAACCCCGCAAAGTGGGCACCGCAGCAATGTTCAGGTGCTCAATATGGCGCGATGCGGTCCAGTGTTCGGGAAATCTGTTGATTGGCGAAGCGTCGTCTCACCACAAAAAGGCTCCGTACATCTCTCCTTAGATTACATCTCTCTGAGCGAGGGGCAGCAATTTACACACGAACCGATAGACAGCGAATCGATTTATGTGCTAAAAGACGGATGCGCTGAAGTGACAGATGATAGTGGAAAAACGCACACACTCGCACAACATGATGTTCTTTTCCTCTCCCCCAGAGATACCTTTTCGATTTCCCATGCGGGGGATGAACCGACAGCCATTATATCTTGTTGGGCAGTTGCCGCTTCCATATAATCGCAGTGTAGGGCAGAATTTAAGGATTTTTGATCGTAGGTGTGATTGATGCCTTTAAGTAAAGTTCGGTTCGCGCGAGCTATTAAGGCGCGCAAAGGTGAACATCTATACTTTACAAGGAACTTGCCTTATACACTGGTGCCAAGATAAAAAAGGAAATTGATGGATGAGATCAGATGATGTAGCAGTCTCACGGCAGGGCAACCTCGCCGTAATAAATCACAATAAATTTGAAGTTAAATTCAATCTTTCAAAAGGAACTTGGGATTACATTGATGAGAGCGGCGACACAATTATCCGAAACGGATACACGCAGATAACGCTTGACGATGGAAGTGTCATTAAAACTGAAGACACTGGTACCCGCGAATTTATCACGGATCTTCCAAAAACAGATGCGTTCGGTGATTATCACCAAGTTCGCTTCTCGCACGAAGCGACAGATAAAGGTGTTCGGATTAACACCTATCTGAATTGTTACAGTGGACAGCCCGCCATACATCTCAAAGTTGGTATTGAAAATCTAAAATCTGAACCGTTACAACTCGACAGCGTGACGGTGCTCGGCGTTTCCTCAAACCGAGGGGCGATCTCGTTGGGTGGAACGCCATCGGATTGTCATCTCTTTATCAACATGCCGCCAATCTCCCCAGGGGTCAGTAAAAAACTTTATGACGGATTCCTTCTCAGTGAAACTGATACTATGCATCCGAGTCACGATGGGATCCTTCACAACACTGAAAGTGGTAAAGCACTTGTCTTTGGTTTCCTGACGACTGAGAAGTGGTGGCCCCGGATTCAAGTTGGTTGTCAAGCGAATGGACAGCGCGGTTCGCGATCCAATGCTAAGAAAACATCTGTATCACGGGTTAACCCGTGGGCGCTGTATCATCAGTGCGCGCAGCAATGCAACCTCGGTGAAGAAATTGTTTCAGAAACCGTTTATGTAAACTTTGCTAGTGGTGCTAAGGCTGCTTATCAACATTATACCGCATGCTTGGCAGCACAACATGCCTCCGAGAAAAATAATATAGAAACCCAAGCCCACCCTACTTCTACGACACCCCTGACTGCATGGACCTTTTCCAATACATCAGCAGCACTTGATGCAGACGCGATCTTAACCCAAGCCGATGCACTTGCGCGGAACCCCTTATTTCAACCTGACTATCCGGGCGGTGTCAATTATATTCAATTGGACACGGAGTTCGGATTAGAAAATCAGGAGATGCAGGCTGCTGTCAACCAGATTCAAGCAAAAGGTTTCAAAGCGGGCATTCGAATTAATCCGTTTTGTGCGGCACTTGATTCAGAACTTGTACAGAAGCATCCGGACTATTGTATACGGAAGCAAACTACAGACCGAGGTAGAAAAGGACGACCCCGTAAAAATGCAGCACGTAACGGATACGAACCCGCCACAATCCATCTGCCAGATACCGGTAAGGAGGTTGCACTGTTGGACGTTTCGCATCCGGAAGTGCAATCACGTATCCGTGAACAGATTAAATGCATGGTGGATGGTTATGGGTATTCGCTTATTAATGTGGATTTCACTGCGTATACAACCGGGCTTACCAATCCTTCGCACAACTTACAATGGCATGATGACAGTTTAACCCCTGTGGAGCTCTATCGTCTTGCGGCACAGTTCTTGAGGGATACAGTTAATGCGTCTCTTTTAGAGTGTGTGCCGCCAAGAGAGAACGTTTTACTTGCAGGATACAATGCAATCTCGGGCTTGTGCATCGGTAGCATAGCTATGAACGCACCTCTTCTCAATACTGTATTTTCTACCAGTGGTGCTTCCAACCGCGCAAGCGATCAGTGGAATCATCAACGCGGCACCAAACATCGCTTGAGCAGGTATGCTGCGCATCTACGAGAGCATAATGTCCTCTGGCGGCATCTTTTTGGTGAACTGACTGTTGATGAACCGCGTCCTATCAATGAGGTGATTGTGGAGGTAACAGCCGCTGCACTCAGTGGCGGTGCAGTCTTTTGCACAGACCAGATCGAAACGCTTTCGGCATTACGGGCAGCGTACTTAGCAAAAATTTTTCCGCTTGTCGGTGAAGCTGCTACACCTGTAGGTCTTTACGACCAACCTTTTCCCCGAATTTGGAGTCTACCTGTCTCAACACTACACGAAACGTGGTATCTCGCTGCGATCTTTAATTGGAATGATCACGAAGAGGACACTTATTTTCAACTTGAGGCACTCGGGGTACCCGAATCTAAAGATTTCCTCGTTCACGACTTCTGGATGCGCCAATATCTTGGAAAGGTTTCAGGAAGCGTCAATTTGTTAAATATCCCGCCACGTTCGGCTAAATTGCTCTGCTTCCGTGAAGAACAAGACGTCCCCCAATTGCTCGCAACGGATATGCACTATACACAGGGCAGTGTTGAAATTCTATCCGCGGGTTGGGACGCTCACAGCCAAAGTTACCTACTCGTTTGCCAACCGCTTCGGCAGACTGAGGGGACCTGCTTTATTCATGTACCAGAGGGTTACCTGCCGATGGGTGTATCGACTTACGGCAGCGATTATCAGTATAATTGGGACAGACCGATTTATCAGGTAACCTTTACGCGGACGCAACCGGATCAATTAGTACAAGCCAGTATTCGCTTCGCAAAAACTTCGGGAAGCACTGTGTAACTTCCGGGATACCGGTTTGACATGCTTCCAAACCTAAGGGATTGGGCTTTCACACCGAAGATTAGGTGAGCGTATGAGCACTGTTCATACACAGATACAAGCCCTCAAAACGCGGGCAAGTATTTGCACGGCTTGTGATTTAGCGAAAACCCGCGCAAACGTCGTTTTCGGCAGCGGAGATGCTACAGCAAAGTTAGCGATTGTTGCGGAAGGACCGTCCGCTGCGGATAATCACACAACGTTCCCGTTTTCAGGACCTGCTGGAAATTTGCTTGACGAAGTTTTGGCTGCGAATGCGTTGACGCGTGGTCATATTTGGCTCACAAACATCCTTAAGTGCCGGGCAGCGGCTCTCAAGGGCGGTGTGCTAAAAAATCGTCCGCCGAAGGTATCAGAAATTAAAGCATGCTCTAAATGGCTTGATGGCGAACTCACCCTAATACAGCCTTCAGTAATTCTTTGTATGGGCGCGCCCGCCGCGAAGGTGCTCATTCATCGCAGCTTCCGCATTACGGAAGAACGCGGCATCTGGTTTACAGATACCCAGTACGCACCCTTTGCTATGGCAACGTTTAACCCGGCTTACATCCTACGGCAAGAGGGTGAGGATTTCACAGC
>JAGFCB010000266.1 GCA_022394775.1 Candidatus Poribacteria bacterium
CGGTTTGGCAGGGGATCGTTGAAACATGATAAACACGATTTATGGGAGGCAGGTGAAGGCGCGAGGGTGAACCCCGGCGGATTGCACTGCGCTCGTGATGATTACGGGTGGTATAGCACGCGCTACGAGATTGACAACGGATGTATCTACTGCGATAACTTCGTCTGTTTCCCGTATTTTACGGATGTCTATCCGGGCGATGGTGGACTCATTGTAATCCCCGGTTCGCATAAGAGTGAGTTTACGCGACCAAAAGAACTGCTGACGCTTGACGAGGAAGACGGTATTGATCCGCTTGAGGATCCCGTTTTCGTCAATATTACACCAAAGGCGGGCGATATCGTAATTATTTCGGAGTTGCTAACGCACGGTGTCCTGCGCTGGAAGCCGAAGGATCGGGATCGCCGGTTTCTCGTGTTGCGATATTTCCCGCAATACTCTGGTGCGCATAGTTTCCCGCAGCCTATTCTGGATCGGTTGTCACCAGAGACGTTGGAATTAGTGGAATCTGCGGCGTATGGACATATCAAGGAGATCGTGAAGCAGGATGCGGTTACGTTGACGGTTTAAGAGTAGTCAGTGCGCTTACAAAGTGCCAAAGAAAATTTGGAGAAAGTCAAGTTATTGTAGATTCAATTACTTATACACTCGTGTGGTAGCGCGAACTGTAAAGGCACATCTTGTACTGCCATAGGCTAACAGCCTATGCTACAAAGATGGTGCGACAAGTGTAAATTTATTTTTGGGTTTTACTATAAAATGACGTTTTCTTGTGAAAGGTGTTATAATGTTAGTGTAGCTATGGGCGGTGTTTTGTAATCAAAAACGAACTACATTTTAATGCGATACAGAGGTAAGCATCATGCTTTCTATCACGTTGGATGTCCCAAGTGAACTTTCAACCCCACTTTCTATTTCCGGTTATAATCAAGAGAAACTGACTGAGGAGGCAAAACGGTTGCTTGCGATCTCCCTCTTCGAGCGGAACATTCTCTCTTTAGGGCAAGCTGCAAAATTGGCAGAACTACACTTATGGGATTTTATTCAGTTTCTAAGTCAGCAGGATATCCCGATTGCTGAATACGATGATGCAGAAATCCAACAGGAATTGAAGGCTGTCGAATGCTTGACCCAACAGACAAAGTAACTGATGCAAGTAAGTTGATAACTGTCGCGGATGCTTCATTTGTAATTGGTATCTCTCTTTGCCAACAATGGGACACTTTGAAAGTGCTTGTCGAAACGCTGATCATCGCTGACGAAGTTTGGAAGGAAGTTGTTGAACGAGGAGAAGGGAGACCGGGGAAAAAGAATTGCGACAAGCTACTTTTGTTGATAGGCAACCGTTTCTAACACATCAGCAGTGACAATGCTAATGGCAACCCTTGATAAAGGGGAGGCTGAAACGCTGGTATTAGCAACGGAACTGGGGATAACGAACGTGTTTGTTGATGACCTACGCGGGCGAAAAGTTGCTCAATCTTTAGGATTGCAAGCAGTCGGTGTAGCAGGCTTCCTTTTGTTTGCGAAAAAGAAAGGGAAAATTAGAGCGATTCGACCGTTACTACTACAACTCCAGCAAAAAGGCTTCCGACTCAGCAGTAGATTGATTGACGCTGTGCTTGAAGAAGCAAGTGAAACACTTTGAAAACTCTTAAATTTGTATAAATTTTATGTTCCTGCTACACGGAGGTCTCAGATGCAGGCAACACCACAAAACATACTGGAAGCATTCAACCAACTTCCTGAGATTGAAAAACACGTGATCGCTTCTGAAATCATAAAGCAGGTAGCTTTGCTGGATATTCCACCTTTGACAGATGCTGCACTCACGGAAATTGCTGACGCACTGTTTGTTGAGCACGACAAAATAGAAACAACCGACAACATAGACAGGAAGAGAAACAAGTTATGAAGAAAGAACAAATTGTCTCCCAAGATCCGCATGTGATGCATGGCACCTTAGTTTTTGCTGGTACTCGCGTACCAGTTGAAAGCCTGATTCAACACCTTGTCGCAGGCGACTCGCTTGATATGTTCCTTGAGGATTTCCCAACAGTCTCACGTGAACAGACAGTGGCTTATTTGGAGATGACTCTGGAGCTTACTGATGCGCGTGTTGCTTGATGAACATCTACCTCACAGACTGAGACAACTTTTTGCCGCTCCAATTGAAGTTGTTACAGTGAGGTATAAGGGGTGGAAGGGTCTAAAAAATGGAGAGCTCTTACGAAAAGCTTCGGCTGAATTTGATGCCTTTGTTACAATGGATAAAGGATTTTTATATCAGCAAAACTTGGAGAAAATTCAAATAGGCATTGTGTTGTTACAGGCTGAGAGCAACCGCTACGCGCATCTTGCACCGTTGATTCCTCAAGTGAATACGGTGCTGAAAACTCTTAGGCAGGGTCAAGTTGTGGGCGTGAGTATGAAACAAACTGTGATAAATCAAAAAACTGACATCTCTTAGACTGCGTTAAGGAAACCTCCGATGAAACATAAAAACAGATTTTTATATCAACGAGATCTTTCTGCAGCTGCAGTATTGTTACTGTTTTACACAATAAATACTACTCCTGCCCAAACTACCCTACCTGCAGAAGATATTGCCGAAAAAGCGTTAGCAGCAACGGTATACTTGGAGATGCAGGACAAAAACGGGAAGACCTTGGGCATTGGTAGCGGTTTCTTTGTCCAGCCCAACCTAATTGTCACCAACTATCATGTGATTGAAGGCGCAGCGAAAGGTACCGCAAAGTTAGTTGGTAAGTACATCATAGAGAATATCCTTATGTTCTTGGATGATCGTCTTGAAAATGTGAATATAGAGGTGTTAAAGCCCGCGCTTGAAGCTATAGACGATTTGCAACGACTTAGGTCTCTGCTACGCAAGGCCGCAAAGACAGAAAGCCTTGAAGCGTTCATCATCCATTTAGCGAATGGTAGTCAGTAGTCAGCGTGTTTGTTCGTGTGGCACCTTGGACGCTGCGCTCTTGAGAATCTAAAATCCTGTTCATCCAAGTTGTTCAGAGAAAGAAAAAGGCACGTTTACAAAACACACCCCATGGAAACAGAACAAGGTTTATATCAGCGCGTGTGAAGGGGCTTCTTGGATGACGGGGATAACATAACTCCGAATTGTTAAGCCGTCAAAATGATCGGTTTCTACGCGGGGTCCTGGTTCCTTCCGGTGATCAAAGACGACATAGTATCCCTCCTGTACGTTTTCCAATTTGAGATACGCGGCGAGTCGCGCTTTACCTGCCTGATACCGGGTATCGCCTCGCCAAATCTTGGTTTCGATGATGTACTTTCGTTGATTGTGGGTGATAAGGAGATCCATCTTCCCGCGCCCAGTTGGTACTTCGAATGACATGATACCGCCCACTGTTTGGACAAATGCATCCAAATATGTCAGAAGTAGGTGCCGTCCGATATACTCTTGCGGCGTTTCGGGAACTTGCAGAATCCTAAAACCTACGCGGGCAATAAAATCCCGAAAGTTATCCAAAAGCGGTTCCATCTCAATCTGCCCTGCAGGGGTGAGATAATTGAGAAAGCCGTTGATGTTTTCTTCGGAAAAGTAGTCTCGTTCCAATCCGTTCACTGCGGGCGTAAATGCCTGCATGATATGATGAAGATAAATCGGGTTGAGAATTTCACACCTTCCGTCAGGTCCTTCTCCGATAACGCCATAAGTTGCCAGTTCACTGATGAGTTCATCGTGTAGATTAAAGCGGACCCCCTCCTCATACGTCATGATTTCCATGAGTATTCTTTCAAAGTGGCGGTTTTTACGGATATTCGTTGTCAGATGATCGATGTTGGTGTTTCGTTCGCGAAGGAGTCGGGCGTGTGCCGCTGCGAAATGTTCCATCGTTACCGGCTCGGTTTTGGGAATGTTGAGTTCTGCTGTGAGTATCTGCGCGAACCGATTGACGAGGAACGGTTGCCCCGCAGTCTGTTTATGGAGACTTTCAATCACCTCTGGCGCGAAGGTTTGTCCAAGTTCATCGGTGTACTGTGTTAGGAGTTCTCGTACCTGGGTCAGCGTGAAATTGGACAGGCGGAACTCATCTTGGATATTGAAGGGCGAGATGGACCGGTCGTAACTGAGTTGTGTGATGCTTTTAACGCCGATAATACCGATACTGTGAGGACATCGGGGCTTGCCGAGGAGGTAGATGTGGCGAAGTGAATGCAGAAAACCCCTCACTGCGGCTTGTGGGATACCATCAAACTCATCTATGATCAGGAGACCTTCTGATTGTCAAGAAAAGTAGCAAGGTGTTCAAAGAACTCCCGCATTTCAACGTGGTCGGTTATCTTTACGTTCTCTAAAAACTGGTTTAACGTCTCAGTCGGTGTACTTCTACGTTTGCGGAAAACCGCCTCAATTTCTTTGCGAATTTCTCTATAAAAGGAGGCGTAAAAAGTGGAAGGTGTGTAATCTTCGTACTCTTCAAAATTCAGGCGGATTGGGAAGTAGGTCGGCTCTGCTGTAGCAGCGGTGGGCAGTGTGTCCAGGGCGCGTTGAAAAAAGGTGGTTTTTCCCGACTGGCGCGGTGCAAAGAGAACGATATAGCGTCCCTCTTTGACGCGGTTGCTGAAATCCGCAGTTTCTTCGACGCGGCTGACGATGTAATTTTCCTGCGGATTGACGGGACCTCGGGTTCCAAAATTTCTCATTGCCCACCTCCACCAAGAATTGAGACTACCGGATACAGCGGGTCAATATCTACAAATTACTTGCGACTTTGATGCGGTTTTGTGCGCGTGCGAGTGCGGCTTCTGCTCTTGGGCGGTTCAGATCTGGGGCATTTTCTTTAAGTTGTGTTTGGGCACGGTCTAATGCACTTTCTGCGCGTGACACATCAATTTCCGATGCCCATTCCGCAGTCTCAACCAGAACAGTGACACCCGTTCGTAACACCTCAAAGACACCCCCACTTGTTGACATTAGCTGCGATGTCTCCGATGATTCACGGATACGAATCTCACCTACATCCAGTGCAGTAAGAAAAGGGATGTGTCCCGCCAGAATCTGAAAATTGCCTTCCACACCCGGCGCATGAACGCTCGTTACGTCCCCTTCGTAAATTAGTTGTTCTGGTGTCCGAACCTCAAGATGAAAACTTCTGTTTAACATTTTTAAACCTGACGCCAAGCGTTCGGCAGCGTTCTTTTTTGCTGGTAACGTTTATTGGCGTAATCCGTTTTGCCAGTTTGGCAAAACTACATGGAGTTAGCATCAACAAAGATAATTAGTCAGCGGCCTCTTCTAAGTCTGCACTTTTCGCTTGTTCAAATGCTTCGTCAATAGTACCGATAAGGCGCAGCGACTGTTCTGGCAGATCATCACAATCGCCATTTAGGATCGCTTGGCAGCCTTGCACAGTATCCTCAACCTTCACATATTTGCCCGGGGTTCCGGTGAAACGTTCAGCCACGAACATCGGTTGTACCAAGAACATCTCTAATTTCCGTGCCCTATTGACAATCAACTTCTGGTCATCTGACAACTCGTCCACACCGAGAATAGCGATAATATCTTGCAAGTCGCCGTATTCCTGTAACACCTGCTTAACCCTGAAGGCGGTCTGATAGTGTTCGTCACCGATAACCTCTGGTGACAGAATCCGTGAACTCGAAGTCAACGGATCCACTGCTGGGAACCTTGCTTTCTGCGCGATGCTTCGTTCCAGTCGCGTCACAGCGTCAAGGTGTGCGAACACAGAGACGACAGCCGGATCAGTATAGTCATCGGCGGGAACATAAACCGCTTGGAATGAGGTAATCGAACCGTGTTGTGTCGAGGTGATTCGTTCTTGCAATTCACCCATTTCAGTTGCCAGTGTTGGCTGGTATCCAACAGCAGAAGGCATCCGTCCGAGAAGTGCTGATACTTCGCCGCCCGCGAGTGTGAAGCGGAAGACATTGTCAATAAAGATGAGAACGTCTTGCCCTTGCTGGTCACGGAAATATTCTGCCATAGAGAGTCCAGCGAGCCCGACCCGGAGACGGGCACCCGGTGGTTCGTTCATCTGTCCGAACACCATTGCGGTCTTGTCAATCACGCCGTATTCGTCAAGTTCAAGCCAGAATTGATTCCCTTCGCGTGTCCGTTCACCGACACCACAGAAAACAGAATAACCGCCGTGTTGTGTTGCGATGTTGTAAATCAGTTCAGCGATTAGCACAGTTTTGCCGACACCTGCGCCGCCAAAGAATCCGACTTTTCCACCCCGAACGACAGGTTGAATCAGGTCAATAACTTTAATACCTGTTTCTAACATTTCGGCACTGGTGCTAAGCTCAGATTGCGGCGGTGGTGGCCTGTGAATGGAGTATCGTTCAGATTCACCGGCATCGCCTCTTTCATCAATGGGTTGACCTGTTACGTCGAAAACACGTCCGAGAACTGCATCACCGACAGGAACGGTAATCGGACCGCCGGTATCAGTTGCGAGTGTGCCGCGAACCAATCCATCGGTTGTATCCATAGCGATTGCACGGACTCGATTTTCGCCTAAGTGCTGTTGAACTTCAAGTACCAACTCGCTTCCATCGTGGCGTTGAACTTTAACAGCGTTAAGGATATCCGGTAGTTCGCCTTCCGAAAAATCGATGTCAACGCGTGCGCCGACAACTTCTAATATCTTTCCTTGGTTCATGAGAGGTTCCTTTTCTTAATAGGACTTACGCATTTTTCTATGATAATCTACATACTATGCCCTGCAGGCGGGGTTTGAAACCCCGCCTGCAGGAGGCTGCGTAAGTCCTACTTAATTCAGAGTCGTTGACTTCTTGTCACATCCAAATACTGAAAGTATTTCTTCATACGCTTTTGCTCTGCGAGAACATTTCCAGATTTAGAGACTTGGACATGCTTTCTGAAAGCGGCTGATTGCTTCTGTTCGATTGATTGACGCGTATTGCCGATTTCGGGTCGGCATCAGAAGATTCACACGTTGAATTTTCCGATTTAAGTTTTCGAGTTTCTCGCTGTATCGTTCAATACCGCGAGCACGCTCATGCTCAAAACTCCGGCTAACCGCCTTATGCCGATGTGGATGCTGCTGGATAATAGTCGCTAACCTTTCTCGTCGATCTTTCAGGTTTGTGAGGAGTTTTTCAAGTTGTGCTTTTTCTCGCTTAATTTCTTTTGCCAATTCAACCCACCGCGGGACGAATCCATTTTCTTTCACGAGACGGTTCGTCATTCGGGCTTGTGGCGTTAGGTACGGGTTCGTATCGAACTTGAGCGGTTTGCCTCTGCCGGGCAAATTGGCGAATTCACCGCGTTCCATCGCCTCTTCAATCTGTTTGTTGACATTGATTGGCATTTGGAACCTCCTCGGCTATCAGCCATCGGCTTTCAGTAGATCGTTATGGCAATTGTTATTGTTTTCACCTGTCAAAAGATTCTCTTTCTAATTGCTGACTGCTGATCGCTGATTGCTATTCTTCTGCCAGCTACTGTTAACCCTCTAATGCAGCTGCACCACTTACAATTTCGGAGATTTCTGTCGTGATCTGTGTTTGACGGGCTCTGTTGCGTTGGAGAATCAACTCGTCGATGAGTTCTTTCGCCTTTTGCGTAGCATTTTCCATTGCTGCCATTCGTGCTGCTTGCTCCGCCGCGTTGGAATCCAAAAGCACCTTCCACATTTGCATATTCAAGTGTTTTCCGAGCAGCATTTCAAAGAGTTCTATTTGACTCGGTTCGTACACATAATCTAAAAAGTGTGTATCACCTTCAGGTATTTCAGGCACTAACGGGAGGAGTTGTTCAACAAGTACAGTCTGGAGAATAGCAGACTTAAAGTTGTTATAGATGACTTCAACTTTGTCAATTTTTTTCTCGATATAGAGATGTTCAAACTCATGGACAACATCGACAGCCGTTTGAAACTCAAGTTGACGGAAGATATTAATATATGAATCGGTGATGTCGTAGCCGCGGCGGACAAAGTGATCTTGTCCTCGCCTCCCGATACAGATCAGCGTCACGTCAGCACCACTTTCTTGATAGTGTTCTATCCGCTGTGTCGTTGTCCGAATGACGTTGCTGTTGAAACTTCCGCACAACCCTCGGTCTCCGGAGACGGAAACGATACAGACATGCTTCACCTCGCGTGTTTCAAGGAGCGGATGTGTCAACGCTTGTTCTTCGGTATCCATCTGCGAAATGAGGTGCCCGATGATAGTGTTCAGTTTTTCAGCGTAAGGACGCGTTGCGACGATGTTTTCCTGCGCGCGACGGAGCCGTGCTGCGGCAACAACACGCATTGCATCGGTCACTTGCTCAATGTTCTGAATACTGGCGATACGGCGCCGAATCTCTCGTAGAGTTGCCATGATTACTCACCTTCTGTAGGCGTGCCTTCTTGTTGCGGTGTTGCTGCCGGTGTATCACTCCAATTTTCCTTGAATGCTTTTACTGCAGCGTGCAAGGTTTCAAGCAATTCGTCGCTTAGCTCACCGGTTTCCGCGATTTCTGAGAGGAGTTCAGCATGGTTCCTGTCAAGGTATTGTAAGAACTCGGATTCAAACCGAGCCACTTCCGCTTCAGGCACATCGTCCAAGTAGCCGTTCGTACCACAGAAAATAGAGGAGACTTCTCGTTCAACAGGCATCGGCTCGTATTGCGGTTGTTTCAGCAATTCCACAAGCCGTGTGCCGCGTAGGAGTAGCGATTGCGTTAATGCATCTAAGTCAGATCCGAATTGCGCAAATGCAGCAACTTCTCGGAAACTGGCAAGATCCAGTTTAAGGGTTCCTGCCACTTCATTTGCCTTCATTGCTTTAACCTGCGCATCACCTCCGACCCGTGAAACGGAGAGCCCGACATCAATTGCGGGTCTTACACCTTTGTTAAAGAGGTCGGTTGTGAGGTATATCTGTCCATCGGTAATAGAGATAACATTCGTTGGGATATAGGTCGTCAAATCGCCTTCAAAGATTTCAATGATTGGCAAAGCCGTGAGGGAACCCCCGCCCAATTCGTCGCTCAATTTTGCGGCGCGTTCTAAGAGGCGTGAGTGTAGATAAAACACATCACCCGGGTATGCTTCGCGTCCCGGAGGTCTTCGTGAAAGCAGGGACATTTGTCGGTATGCCCACGCGTGTTTTGTTAGGTCATCGTAAATGATAAGTGCGTGTTTGCCGTTGTTACTGAAGTATTCACCCATTGAGGTGCCTGAGTAGGGCGCGATGTACTGAAGGGGTGATGGCGCGCTCGCAGGCGCAGAAACGATGGTCGTATATTCCAGCGCATTATGTTCGCGAAGGGTATTAGCAACTTGTGCCAGCGTAGATCCTTTTTGCCCAATAGCGACATAGATGCAGTAGACATCTGTATCTTTCTGGCTCAGAATGGCATCTATAGCGATTGCGGTTTTACCGGTTCGCCGGTCACCGATAATCAGTTCCCGTTGACCTCTTCCGATAGGTGTCAAGCTGTCAATGGCTTTTAAACCTGTGTAAAGCGGCTCGCTCACCGGTTGCCGTTGAACAATGCCAAGCCCCTTTTGTTCTACTGGGAGTCGGTGTTCTGTTTCGATATCACCCAAACCGTCAATAGGTTGACCGAGTGCATCGACAATGCGCCCGAGGAGTGCCTCACCGACAGGTACTTCAGCGAGTCGCCCTGTCCGTTTAGCAGTGTCGCCTTCGTGTATGAGTTGGTCTTCGCCAAACAGGACGCAACCGACGTTATCTTCTTCGAGGTTGAAAGCGATACCGTAGATGCCGTTAGGAAATTCAATCATTTCACTTGCCATGGCATTCGCAAGCCCATGCACGCGAGCGATACCATCGCCTACTTCCAGCACAGTGCCGGAATCATAGACATCCACGTCCTGTTCAAACTGTTGTAGTTGTTGTTTAAGGATATTTGATATTTCGTCCGGTCGGACTTCTCTTGCCATATTTTAAAGTTCCTTGCGGAGGTTTTCGTTTTCTGATGTTATTCAATTCTCGTGAAAATCTCAGAAGAGTCCTCCGCGGTAGTCTTTTTAACATTGTTCCTGGCATCAGTCCCGTTACCCTTTAGCGAGTTGTTGCTTCAGGCGTTGGAGTTGTGATGCGACGCTTGCATCAAAAACTGTGTCGTCTAATTGCACAATAAACCCACCTTGGATTTGTGCGTCGGTTGTGGTTTCCAACCGTACCTGTTTTCCCGAGTATGCGCTTAATTGCTCTGTAAGTTGTTCAGCTTGCGCTGATGTGATGGGCACCGCTGTCGTCACTTTCGCGACGATCCTACCCGCAGCTTCGTCAACAATTTCTGAAAAGATGTCCATGACCGCGATCAGATAGCGTTCACGCTGCTTTGATGCGAGTAGTTTGAAGAAATTAATCGTCAGAGGTTGCATAGCGTCTGCGAAAAGCTGCTGAAACGTCTCACTTTTAAATTCGGGAGACAGTACCGGGCTGTGGATTAATTGCGAGAGTTCCTCAGATTGCTCAATCAAGTCCCGCAGCTTGTCTACATCTGTAGCGATAGGTGCTAAAGCGTCTTGTTCCAACGCAGCTTCGTATAGGGCGCGCGCATAAGGTTTCGCGACTCGAATGTCTCTCATGGTTCGTTTTCACCTTTTATCTATAGAAATAAAGTTTCTAAATAGTGCGCCCTACTAACGTGGATCCGTTGGCAATCTGCTAATGGAAGCGTCAATAATGTGTTGATGCTTTTCAGCGTTGAGTTCTTCACTTATAATTTTGCTGGCGGCATCAATAGCGAGTTCAGCGACAACGCCTCGCAGTTCGGAGATGGCTTCATCTTTCTCACGTTGGATCTCAGCTCTGGCTCTTGTGACCTCATCCTCTGCTTCTTGTCGTGCTTGCGTGAGGATTCCCTGACGTTCGGCGTTACCTTGTTCAATCGCAGTTTGAATTTTGGTTTGTGCCTCAGTCTCGATATCGGCTAAACGTTGGCGTGTCTCAGCGGTGAGCCTGTCTAACTCTTCTCGATCTGTTCTCAGTTGTTCGATTTGCGAGGTGATTTCAGATCTGCGGTCCTCTAAAAGCCCACCGACTTTACCGAAAACAAACTTCCAAAGCACCGCGAGCACAATCAAAAAGCCGATAGCTTGGATGAGGATCGTCTTCGGGTCAATTCCGAGCTGGCTTAGGAGTCCGCCACCGGCTGGTGCCTCAGCCGCGAACGCGCCGTTGAGACAGATGCCCATTAAAATCGCTGTATATAGGACGTAATTTGTTGTCCTATGCTTGGTATTTTGCATAAGTCTGCTGTACTCTATTTTGAAACTGAAGACGTATCAGTTTGTGCGTGTCGTCTGGATGAACCGTCTCAGATCGCTAACCGTGCGATACGCCTTCAGTCAGGCGTTATTTAATTGTCGCTTCTGACATCTGTCGCAACTCGTTTCGCATCCGCATCAATCATCTCTCTGAGGATTTCGCCCTCTGGCAGTTTATTGTACAAGAGAAAGAACATTAGAAGCGAATAGATAACGAGCGACTCAATGAGTGCCAAGCCGATAATCATTGCAGTTTGGATCTGCGGTGCGGCATCAGGTTGACGTGCGATACCTTCAAGAGCGGTACTTGCGGCATTTGCTTGTGCTCTTGAGGCGAAAATGACAGCGATCGGCAATCCCAAAGTTACACCGAACGCCAACACTGCTAAATAAATCATGAAATGTCCTCCTTGGACGGATAGGGACTTGTAGGGACGGGGTTACCCGACCTTTACAATCCCCGAAAATTAGTGATGCGCTTCATGCGCGTCGTCATGGTGTTCTATAAACAACACGATGTAGATAGTTGTTAAAATAGTGAAAACGAATGCCTGCAGGAAGCCAACAAACAGCCCGAAGAACAGCATAGGCACTTGCACCGGAATAATCGGTATGGCATCTGCAATCAGCACGATAAGTCCGAGTTTTGTGAGTTCAATAACTACCGCTTTCTCACCAAAAATGTTTCCGAAAAGCCGGACAGCAAGTGAACCTGCCCGCGATAACTGTGCGACAACTTCAAGTGGGAACATTAAGACGCCCAACCACGCTGGGTTACCGGCTAAATGTTTCAGATAGCCCCCTATCCCGTTCTCTTTAATAGCGATAATTTGAACGCCTAATACAGCCGTTATACCAAGGGCGAGCGTTGTATTTAAATCTGCTGTTGGGGGTTGAAGCCCCGGAATGATTCCGAGATAGTTCAGGGCGAGAATAAAGATAAAGAAGGAGCCGACGAAGGGGACATACTTTTTTCCGTCATCGCCTAAAATCTGCCCGAAGAAGTCCATAATACCCCCGACAAACACCTCTAACAGGGTTTGTCCTTTCCCTTCAGGTATCCGTTTCAACTTCCGGGTGGCGAAGATAAAAAGCAGTGCTAAGACGAGAACAGCAAAGTATGTGTTGGGTATGAGATCGGGCTGATGCCACCGAGTCGGTTCCGGGATGATTTCATCCGGTAAAAGCTTTGAAATCGGAGAGAGCAAACTACGGTGACCGTTCTCGGCTGCGAAACTCCCGATGCCTATTGCCAAACTGAGTCCCACAACCAAGCAGATAAACGATAGCTTTTTCATATTTTATTACGGTGTCTCTTATAGTAAGGTAGCGATGTTTTTTTGAGTGCTTTCCTGTTAAGAGTCAATTTGAAAACTTCACCTCACGGCTGATTGGAATCCTTATTGGCAAGGATGCGTACCATCAGGCTAATTGCTTTGATAATAATCGCACCCTGTACTAAGGCGATCCCGCCAGCGAGTGCGTAAATGTTCATCCACTCCATTTTAAACAGGAGATAGAGCAATCCGCCAAGTATTGCGTATTTACCGATCGCGATGAAACCCAGCACATACTTCGCCCGCCTCGTTTTCCCTGGACGCATCAGTCGCCGAACGACGAATTCAAGCGACCAGAACAGACTCAAGCTGATAGCACTGCCAATCAAGAAACTTGGGAGCGCAAGACGTTTAAAGACTAACAACACTGCAGCAATAACGACGGTGAGGCAAATCGTCAAAATGTAGATATGACGGATGGATCGGTCGCCAAATTCTAACACGGGACCCATCTAAGCAGCTCCTTTGCTACGTTTCTTCGGTGTCTTGTGCTTGTCCTGAAGTGTCATGGCGTTTTTTTGCTAAGCGTGCAAGCCGTCGATTCCAGCGTGCGATTGAACGGAACATCTCCATGAATCCGGCGGCGACCCCTATGCCGAAACCGATGAAGGATCCAACCGCTGCGTTGCCTAATTTTCCACCGATCCACTTACCCCCGAAATAACCGATACAGATGGCGAGTGCAAGCGTCATCCCGATGGACGCGAGGTCAAACATTCCCACATTTTCATGTTTGAATTGGTTTAGCCGACGTTTAAACATGACGGTTGTTTCCATAAGATGAAAATGGTATTAGAAATAGATTTCCTCGTTACGCAACGGTATATATTATAACACGCGAATATCGGGAATGCAAAAAAAAAATAGTATCTCTTCTGAATTGGGAGTTCGTGGAATTGGATGAATCTCGGATGGATAGGATTAGAGGGGTTATAGTATCTTCGGTTATGGCATAGTTGCTTACCTACCGATAAGAAAATTTCCAAATCCCTCTATTTTTTATCTAATGAAAGCCAGACACTTCAACCTACATAGGACTTACGCAATTTTGACTGCAGCCCATTGTGTTAGATGAGAATTTTCAGAAAACACAGCGGTCTCCTGCCACAAACTGGGAAGTTTGTGCTACAAAAGAGCGGCATGCGTAAGTCCTACTACAATTACTTAAGCCTTATTTTTTTTGGATTAGGACAGCCCAATGACCTTCAGTCGGTGCAGATAATGTTATATGATCACTGAAAGGTATTTCTTCTTTCAATGTCCATTCGCATTTAGCGATATTTAGCCATCTGATTGTTAGTTTTCGGGTGCCTGTCTTTCCACCAGCACTCAGATCAATATCGACTGAGCCGCCATTCGGGAAGTAGACAGCGTATTCCCGCCCTGGGTTTGCGATGGTATAGGCTTCGTTTTCTGATCTGTTAGAGAGCAGATCATTATGAGGTTCGCACCTAAAAACGTCCATTTCATCTGTGATAGTTCGCATGCTCTTAAGGTGCGCTTGTGCTGTTGCGTTCAAACCGACGCCACTGTCCGGACGATGGAATCGTGCTGATGCAAATCCGCCGAAGATGTTTCGCCAAAACCGCTCTAATCCATCTTGTGTGCTACCGAATCGTCCCCCGTCGGCACCGTAGATTTTAATATTATTGATGGGGCGGACCGGTGAGAGTTTCGCCCGGATACTCTGAGCGTTATCCCAATGTCGTTGTCGCTTCTGATGGTTATTCTGCGATATATCACAAAACGAGTAGGTTTCCGGATGGTCAAACGTCGCTTTATGCTTCTCATCGGATAGATTCCACGGGTCCCACATCTCGGTGGTTTCAACGACGCGTCCTGCTTCTGCTGCCTTCTTCTGAATATACGTTGCCCAGTATTCACCCCAGGCAGATGTGACAGAAGTTTCGTTGTCCATGCAGTAGAGGATATGACCGTACGGAAGTGTTTCGGAGAGCAATTTATCCACAAATTTTTCCTGATATTTCAAGACAATTTCTTGATTGCGCTCTTTCGGTACAGACCAGAAAAAATTGTTTTCCGTTGCAGTTGGATGGCTTTTGACAACAGCGGGTAACCCTGTCTCTTCTGCTGTGTAATTGCTGTTATTTTTCGGATTGAACGGGTTGGCAGCCCAAGGCTCTCGGTAATAGTTGAAAGTTGCCCACACCTCAATCTGGACGATAATATCCATCTCGTGCGTCCACGCGATGAAGTTCCGAAAACGGTTCCAAAATTCGTCGTTCCACTGATTTAAGTCATATAGGTCGCCGACCTTTTTGAAGGGCGGCACATCGCCTTCATCGACCCAGCTCATTGTGGAGCGTACATAGTTACCACCGACCGACTTCAATAATTCAAGGTGTTCTTTAAGATTTGGTATCTGAAATAGATTGTCTTCAACGGAACCGCCGATGGGTAGGATTGGTTCGCCTTTATACTGCCAATAACGCGGGTTTTCTTTATAAATCTGGATTCGATTTTTTTCCATCTCTGTATCCTTTTCGGCTTTGGTTTCTTGTGGTGCTAAATAAAAGGAAATGCATACGAGTAGAGCCAACATAAGTTTGTATGGTTCCCACAGATTTCGCATAAAAATTCTCCTGAATATTAAAGGTATATTTGACCACAGTTGTTACAAGGACTAAACGGTGTTAGAAACAATCGTCCTCATTAAGCAACAGGATACATTATACCATAAAATTCAGGAGAATACAATTGAACCGCTTATCCTACTTCTGTCCCAAGACCTTCAGAAACTCTGGATCATCCTTTACATCCGAAAATTCAGATGTCCCAAGGAAAGAAGGGTAGTAGCTATCCCGATAATTATAGGAATCTACCATATAGCAGTCCTGAGCGGTCTTCAAATGATGTAAAGTCTTCGCGCGATCCTTGTCCGATGCCCAGGTACTCACGGCAAGCTGAAAGTGAGCGTAATGGTTGTCATTTCCCAAATCGACAGCAATTTGCAGCATACGCTTTGCTTCACTATATTTCTGTGACCATACCAGACAGCAACCGACATCGTGAGCAGCCCAAATAAGGTCATAAACATTTACCGGATAACCGGCATTCTGTTTTTCTGCTTCGCCCTCAATAAACGTCTTTGTATCTACCCAGACTTGATCAAAACGCTCCCAGTTTTCCCGTCTGCTATACAACAAAAGCCGATTCGTTCTTACAGCCAACCAGAATCGGAAGTAATGCTTCCATCTCTGATCTTTGTTAGCACGTTCCAACTTTTCTATTCCAAGAAGTGCCTCATCTAACCGCCCATTCGCGCGTAAGACTTCTGCTCCGATTTGCAAGAAATCGCAACGTGAGTAGTCACTCACTTTAGGGTTCTCTAAGCGTTCAGATGCCTCATTATAAAGTTGAATCCAGTCATTGATACGCCCTTCCGCTGCCCAAGATCCAGCACTGTTCAGATTGGAAACAATCCGCAACACATGTTTCTCTGACTGGTTGCATGCCCACCGATAAAGCCGCTTCTGTTCTTCAATAGCTTCTCGGTTTCTCTCAAGACAAGCGAGGGTATTAACTAACCCGTCATGCAACCAGAAACGCTCTGCATCATCCGGCGCGATATCCATATACCTACGAAGCAGAGATAACCGTTTTTCCATGCCGAGACTGCCCAGACACGGGTATATATCATCGACAACAAGATGCACTAATTCAGGTGTAATTTCACCCTTAAGCGCGTCCTCAATCTCTTTGGATGCCTCCTTAAAAATGTCCTCTCTTGATGTAGGGTCGGATTTCACCTGTTCCATGAATGCATCGAACTTGCTGCGAAGTTGCTCTAATTGACTCATGATATTCTCCTTCAGATTATCTGATAATTGGAAATGACCAAAGAATTCTTGATCCAGGAATTTCTGATCAGTTTGTAGACGCTTTCGTGCGCGTTGGAGTCGGCTCGTAATTGTATTTACCGACACGCCCATGAATTTGCCAATCTCTTTCGTTGACATTTCGTCGAGGTAGTAGAGTGTGACGACCTCGCGTTCATTTTCTGGCAGTTTTTCCAGTAGCCTTTTTACGAGCTCTTGGCAATACTCAGTTCTTTCGGTTACTTGCTGCTTCGACATATAGTGTGTATAGGAGGAATCCTCGATTTCTTCCTGACGTGTGTCCTCTAAGGATTGCATCACAGGTTTCTGCTTCCGGACCCAATCAATGCAAAGCCGATTTGCGATGACATGGAGCCACCCGGCAAATTGATTCGGATTCTTGAGCGTTGGCAGTTTTTTGTATGCCTTAAGGAAGGTGTCTTGCATAATCTCTTCGGCATAGTGAAAATCTTGGATCTTCCGCCAGGCAAGGGCATGAACGCTTTTTTGATGCTTTTCGACCAAGATGCTAAACGCAGCATCGTCGCCCGATAGGATTCTGCGAATCAGTTGAACATCGTCTTCTCTTTCCATGAGGTTTCCTCCTAATGAACAGATTGGATAGCGTTTGCATTTACCAAAAGTTTCAGCAAAATGCCGAGGTTTGTAAAATAGTCAGTGCGCAATGTTTAACACCTTCTATCATTAAAGACGGAAGTTTGAAAAAAAAACGTGCATCACGTTAAAAAAACTTGAAAGATCAGTTGTCATACGCGCCTTCAACGACGATTCCGTACGCGTTTATATTGAACTCACGTTAAATTAGATGCGGGTTAAGAATTTGATTCTTAACCCGCATCTAAGGACTTTTGAAGGATTGAACCCTTGCATATTCAGATAATTTGTCCATACAAGCATCATCAGATTACGAATTCTACACGATCCTGTTCTGAGACTAACCGGATTGTAAAGTATAGCCCGGCAATCCTTAGCTGTCAAATTTAATTGTAGTGATTAAAATGCCCGAATCACTTTTGCGACCAACCGCTGTTTGAATTCCAAAGCGTTTGGATCGCCGAGGATGATGAAGAAATCGGTGCCAGCGTATCCAGAGCGGCGCAATGCGAAGTAGGTATTAATACCTTCTGCTTGCCAAATTAAACGGCTTCCGAGACTTAAAGCAGGACTGAAGTCATACGTGAGCGTTAGAATCTGTTGGTAACGATGCTCAAAATGCCACTGGACTTGGGAAGTCAACCCAGCGGTGAAGTCGTAAGCACGCAAATTCAGATTCGCACTAATACGATGAAGCCCCTCGTCTGCCTGTTCACCCCATTCATAGTCGACACTGAAGTTGTTAAAGCGATCGGAAGCCCGGGCTCCCAAACTGACACCGAACAAAGAATCCGTGAATTCTTTAAATCGACCTCCATGCCAGAAAGCAGAAAACGAGTAGTCGCTATGTGTCAAGAGTTCTGAGTAGAGCCTGATATTGCGGCTGAAGACCTCACTTTCATAAGTGTTAGCAACATCAGTATGGGCAAAGAGGGTAAGACTGCGGACAATCCCTTCACGCCACTCATTTTTGAACATAGTGGTAAAGTTGACACCGCGGTAGCCTGTGAATGGCTGATAACCGAGATTGTTCACAAAATCCGGGTCTACAAAGAAAACTCTTGAAGTCGATTGAATGAGGCGACCGTTGTAACTCAAACCGATGCCCCCTGTCCTTCCATCTGACGCATCCATCCAACTTTGGGTGAGAACACCGAATGCCGCAAACCTTCCGCGTCGCGCATTACCTGATACAGAACCTACGTTATTCGACGGATTACCTTGTTTGTGGTGTGATAGGAACGCAGCACCAATTTCAGATGTCGCAGTAAGAGATTGGGAGGCACTAAGGATAAAGTTCTGGTTGTTTTTATGGTACGTACCTAAGGTGCCAACTGAGGTGTTTTTCCCCAGTTTTCCAAAGAGTTTAAGCCCACCGTCCATATCCTCTATCCGTCGCGAGTAGAAAAGCTGCCCGACTTTGTAGACATTACCACCCTCAGAAAAGAAAGGACGACGGTCGGATACGTAGCGTTCACCATAAGAGAAATCGATACCTTCTACGGCTTGTTCAATGTTATCGAAATCGGGATTGGCTGTGCCGATGAGCCGTAACTGTGGTGTAACCTCATAACGGAAGTCTGCCCCTGCGCGGGCAGTGTATGTGCTGTCTGTTGTTTCCTGTCCGCTGTATCCACCGATGAGATACGGCAGCAGTTTCAACTCGCGCTGGCGGGGTGGGGGCAGGACATCAACCCAGTGGCCATCGTTCTCTTTAAATTCGTTAACGCCTAAGTTGGACCACCATGTACGCGCCCCGGTTCGCTGTTGTCCTCTATCAATGTTAATACCCATCTGAATCGGTTCTTTTGTATCGGGGTAATCCAGCATCTGCCACGGGATTTCCATCTCTACGATCCAACCGTCATCTACAATCTGCGCGGCAGCTTTCCATAATCCGATCCATTCACTTTTTTCGGCGCGTCCGGTGGCGAGATGCGCGTACTTCGTGCCGAGCGCGTTCGCCATAAAGAAGTTTCTATCGGAAAATTGGTGCGTATGGAAGGGGTCAAGACTGAAGGACATCCAGTCTTCACCTTGAAATCGGGTTTGGTCCTTGGTCTGGCGTGCCACAATTTTATCGGGCATCTCGTCATAGAGATAAACGCCGAGGTAGATGGCTTTGTCTGTATAAACGAGACGGCCGACGGATTGACTTTTCGTCAGTTCTCCTGAACGTTCATCAATGAAACCTGTTGCTTGCGGTGCGTCTTGCCAGCAGGCATCATCAAGGATACCATCAATGGAGGGTGGTTGCTCGGTTTTGACTGCTGGGAGTTCTTTTTTTACAGTCTGTATGTTCTCAGCTGCCCAAGTATTTAAGTTTGTGATTAACGTGAATGATAGGGCAATGAACAACAGTATCGGGTAAGTTTTTTCTTTTGCTTGTCTACTTGTAGTGTCTCTGTGTGCAACGTAACTTTCTGCTGTGGTAAATTTCGACGATCTCATTGGTTAGTTTCCTCCGTATGTGGGTATTTTGTAGATGCAAACGCTATAATTTGATGAGGATTAAGAAGTAGTTTTCTTAATCCTCATCGTTCACTTACCCTTATAGAGACACGGACTCGTAAAAAGAGAGTGAAGAGCGTTTTTCCCACCCTGAATGAGAAAACTAAACCGTGCTATGCACGGTGCTGGTATGAAATTCTGTGATACTTTCGACACCTCGGAGCAGCATCTCATCGCTGAGACTGAACGCTTCACGTATTTTCAATGACCGATCCACCCGGTCAAGGAGCCGTTGGTTCGGTACCACAACAACAGAATCAGCATTTCCTTGAAGTTCTTGTAAGCCTTGTTCTGCCTGTTCGGCGCGACGTTGACCTTCAAAATTGAACGGACGCGTCACAACGCCTACCGTTAAAGCACCTTGCTCTCGAGCGAGAGAGGCAATCAGAGGCGAAGCACCTGCCCCTGTTCCGCCGCCCATTCCAGCGATGATAAAGACAAGGTCTGCGTCTGCAACGATGGCAGCGAGTTTTTCTTTGTCTTCCTCAGCTGCCTTTTTCCCTACCTCTGGATTCGCCCCACAATACCCGGGTGTGGTGTTAACGCCGATCAGCACCGGTATTGCCTCTTTGCATTTCTCAAGTGCTTGCTGATCTACATTCACAACGTAAAATTCAATGTCTGTCAAACCGGTTTCTATCATTCGTTTGACAGCGTTGCCGCCCGCGCCACCGACACCAATAACCTTGATTCTGGTTTCGGTGTGTTTGGATCCTTCTCGTTTAGTTGACATAATTCCCTCTCTTATGCGTTCGACACCGAATTCCTTACGTAGGAGTTCACGTGTCCGTCTTAATTGAGTCTTGATAGTCCCTATCGCTAATCCAAGTTCGCCGTGGATTTCCTTGATACTCCACAATTCCAAGTAGTATAGAATCGCAACGTTACGCACTTTATCTGGGAGGTGAAACACTGCTTCTCTGAGATCGTTACACAGTTCTGTTTCCCGAAAACGTGCGACCGCGTCCTGATCAATGTGATCGGTGAGGTCAGCGTAACTCTGTGGAATATCAGTTCTTGAATGATGGACAGATGCATAGTATCTGGTGCAAGCGTTGTAAGCGATTCGCTGTAACCATGCCCCAAAACTTCCGACGTTCCGTAGGCTGCTGATGTTTTCCCAGACAGCGCGCCAGATGTCCATGAGTATCTCTTCAGCGTCCCGGCGTTGTCTCGAATTTGCGATAACCACTTTCCAGACGCGAGGACTGTAACGCGACATCAACTCTGTAAACGCTGATTCATCACCAACTTGTACGCGTTGAATGAGTTCTTCTTCTTTCAGATTCGTGTGCATAGACAGTCCTCAATTTGATTTTAACTTAATGAGTGGGATTCTTCGGGGGGCGGTTTAAAAAAATACGATCTGGTGAGAATTTATTTATGATGAATTACCGAAATATGCAGACAATCCAGTGGAATCGCCTGTTGTAAGTTGTAATAATTTTCCGCTGAACCTCTCGCAATGACTTATACTTCTGAACGCAGGAAGACAAGAAATGCCCCTGAAAGAGACACACTGAGCAGTAAAATAAGCAACAGCATATCCACTATTGCAGGGTTGAGTGTATCCTGAAAAGTCAATTTATCCTCAAATATCGGGATAGCCTCTGGCGAGACAGGCTTTTCCGACATACCTTTCGGGATGCCGATGAAGTGAAGGCTTTCTGGATCTGTTCTCTCCATTTCAACGATAAAATCTCGGAACTGACGGATATGAAGATGGCAATGTTCTAAGAACTGCAAATGGCGATTAAAGCCTGTACCTGCCATGGACTCAAGCGCGTATTGGACAATCGCTGCTGGGGAGCATCGGGTTATCTGCCTTGCGCGTAACACTTGCGCACTTTGTGCAGCGAGATGCTGGCGGCTAAGGCGCTCCCGCGTCTCCATGTCTTTGTTAACGAACTCGCGCTGGATATCTAATTCTGAAGTGTCTACCCCCGCAACTTCTTCCTGAGAGGTTCCTGCTGATTGACGGCGTTGTTTTAAAGTTTCCCTTTTATTGAGGAAATCGCTTAAAATTTGGTCGAAGGCGGTCCCTTTTGCCATCCGAAATTGATGGTGTGTTTGGACAGAGGGCATCCATTTTGTTGAGAGAGTGCCAAGGGTTGACGGCATAAACACTACGGCGGTCACCCAAATTAGCAACAGGACAACGAGGCTTAATCGGCTTTCTCGTGCCATGGCTGAGACGATAAGTCCAACTGCGATGAAGATGCCAGCGTAGCAAGAAGCGATGAGGACGATGAACCCTACGCGTCCCCAGTCTGTCCCACTGAGCTGCGTCCAACTCTCGCTGGAAATGATGGCGAGATTGAACAACACCGCAAAATAGAAAGGGATGAGGACTGCAATCAGCGAGCCAAGGAATTTACCGACTAACAGGGCAGGGCGCGAGATGGAATTTGCGAGACACAGCCGCAGCGTCCCGCGTTCTCGTTCCCCAGAGAGCGCGTCAAAGGTAAACAGGAGCGGAATGAAAGAGAGCAGGTAAGTGATGATGAAAACCCAATCAATCACCACAGCGGTTGGTCGGTGATTACTGATCGCATTCATATTCAGACGTGGAACGCCCATTGCCCAAATGCTGGTGGATCCGTAAAGTCTCCAGGAACCGGCACTCATGGTTCTGCTTGGCAAGAACGCGTCCCCTCCATCAGCAATGAAGGTGAGGGGGGAGGGACGTTTGTATAGTTTACCCGGACCCTTTTGCAGCAGCGCATACAACTGTGTGCGAGATTTCAACTCGGTGTGGGATGCGCTAACGTTCTCGGAATATTTCCGAATGCGTTCGGGATGTGTCTGAAGATGTACAACGGCGTTGGTGATCATTAATCCTACGAGGATGAGCGTGGTTAAGGCGAAACGAAGACTCGTGAGATGATCTAAAAGTTCACGTGTGACAATATGCCTCATTTTTTAGTCTTCCTTACTTCTACACTTCAACTTTGATAAAAATCAAAAATGTCGCCATGAATAAGACGAGGTTGATGAATACCAGCAAAAGTAATTCTGGTAAAGCACGCTGTGCATTGATGCTGACATCTGCTCGCTCAAAACGAAAGTCAGGCAGAATCGACCAGTCTACCGTTCCTTGATTCGTTGAAAACCACTGTAGACTCGCGAAGGCATCTCTTTCATGAAAAGCGTCAATGAGGGTACGCCGGTAGGTCTGCGCGGCTCGGATATAGTCGGTCATGCTGTCTAAATCGGTACCTGCCCACGCGGCGGTTGCGAATGTGTACAGACTCGCTGGACTGAGTTTCATGAGTCGTTCATCCCATCGTGCTTGTCGGCGGGATATCTGTGCGACCAGTTGCTCCCCAACTAAGTACACCTTTTCGGCGTTCTGGATTTGCAGCGTCGCGGCGAATTCGTAGTAACGGCGCAAGTGTGTTACCAAGGGATCCTCAGTATTTTTCAATTCGATTTCGATGTTAACCCGAGGGAAATCCCCGAGATACCACCCCCCGCCTTTAAAGAAGTCGGTACCTGTAAATGTATCGAAAAATATTGGAGGGTCTCCCTTAAGCGGACTACTCGCCAAGAACCGATCCCGTTCTCGATCTGCCTCTTCCCGAATCTGTGCTATCTGCTGGTTAGCGGATAATTTTTCTGCACGCATGTCGCCGACTGGATTCAGGGCGAATCGGCTCCAGTTTGGATAAACAAGCACCAAGACTACCCATAGGAACATGCAGAGCATCAGAGATGTAGCAGCCCGGCGGGTTGTTGTGGAGATAAGCAGCCCGATCAGGTAGAAAACCGATAAGTAGACGATGGTCGTCAAAACAATACCGCCAATTCGTAGAAAGTCGTCTGGACCGAATTGCAGGGAACGCGCGAAAGAACACTGAATCAGGGCGAGCAGTAGACTCATTAATATTGGGAGCAGCAGACAGACCATCGCCGCGATATATTTGGCAAGCAGAACGCTCCCGCGCCCGACAGGGTGTGAGAGCACCAAGCGCAAGGTGCCGGTTTCCCAATCTCCCGCAATGGCATCATAAGCGAAAAGCAGGGACAGTAGACTCAACACAACTTGAAAGGTAAAGACGATGTCTATCTGTGAAAAGAGATGGAGATAAGGGTTCTTTAAACCGAGCGGTGCTCCCGGACTTGAGACGGATGGCACTCTGTAAAATGTCCACTGATATTCTTCGTCGGATCTGCCCTCGGTTATGGGGTCTGATAGGGCTGGCACACTGTCAAACGCTATATTAATATCGCTACCAAAACGCGTCTCTAAGCCAGCACTAAAGAGACTCAGCGGATTCGGAGGGCGCTGAACCTTCAACTTCAAGACCGAATAGGCAGGTGTTGCGGCGACTGTCTCGCGATTCACGGCTTCTTTCTGGCTATAGTCAGCGAGTCGTTCTTCATGTGCACCGATCAGGACAAACGTATTCGCGACAACGAGTAGGAGTGTGATAACCACCGCAGCAAAAAAACGCGCGCTCATCAGATGAATCAAGAGTTCTTGGCGTATTAGGGTCAGGAACATCGTTTCGCTTACCGGAGTTTCTAAAATTTAACGTGAGTTTAAAAATAAAAATTGAATCTTCGGTAGGTTGGGTTGAACGGATACCTACTAAAAATCGCACACAGCACAGAGTTTTTAAGTAAACAGAGAATCTGAAATCACCTAAAACCGAGTGAAACCCAACGCATTATGTATGATACCGGCACGGTTTGAGATGTTGGGTTTCGCTAAATCTATCTACTCAAACGGTTCACTGAAGCGCGGGAGGCTATGTATAGCGAAAATGTCTGTGTGGTTTACCGCTCAACCCAACCTACGTCGATATTCGTATTTCATTCAATAACCCACGTTTAATTACCAAACTCACGTAAAATTTAGGTAATTGGGACGAATTGTAGGTATATAGTGACGCGATTTTTGGGGAAAAGCGTACATAATTCTGGATAAAAAACAATTCGCCTTAAAAAAGCAAAAGAGGGCATCCTTTCAGAAGCGTATCCGGTTTTGAAAGGTCAGTTAACAATTGCCCTCATTTTCTGACTATACGGATATTTTAAACGAGTTCCACACTTTATTCAAGCAGAATAATTTCGCATCGTTTTGTGTGTGCGTCCTCAATTCTATCCTGTTTTTGACCAGGTATTATATAACTGCTTGCGACAAATGTAATGCGCAATTTGTGGAAAATCTAAAAGGCACGGATCACCTTTGCTACCAACCGCTGTTTGAATTCCGATGCGTTTGGGTCACCGAGGATGATAAAGAAATCCGTGCCAGCATATCCTGAACGACGTAAGGCAAAGTAGATATTGATACCTTCTACTTGCCAGATTAAACGACTGCCGAGGCTTAGCGCGGGACTGAAATCATAAGTTAATGTTAGAATCTGTTGGTAACGCCGCTCAAAGTGCCACTGGATTTGGGAAGTCAACCCAGCAGTGAAACCATAGGCGCGGAGATTTAGATTTCCGCTGATGCGATGAATTGCCTCACCTGCTTGTTCACCCCAATTGTATGTAATACCAACATTATTGAACCTGTCAGAAGCCCGTGCACGTAATCCGATACTGAAAACACTATCGTTGAATTCTTCAAATTGCCCGCCCCTCCAGCCAGCGGCAAGTGCATAGTCGCTATGCGTTAGGATAAGTGAAGATACGGACAGGTTACGTCGGAAAATCTTACCTTCATAGGTGTTAGAAGCCTCAGATTGAACAGAGAAAGAGGCACTGCGGAGGAATCCGTCACGCCATTCGTTCCGAAAATAGCTCCCTAAACTTAGACCGCGATACCCCGTAAATGGATGGTATCCGAGTCTGTTGACGAAATCTGAATCCACAAAAAATAGGGATAGATACGGTTGGACGAGTTGTCCATTGTAACTTAAACTGGCGTATCCATCTCCTCCGGTTGATTCGCCTGCCTGACTTTGGGCGAAAGTGGATCTTGCTGAAAGTTTGCCGTGCCGCACATCACCTGACAAGTAACCAACATTGTTGACCTCTGTCTCTCGTTGATGACGGGAGAGGAATGCTGCGCTGATATTAGATGTTGCCGTTAGCGATTGGGTGGCTTGAAGAATAATATTTTGGTTATTGCGATGATATGTGCCGAGGGTGCCAATCGAGGTGTTTTTGCCAAGTTTTCCAAAGAGTTTAAGCCCGCCGTCCATATCCATTATCCGTCGCGAGTGGAACAGACGACCAAGGCGGTAAACATTGCCCCCTTCCGAAAAGAAGGGACGGCGATCGGGAACATAAAGTTCGCCGTATGAGAAATCGATGCCCTCCACTGCCTGTTCAATATTCTCGAAATCCGGATTAGCCGTTCCGATGAGTCGCAATTGCGGTGTAACCTCGTAGCGAATATCCGCGCCTGCTCGAGCAGTGTACTCCCTCTCATCAGTTTCCGTTTCGCTGATACCACTGATCAGATAGGGTAACAACTTGAATTCACGCTTTCGTGGTGGCGGTAGCATATCGACCCAATGCCCATCGTTCTCCCGAAATTCGTTAACGCCCAGATTACACCACCATGAACGTTCTCCCGTGCGTTGCTGTAGTCTGTCAATGTTAATACCCATCCGAATGGGTTTGTCTGTATCAGGATAATCGAGCATCTGCCATGGGATTTCCATCTCTACGATCCAGCCGTCTTCCACAATCTGCGCTGCAGTCTTCCACAATCCAATCCATTCGCTTTTTTCAGCGCGTCCGGTAGCGAGATGTGCGTATTTCGTGCCGAGCGGATTTACGATGAAGAAATTTCTGTCAGAAAACTGGTGTGTATGAAACGGATCAAGACTGAAAGAGACCCAATCTTCTCCACGGATCCGGGTCTGATCCTTGGTTTGGCGTGCCACAATTTTATCGGGCATATCATCGTAGAGGTGAAGCCCGACGTAGATAGCCGTGTCGGTATAAACAAGACGAGCAACGGATTGGTTTTTTGCCGGTTTTTCGGTGCGTTCATCTGTGAATCCAATCGCTTGCGGAGCATCTTGCCAGCAGGTATCGTTGAGAATACCGTCAATAATGGGTGGTTGCTCAACTTTGAGTGCCGGGAGATCTTTTTTTACAGTCTGTGTGTTTTCTTCTGCCCAAGTTTGTCCGTTTGTGATTAACATGAACGATAGTGCAATGAGCAACGCTATTGCATAATTTTTGTGTGTTTTCATTCTCAATCAACATCCCCCATCTTTAGATATTTGAGTGGACTTTCGACAATGTAATCCCCTGAATCCTCGAGAAACTGCTGAATCAGCCCGACGTGCCCGGCACCAATTAGCAGTAAAATTCGATCGTCCAGAGATTCAGTGACACGCGTTAGGTTAACATAGATTTTGAGGTTTCTTTCGTACCAATGCAACAACCAATCCAGCCCGACATATTGGTCTGCTACACCAATTTGCGCGTGTATAAGTGGTGGAATATTGTTAATCTTGTGTAAGGCGCGAATGGTCTCTTCCTGATTAAGAAAGTGGAACATATCTATCACACTCCCACTTTCCTGGAGTTCTGTGAGAGCTGCTAAGAACTCTTGTGCCATGTCTTGAGTCATAGCATCAGCTTTTTCCAATAATTCGCTTTGATTGTGAGCCTTTGCGAAAGTTTCAAGGTCTACTGTTTCTCTCTTATCCTCCCTTCCAAACCAGTCAACACAGTAAACCTTTGAGTGTTGCATCTTTTTTGCCAGTGGAAAACTGACTTGGTCGCCTTCACTTCGCCCCGGCTGATATATACCCTTTAGGTAATCTTGATATTGTGCCTCAATTTTAGCGTCAAGACCGGTATCTGCTTCAACGGCTATCTTGGTCGGATTAAATCGCGCGAGTTGTTCAATGAGTTGTTGGAGTTCATGCTGTCTTTTAGCGGTTAGCACGTCATCTGCTTCAAAGTTAACAGCATCTACCCCTGGATTCGCCATGTGGTAAGTGCCGAGGATCATGATTGTCGGTTTTGTTGACATGTTTTCTCCTTAAGAATATACCTTCGCTCAATATATTCGTCCAGATAACGAAAATGCTTGTTGTTTTTCAAGAGACATTAGGTTAAAACATACGAGACCATTTAAAGTCAACTTGATAACCGCGTTCTTCCTCAAGGGGTTTTGCGAGGTTCAATCTGAACGGTCCACCTTGGAAACCGATGCCTAAGTTAATCTTCGGTCGGATGTGTTTTACGTCTTTCAAGTGATACCAGGCTTGTCCTATATCTATGAAAGGAACAATGAACGCGTCGCTGCCTAAACTATGAACATACTCCAGATTAAAGAGAAACCCGTGATTACCCACAAATTCATAAAGCGAGTACCCGCGTAACGTGCCGATGCCACCGACGACAAATTGCCGTTGAAAAGGCAGTGGGTCAGTCGCGATACCGACTTTTAAACGTGTGTCAATTCGATCTTTTCCAATAGGACAATAGTGCCGGAGATGAATCAAGAAACGCGTAAAATCGAAGTCGGAACTAATTGCCGGACTGGCATGTTCTACAAGGAATGTGTTATACCATTCACCTGTATTTTTTCGGTTCTCAAAATTATAGTTTAGGTCTGTTTCACCGCGAGTATCAAAATCGTATTTGAAAGAAACGCTGCGCATACTGCCATCGTGTATTGCGGAATTTCCCTGTGGTGCCAATGTCGGATGAGTTGACCAGTTCCTTAAATGGAAGTGCATCGTATTTTCGAGGCTTTTATGTTCTTCCCAAAGTAAGGACAATCCGAGTGAGTGAGTGATGTTCATCGGCTGCCATTGAAGGGTCATCACTGCGCCTTCTCTGAGGTAGTAGTCTTGAAAATCGGTACCCCACAATGCTCTCAAAAACTGCTCGCTGTTGCTTAGTAAGATATCGGTATCCCTGACAGATGTTAACCGGTGGATTTGCGCGCCATAAGTCAAATTCAAGTTTTCGCCTGATGTTATACCCCCACCGGCTCGATAATTAACGGTTTGGCTTGAAAAGGCATAACTCATTGTACCAAACAGGAATGGACTCGGTGCCGTAAGATATCGCGTACCAGAATCGTTTTCATTCATGTCGGTTAGTGCAAGGGTTCCGTTCTCATTTTTCCGAATCGTTGCGCCAGATCCTGGAAAGAAGAGCGGATCCAGATGCCCCTGTTTCCCAGTTTCAAATCCACCACCGAGTCGGAGTCCATCAATCCGATTTAAACCGCTGGCATTCACAGGGCGGAAGGTATCCCCACTCGCGAAGGAGATATTATTTTCGCTCATGAAGGAGATATTATTATTGTGGTCTAAAATTTGTGGAATACTGTATTTGTCGGCTTCTAATGAATCTAACAATCCTTCCACGCGGGACGATTTTGGCGGTGGTAAGACCTTTAGCCAGTGTCCATCGTTTTTGTAAAATTCCTGTGTGCCTATATTGGACCACCAGGAATGTTCATTCGTCCGTGTCTGTCCGCGGTCAAAGTTAATCCCCATCCGAATTGGTTCGGTTGTATCAGGGTAATCAAGCATTTTCCACGGAATTTCCATCTCCACAATCCAACCGTCCTCGACAATGTTCGCGGCGACATTCCACTGTTCCATCCAGTCAGTTTCGTTTGAGTTCCGCGCGGGAGAGTGGACATATTTTTTCCCGAGTGGGTTCGCCATAAAGAAGGTCCGGTCGGAAAATCGGTGCGTGTGGAACGGGTCAATACTGAAGGAGACCCAATCCTCTGTTGTTTTCCCAAATCGGGCATGATCTTCGGTCTGACGGGCAACAGTTTTATCTGGGCGGGAATCATAGAGGTGCCATCCAACATAGATAGCTTCATTTGTATAAACCAGTTTAACTTGCGTATTATCCTCGACCGGGTTTCCAGTACGTACATGCGTGAAATTGTCCGCTTGGGGCGCGATTTTCCAACACGCGTCATCAAGTGTTGCATCGAGAGTTGGCGGGTTTTCGACTTTTACAGCGTGTATCTCTCTTTGAACTGTATCTCGCATTGGCTCTGCTTGTGCCTTCAACGCGCCGCCGACATCAATATCTATCGCTCCAAAATTGCTGAGGCTACCCAGCAGTTCCTCAATGCGTTCCGGTGCAATCTCACCGACAATGTTGACAAAGGTAACTTCGCCAGAGGTTTCGGGAAGCACAATGACGAAAATCCCATAAACCGTATCTTCGTCAAATAGCAGACTGATTTCTACTATCTCATTCTCTTCCTTGATTTTGACGAGAACTTCCCACTTCTCCGCTTTGAGTCTTTGCTGGAAATGGTTAACTAATTTCTTCTCGTCAATGATGGTTCTATCGTAGGTGCGGACATAGATGCCGTCTAACATCTGGATCAGTTCAGCCACCTCTGGTTGATTGCTCACCGATTTGCTAACCAGATTGATGAGCTTCGCTGTTAAGTTAACCTCGACTTTTGCCTCAAGGAGTTCAGGGGAGTCGAAGAGGATAAGTCCTTTTTTTTCAGTTTTGTCCTGTTGCGCGACTGCTAAATGCGCCAGTGTTAACGATAAGGCTAAAAACAGCAACGCGAACAGTCGTATAAAGTGTTTTTGCAATTTCATGGGTTTTCTCCTTCTTGCTGTGGGCGTTGATGATGTTCTGTATCTGGAACGTTCTGGGGTAACCGATTAATGGCACCCAAACTTCGATGGATTGCTGATGAAATACTGTTTTTCTGTTTCAGCGCGCGACGGGAGGCTTTTTCAATCTGAACAAGCGGGCGGCCTGAAGCCTCATTAATCCGCACATCAGGCAGTTTATCACTAACGACGATGCCTGTCCGCTCCACTGCGTAATTCAACTTACCGAGCGCGTAATAGAGGTCACGTGAGGCTTGCTGAACCTTCAGGTGCTGTTGATATTGATAGGTGCCGAATAGAGCAATTCCGATGAAACAAGCCAACGCACCTGCGCGAGCGAGTCCCGAAGTTAGATCACTGGAGAAAGTGAACAGTTGAAATATCCGATTCAGCCACTTTGGTCCCTTGTTAGGATGCGCGCGAACGTAAGCCTCAACCGCGTTGAAAATTTTTGGCGGCGGCTCTGGTTTCGGAAGTTCGTGTAATGCCCCACTAATTGCTTGAAGGAAGCGAATTTCATCCTGACACATTGAACAGGATGCGATGTGTGCTGCAACTGTCGCGTGTGTGTCTGCATCCAATTCATTGTCAAGATACGCTTCTAAGGTATCCTGAACTTCCGTACAAGTTGGATCGTGGTGGGCGGTCAATTGGTTCATTCGTCATTTCTCCAGTAGGGACGCAGGAGTTCCCGCAATTTTTTTCGGGCACGAAATGCAAGTGATTTCACAGTACTTTCGGGTTGTTCTAAGACCTCTGCAATCTCTTTGAAACTCATCCCGTTCAATTCCCGCATGATAATCACCGACCGCATATTCGGCGGCAATTTCTTAATGGCACAATGTACTGAATCTTTGAGTTCTTGCTGGATCACAATCTCATCTGGCATCGGATTCGACCGACCAGAATGGGCGTGCATTAAAGTTTCGAGTGCTGTTTC
>JAGFCB010000142.1 GCA_022394775.1 Candidatus Poribacteria bacterium
AGGTCAGATCCTCGAAATCGGTGATACCTATGTCATGCTCTATGCTGGCAAGAAGGGACAAGAATGGCAGACGGGTTTGGCTACCATCCAAGAAAACTAAAAGAGGGTGAACAGATGACTCGTTTTATTTTGATGTTGATATCAGCGGCTTGCGTCAGTATGTTTACTGATGTTGGCTTTGCACAAGAAGATGCTACAAGTGGTGGGACCCTCCGTGGACAGATTACTGACATAACGCTAAGGCAGAACCCGATTGAAGGCGTTGAAGTCAAGATTGTTGCCCAAGATGGCGGCAAGGAATGGACAACAAAGACAGATGCGGACGGGAATTACAAACATGCTGGGCTTCCCGCCGGACGTTACCTAATTAGCGTATCTAAAGACGGATACAACATGAGCGTTGGGAAACCTGTTACCATTGTTGATGGTGGTGACCACTTCGTCCCACTCAAAATGGTACAAAAAGGCAATATTGAACCGTTCTTTGAAGTGCAACAAAAAAGAAAGGACATTGCCATCAAACAGGAAATCAAGCCACGAGTTGAGTCCTTACTTCAAGGCATCGCCGAAAGTGTCGGCAGACGTTATGATTTGGGCACTGCAGCTGTCGACACACTTCGTTTGTCAATTCTGGAAGCCGTTGAAATTGCACTAAAGCGAGATAGAAGTATACATCTCTTCGCAAAAGCAGTAGAGGGTGGTAGTGTAGGGTTGCTCAAAGTGCTATTGTCGCGTCTTGACTGTAAAGTGTTGTTTGCTAAGCACTTGAGCGAGGCACAGCTTCAGGATTATGTAAACTTCGCAGAAGCGCGGCAACAGCTCGATCAACAAACCGTCGCTCGTTGGATAACCGCCGCACTTGACAGAGAACTCAGTTTGACAGCAGATCAACGCGAAAAGGTTGTAGGGTTGCTGCATGGCGTAGTGTGGAACCGGGCCTTTCTGACCTCAATGAGCGTCTTAGGGATCAGTTCACAGAAAGCCGTACATTTGGTGCACTATAGATTAAAAATCTCTCTGGATAATATCTTGAGCGAAGCACAATCCAAGGTTTGGCATGGGTTGGTTAACACGAATGCAAACAGAGACCATTTCGCTGTCCTCATGCCAGAAGCCGAGGTTAAGGTTGTCGTCGCGGATAAAAAGATAGATGTAGGTGAAGCCGAGGTTAAGGTTGTCGTCGCGCATAAAAAGATAGATGTAGATGAAATTGTGGATCCAAACAAAAAGCGTGCGTTTATCCGCAAGGCAGCAGTCAAGCCTGTCAAGATAGAGAAAGAAGTTAACGTAGTGATTAATGAAGTAGCGATTGACCCACCGGGGAGACTGCCACCTTGGGTTGAGCTTAACGCAGACACTGCAGAATCTCAAGCGCAAATGAGGCATCTCGCCGAAGCCAAACTCGCTGCGCATACCGAGTTGTTAGGTCCACTCACCGAACGCGCCGCTCGGCGTTTGGCACTCGGCGCTAAAGGGGTGGCGCAACAGTACACTGAAGCCCAAGACAAAACTCACGACGCGATGGATGAATTGTGGGGTGATGAAGAGACGAATATCGACATTACGGAGCATCCGATGTACCAACAAGCGATCAAAGATGTCCTTTCTGAAGAGGCGTTTGCACAGTATAGCACGTACCAAGCGGAAAGAGAAGTTTGGTATCAACAGGTGCTGCGTGATTTAGTGGTGGCGTGCATAGATACGCAGCTGCTTTTGGACGACACACAGCGGGAAGTGTTAGAAACGGCAGCATCGCAATTGATCCCCGGTCCGCTTAAAGCGGAAAAACCAGCGGAGTTTATGTTTTTCCAACTTTTCCCACAGACGGTAGATTTTGAAATCCTGACACCTTGGCAGCAGGACGAGTTTGAACGTGTGTTCGGTCGAATGATGTGGCGGGAATGATTATGAAGGGATCAGACCAGATGACTCGTTTTAGTTTTGTATTATTTTCTGTTTGTTTCAGTATGTTCATTGGTCTCATCTTCGCGCAGGAAGATGCTGTAAATGGCGGCACGCTCCGAGGCACGATTACTGACACAACCCCAGAACAGAACCCGATTAGAGGTGTTGATGTCCAGATTTATGATCAAAATGGGGTCCATGATTTTAAAGTGAAGACGGATACCAACGGCGAATATAAATGCTCAGGTATCCCCGCAGGACGCTATCTGATTCATATATTTAAAAGAGGGTATGGCAAGAGGCTCGGTAAACCTGTTACAATCGTTGACGGCGGCGATCACTTTGTTCCTCTCAGAATGACGAAAAAAGATAACGCGGAGGATCGGTGGGGGGTAGGGTTAATCCAGCATATAGCTGAGAATATCGGCAAGCGTTACAATCTCGAAGAACAGGCTGTTGAAGCACTGCATCGGTCAATCCTTGAAGCACTCAATGTAGTACTGGAACAGAACAACCAAGATGTGACTGGATTCGCTGGGACAGGAGAAGAGGGCAGCATAGGATTGATTGATGGGTTGTTGTCCCATCCGGATTGTAAGGCGGCATTTGCGAAACATCTCACTGAAAAGCAACTTCAAGATTATATTGCGTTCACCAAAAAATTACGTCACCGAGATCAACAGGCAGCCGCACAATATATAACAGCGTGGATTGACCAAGAGCTCAGTTTGACACTCGATCAACGCAAAAATCTTGCGCAATTACTGCTTGACGCGACAGCGAATGAAGCCTTTCCAATCTCAATAAGTCTATTGGAAATTGATGATATACTGGAGGCGGTACAGTTGGTCAACGAGAAGTTAGGAATCTCTCTGGAGGGACTACTGACCCAGACACAATATGATATTTGGCTCGGTGTGTTTGCAAAAAAGGCGATCAGAGGCGGCAAAGGTGGTGAGGCCAAGTTTCAACTGGGGGAGTTCGCCGCAGCTAAATTAGCAGCACATACCGCTCGATTCGTAGCGGCACATACTGCTTTATTAGGACCCCTCGACAAAGATGCCTCTCAGCGTTTGTCAACTGCCATTAAAGGCGTAGTTCAACAATACCTTGAAGCACAAGACACAGACCCTGAAGCAACATACCGCGAAACCGCAGCAAAACTCACACAAGCAGTTAAAGCTGGTGAAATGACGCAAAAACAAGCCGATGAGAGACTCGATGCCCTGATGAAAGAGTTATGGGACGAGAACGGCAGCATACGATGGCGCGAACCTAATGGTGATATTATAAGGCATCCACTTTTTCAACAAGCCATCAAAGATGTCCTTTCTGAAGAGGCGTTCGCGCAATACACAGCACGCCAAGCCGAAAGGGAAAATTGGCATCAGCAGGCTTTACGGGATATGGTAGTTGCCAGCTTGGGTACGCAGCTGATTTTGGACGATACACAGCGAAAACAATTAACAACGACAGCAGCAGAATTGACCGTTGACCGATTGAAAAAAGATGCCGCACTGGACATGTTCTACCAACTTCTCCAACGGACAAATCACGAGATGTTGAGTCCGTGGCAGCAGGAAACGTTGACCTTTATGCATACTGGTTTTGAACGTCAGTTTCGCAAGTGAAACGGAAGATAACCATAAGGAGATCAAAACAGATGACTCGTTTTAATTTTCTATTAATATTGGTTGTTTGTGGTGTTATGTGTGCTGGTGTTGTCCTTGGGCAAGGCAATGCTGTTGATGGCGGCACGCTTCGCGGTAAGATTACCGATACAACAAGAGCACAGAATCCGATAGAAGGTGTTGAAATCAAAATTGTCGCCCAAGATGGCACAGAATTCACTACAACGACAGATGCTAACGGTAATTACAAACACGCTGGACTTCCTGCAGGTCGTTACCTAATTAACATATCCAAAGAAGGGTTCGGCGAGCGGATCGGAAAACCTGTTGTAATCGTCAATGGTGGTGATCACTTTATGCCGCTCAAGATGTCTAATAAAGGCGATGTCATTCTTCCACCTCTCCATGTCCATGGGAGAAGAATGGACGCTGTCGTCAAGGTGCGAATTGAGTCCTTACTCCAGCGAGTTACCGAAAGTATCGGCAAACGTTACAATCTGGACGAGGTAGTCGTCAAAGCGCTTCACCAGTCAATTCTCGATTCAATTGACAGCGTATTGTTGCAAACAGAGAGTCGGAGTGCTTTCGCAAAGGCGATGGGCAATGGTAACGCGGTGTTACTCAACATGTTATTGTCACGTCCGGATTGCAAGGCAGCGTTCACCGAACACCTGAGCGAAGCGCAGCTTCGGGATTATGTGGACTTTGCAGCGGCACGACAGCAGCGAGATCAACATGCAGCTGCGCATCAAATAACGATGCTACTTGACCAAGAACTCAGTTTGACCCCCGCGCAACGTGAAAAGGTTGTACAATTGCTGCGGGATGAAATAGAGAACGAAACCGCTGGAAACGCAATGCGCGTATTGCGAATCAGCAGTCCACAGGCGGCGGCACAGTTGGCACGCTACAGGTTGAAAATCCCTATGGATGGTATTTTGAGTAAGGTACAGTCTAAAATTTGGTTGGGATTGATTACTGCGGATGCGCACAAAGAAATTATGGGGGGTGGCGGAACCGTCCGAGGCATGATTACTGACACAACGCCAGCACAGAACCCTATTGAAGGCGTTGAAGTCCAAGTTGTTGCCGTTGCCCGGGAAGGTAGAAACCTGGCATTTATAGCCACAACAGATGCAAAGGGCAACTATAGACACGACGGCATCCCCGCGGGACGTTACTTTATCAATATCTATAGAGAGGGATATGGCGACCGGCTTGGAAAACCTGTTACTGTCGTTAATGGCGGCGACCACTTCGTCCCACTCAAAATGCTCAAAATAAGGAAAAAGGTTGAGAACATATTTGACCTATTCGTCCCGAACAGAACGAGAAAAAAGAAAGATACTGCAGACACTGCGGAGCCTCCAAGCATGAGGCAGTTCATTGAAGCCAAACTTCAAGCGCATACTGAACTGTTAGGCCCCCTTGACGAGCATGCCTCACAGCGTTTGGCGCTCGCCACCAAGGGTGTAGTTCAACAGCACTTTGAAGCGCGAGACGAAAGGCGCGAGAAGACACTCCAAGGGTTTGAAACTGACCTTAGGGAAAAAATTGAGGCTGGTGAAATGACTCGCGAGCAAGCTCTTAGCTCACTTGAAGCGATAAAGAAAAATTTATTGGACAAAAATAGCGCAATTAATACTTCAGGTATTACGACGCATCGGCTCTACCAACAAGCGATCAAAGATGTGCTTTCTGAAGAAGCGTATGCACAGTACAGCGCACACCAAGCCGAAAGAAGGGCTTTGCGGCGACAAGCTTTGTGGGATCTGGTAGTGGCGTGCATGGATACGCAGCTGCTTTTGGATAACACACAACGGAAACACTTAGAGACAGCAGTGAAGGTCTTTGCCCCCTTGTCTCGCCGAAACAGCCCTCGGATATCTATGTTTTTCCTGCTTTTCCAACGGCAGAGAAACTTCAAAATTCTGACACCTTGGCAACAAGCCGAATTTAAACGGGTGTTCGGCCCGATTGCATTGGAGCGAAAATGAATAAAAACAGATTGCTGCTTGGACTTTCCAGTTTCCTAACATTACTCATCCTAGGTTCAACTGAATTAGAAACCCACGCACAAGATCCCACGATCCGCTACGGCACCGGTGTCCCAGCAACGGTCAGAAGCATCAACGACCGAAGTTTGCGGTATCTCACTAACACGCAACTCGAGGATGGCAGCTGGGCAGGTGGACAGAACGGTGCTGGGATTACTGGGATTTGTGTCATGGCATTTATGGCAAGCGGTGAAGACCCAGATTACGGTCCTTATGCCACACATATCCGTAAAGCCTTGCAAAATATGATTATGAATCAGAATCCTAAAACAGGATACATGACAGGATATGGGCGCGGGTCAATGTACCATCACGGTTTCGCGATGTTAGCACTCTCCGAAGCATACGGTGCAGTCAGTGAAGAACTGCTCTGGAAAGAGAGTAAGGTCCCTGCGAATCGGCGACGTACGATAGGGAAGGCGCTGGAACTCGCGGTGCGGTGCGCATTGACAGCACAAAAAAAGAATCCTTGGGGAGCTTGGCGGTACTCGCCAGAATCTCAGGATGCCGATACGACTGTCTCTGGAACTGTCCTGATGGGATTACTCGGCGCACGAAATGCGGGGATTGAGGTCCCCAATGAAGCCATTGATAAGGCGTTGACCTTTTTTCAAACCTGCACAATGCGAGGCGGCGGGGTCTCTTATCAGCCTATGAGCAGCCATGGCGACGGCGTCACTCGGACAGCGATCGGTACACTCGTTTATGCAATCGGAAAGCGGAAAGATACCCCGGAATACAAGTCCGCTTCTGAGTACATCAAACGTCGAATGGATCAAAATATACACAGCAGGTACGCCTTCTATAATCTGTACTACATGGCGCAGGCACTCTTCCAAAGCGACTTTGAAGCATGGCAAGCTTGGAATCGACGGATCATTGAGCGACTCCAAGGGATGCAGCAAGAAGACGGTAGTTTCACGAGCAGCTACGGCACTGCTTACGCTACTGGAATGGCTGTTCTCACTTTGGCGTTGAACTACCGCCTATTGCCCATTTACGAGCGATAAATAGCGAGTCAGTAACCAGTTTCCAGTACGCTTCGCTTATAGTTTCGAGTAAAAGAAGTTGTTATTGAATCCAAAGTTACTGGTTATTAGTTATTGGTTTGTTAGTTACTGGTTACTGGTTATTAGTTATTGGTAAGAGACCTCTTTGCCATTAACCATCAACCATCAACAACTCTCTTAACTGGTTACTGACCACTGGTTACTGGTTACTTGAAAAGGAGCAAAACAATGGAGTGGAAAGCGAAGTACTGTCGTTTAAATCAAAAAAATATACTTGCTGCAATCGTAGGACTGATGCTGTTGTGGATTCCCACAATACAGGCTGAAGAAACGGAGGCACTATTGCATTGGAAAAATGGCGATACCCTTCCGGGTCAACTCTTGGAAAGCGAACCAGGGGAAGCCGGAAAAATTCGTTGGGCATCGCCGCATTTTTCCGATACCCTTGTTATCGATGCTAATGTATTGGACGCAATTGTTTTCCCGAAACAATCGGCACCAGCAACGGAGACTTTTCGCGTCGGTACGGCATCCGGTGATATCTGGATGGCTGACCTTATCGGTTCAGATAATAACACTTTCCTCTTTTCCAGCAAACAGCACGGTCAGTTTCGAGTAAATCGAAACATGGTCTATACGTTTGAGAATCGGGAGCACGCCAATCTTCTCTTTGACGGCTCCCAACTCACGGCTTGGAAATTACCTGAGCAAGGTAAAGACGAAAAGGCGGTTCTGTTCCCAGAGGAAGCGCAACCGAGTTGGCATGCGGATCGTGGGGGCAATCCGCAGACAAGTACCGCCAAGGCGAATATCTTCTACGCGCTTGACTGGCCCAAGCGTTTTGAGATTGATCTGGAATTGGCATCTACCGCACGACCCCCCAGTTTTGTTTTCGCACTCGGAAAGAACCTGTACGAAACAGTCCGATTGGAGACTTGGGTCAACGAACTCGTCGTCGTTCAAGGGACACTGTTTGAACCTGTGTTGACGATTCAACCTGACCGACGGGATTTCCGGCTCCGAATCGCCTATCATGAAAATGCAGGTGATGAAAAGAGTGGTGTCCTGAAGGTCCTTGACTTGAATGGTAATGTGCTATTGAAATTAGAGGGTGTTAAGCCGACTGTCGAGGCAGCTGGGGTCTACATTTTTAACCGGGGACAAGATCTAACCGTGCGACGGTTAAGGATCTATCGGCAACCTACTGAGGTTACGAACCAACAAACCGATCCGTCCAAACCCCGGATCCACATGATGAACGGCGCGTTGATTCCCGGTAAGTTATTTGTTGAAGGCAACCGAAGTTATGTGCTTGGTCCAGATGGAACGCAACACGATATCGATTTACAGCAGGTTGATCGCATCGTTCAACCGAGTATTACGTTGAAGCCGACAACTCAGCCTTTAGCATTGACATATATCTATGGTGCGGTTTTGCGTGGACGGGTTACGCATTTGAATCCCGATAGTGTGCTGCTACAGACTGCATTCACCGACAAACCGATAACTTGCTCGCTCGCAGGGGCTTCGGTACTTAAGTTCGAGTCAACAACCGAGACACAAGCACCGGCTGAAGATTATGATAAATTGTTTTATGAGTCAGGGAGTCTCAGCGGTCGTATGTTATTTGGCAGTAAAGACACCGCTAATCTTCAATGGCAGCTTGTCGGGGCATCTGAAGCGGCTTCGTTGGCGAACGCCCGTGGGGCTCGTGTAGAAAGATCTTTGAAGCGTGTCCTAAAGCAAAAACGTTTTGACATAGATGCGTTTCCCCATCTGTTGCATCTGAAGAACGGGGAGGTTATTCCATGTCAAATTTCGGCGTATGATGAAAAAAACGTCGATTTTTCGTCGCCGTTTATCCGTGTACAGCAGATGGCATCGGAGTATATAAAGGGGATTGAATTCTTTGGCGGAAAAACGCAGACGAGAACGGAAAATCGAAATCCCATTACGATCACAGGCGGAAAAGATAAGCATCGCGTCATACTTGAAGATGGGCGGGTTTTGAATGCTGTGACGCGCAGAGCTAAAGACGGATCCGTCGAAGTAATTATACTTTCAGACAAACGGGAAGAGCAGCCGAAATGGGTTAAGGTTGAAGGAAATTTCGCTGTCAATGATGCCGTTGCACTTAAGCGAGGCGTTGAACTCATCTTTGATCCCCTTGAAACAAGAGGTAGACGGTTGGACGCAAAATTGAAACGGGCGTTAACCGTTCCCCGTTTCAGTCGTGATAATCCGCCGAATTACATTCTTGTCGCTAACAACGGTGATTTGAAACGCGGAAAACTGTTGGGTATCAATAAACAGACAATTCAGTTTGATTCGAAATTGCGGAAACTCACCGTTCCCATAGATCGGATAGCACGCGTCGTTGAAGTCACCAATAGAGACAACCAATCATCACCAACCGAGAAAAGCGTATCTGATGAGCGGAAACCTCTTTTACCGACAACTTTGACCAACACCTCGTCTACAGATACTTTTGCTAAGGCGCGAGGTGTTGGTCAAAACCGACAACTGACAACTGGACAGGCTGAGGTCCGTGTTACCTTGACGGATAATCCAATTTTCATTTTTGAGCCTCTTGAAATCAAAGACGGGAAACTGTTCGGACGCTCGTCAATCTACGGAGAGGTATCGGTACCAGTAGACAGTATCCAGTATCTCCACTTCGGAGAGAGGGCGAAATCCTTCAAATCTGTCTTTGAGGAATGGGTCGTTCGATCAGCGAAAGAACCAGCATACGGCGACGATCCAGAAAACGAAGTGCTGCCGTTTAAATCAGATCACGGGCACGATCATTAGATACTCGACAAGTCCCTGATAAGGGGGATTTGGGGGGTTTCTTCCATAGATACGCGAAAGTCCCCCTGATAAGGGTCGGGGAATGCCCATACGGGGAATGCCATACGGCATTCATACCGTTGATTCGCATTCATACCCGGGGAAGCCGACACGGGCTTCATACCGTTGATTCTTTAGGGGGTTTCTTCCATAAGCAATCCTTGTTGGAAATACTCTCAAACTATTTATGATTTGCGCTGGAGGAGAAGTCCGATGCAACGGCACCTAAAAAAAATATTAATTACAGTCGCAATACTAACAGTGTTAGGGTTTCCAACCGCACAGGCTGAAGAGAGCGGACTACTATTGCACTGGAAGAATGGCGATATGCTGCCAGGGCAGCTAAACGGCGGCGGTTCAGGAGCGATCCACTGGGCATCCCCCTACTTTTTGGACGACCTTGTGCTTGATGTCAACGTATTGGATTCAGTCGCTTTTCTGAAGCCATCGGTGTTAATAACCGAAGCGTTTCGTGTTGACGCTATCTCAGGCGATGTCTGGATGGCAGACCTTATTGATTCCGATGACGATACCTTCCTCTTTTTTAGTAAGAGGCACGGTCAATTTCGGGTGAAGCGTTCAGCAATTCATAGGCTTGATAGGCTTGAGCGACAGGAACGCCACGACTTCCTTTTCGACGGTTCCCAACTGGCGAATTGGCAATCATCTAAAGCTAAAAGAGATATGACCGATCCCGCGTCTCTGGTCCTCGATAGGATGCGCTCCAATTGGTATTCGGATGCCGAGGGGCATCCACGGACAAATGTCGCCAGGGCGCAAATCTTCCACGCGCTCAACTGGCCCCAGCGTTTTGAGATTGAATTAGAGTTAACATCCGATGCGCAACCTCCGAACTTCACTTTCGCCTTTGGTGAAGATCTCTACCAAGCAGTGCGGTTAGCAATCTGGAAAAACGAACTCGTGGCTGTTCAAGGCACGCTGTTTAAATCTGTGTTGGTGCTTCAACCGGAACAACGGAACATCCGTTTGCGACTTGCTTATGATGAAAGCACGGGTGTGCTAACGGTATCTGACTTTGCTGAAAATTTACTGCTGAGGTTAGAGGGGATCGAACCGACGACTGAAAGACCAGGTCTCTATATTCAGAACAGAGGCGAAGATCTGACAGTGCGACGGTTACGCGTTTACCACCAGTTTGCTCAGCCAGCAGCGCAGCAACTTGATCTTTCCAAGCCGCGCGTCTACATGAGGAATGGCGAGGTAATTCAAGGCAAATTGTTTGTTCAGAAAGACAATGGCTATGTCCTTGATACAGATGGAACGCGCCGAGATGTCGATCTGCTACAGGTTACCCGCGCTGTTCAACCCGGAATTCCGCTGATTACATCGGATCAACCCATTACTTTGGAATATCCGGGCGGAGTGGTGTTGCGTGGTAAACTTGTACAGGTAAACCCTGACAGTGTGCTACTCCAGACCGCATTCGCTGATGAACCCATAACCTGTTCGTTTGTAGATGCTTCACGACTTCGTTTTGAAACAGAACCGACTACCCCGCTGATAAGGGAGGATAAAGGGGGGTTGAATGAAATAAGGGCGGAAAAAGAGGGGTTGGAGGAAGATAAACTATTTTATGCATCGAGCAGCCTACGCGGACGCGTCGTATTTAATGGGAAGGGGACATCGTCTCCTATACAATGGAAGTCCGTCGGCGCGTTGAAACCCGTGCGATTGGCTAAGAATCAGACAACGCGTATAAAACGGTCATTACAGCCTGCATCGGAAGCATCAGGTCATTTTGACACCGCGCAGTTCCCGCATACCCTACATCTGCAGAGTGGCGAGATCCTCCCGTGTCAAATTATATCGTCCGATGGAACGATGCTCAGCTTCCAATCACCTTTTATCAGTGTCCAGCGCATGGATTTGACAAATCTGAAAGCACTTGAATTCTCTGAGAGAACACATGCCATAAACCGCAACGAAACACGCCCTAAAGAGGATAAATACTCCCTGAGTTTTACGACTACAAAATGGAACAATGGGGAAGATGCCAAAATTCAGCAAATTGTGGTGCATGAAGGGGACAATAAATTTGTAATAGATGGCGATAACATAAAAGTGATCGATGGCAAGATGGTATTAACTATAAATGGAGGTGGATTAAAGCAACCGCCTGCTCAAGGTTGGATTGAATTCGGCCCCGGTGCTTTATCTGTCCCACCACGGCGATCCAAACAAAACGATGAGATGGATCTGAACTTGGAGCGGGCCTTAACTGTTCCTAATTTCAGTCGCGATACACCGCCGCATCACATCCTAATGGCAAACAATGGTGACATGAAGCGTGGAAAACTGCTATCCTTCAACGGGCAGGCGATCCAGTTCGATTCAAAGTTGCGGAGATCTTCCGTTCCCATGGATCGCGTGGCGCGGATTGTCAATGTTAGCAAACCAGAAATGCGTCCTGATGAAAACGAAGTGCTGCCGTTTAAATCAGTACTTCCTGATAATGCTCTCAAAGAGCAGATTTACGTCAAGTTGACCGATGGTTCGATTTTAGTCTTTGATCCGCTTGAAGTTAGAGATGACAAACTCCTTGGACGTTCACCGATCTACGGAGCAGTATCTGTCCCCATAGAGAGTATCGAGTCCCTCTACTTCGGACAGAAGACAAAATTCTTCAAGGATGCCTTTGAGGAATGGGTAGTGCGTCCAGCAAAAGAACCAACGTCCCGCAACAATCCATAGATAATAGCGCTTACGCAGCCCTCATTGCAGGCGGGGTTTGAACCCTGAAGAAATACCGAAGCAAAAACCCAGCAGTGCGTAGGATGTCCGTTATCATGGAAAAATGCGTAAGTCCCAAATAATTTATTTTCCGTGTATAAGTAATTATAGGTTTTACTATAATTCAATTCTCTCTCCGTCTTCTGTCTCCCAATTGATGAGGCTATCTATCGGAATCGTCCGCAGCCCGACTTGTGCGTTTCCAGTATAAAAAATGTGCCCAATGTCATCTTTGATATGCATACGGGGCCAACCGACCCAATTGCTGTCGAATTGCGCCGCATTGATACCGAGACCCGGTAAAGCCGGATTTCTCGGATAGTATTCCCAATTAACGAGGTCTTTCGAGCGGGCAAGTCCCACTGTATCCCACCAACCGTGATGAGACGTTCCCTCTGGCTTCCAAGTATTACAACCCTCATACCACAAGTACCACATCTCACCGATCCGATTCAAGGATCTCGGTCGGACATGAACACCGTCCCAGTTATTCAACGTTTCAGGACCAAAAACAGGGTTCCGTTCATCGGGATGCCAGTTCACCAGATTGTCGCTGTAGAGGAGATATCCACGATCCCCTGCCAGTCCTCGCTGCGGCTCCGGTGTGAAACCCGCATAGAAAAGGAGATACCGGTGCTGTAACCCTTCAGCACGAATGAGATCAAACTCGTGTGCGTGGCTGAAGTGTTTGTAGACTGGGTTGTCCGCATGCTGAAAGAATGGACCCATCGGATGGTCGGCCATCGCTAACATGAACCCCTGCCATTCTGGAAACTTCTGGGCAGAGAACATGATGGCAACACGTCCCGCATCTGTAACGACAGCGCCGCTGACGTACAAATTGTCGAACGGTGTATCGAGATAGGAGATAACAGGTTCAAGATGTCCCTCCCACTGCTTTAAGTCTGGACTCACCGCCACACCAATCGTCCTTCTCGAAGACCCTTCCTCGTCGCCGCGCATTCCTGCCATGACGTACATGTAATACAAACCGTCATATTCAATAATCGCGCCGGGGATGACCTGCTTCTCATAGAAAGAATTTTTCGGACCACGGGATATGATCGGTTTGGTAATCTCTTGGAGCCACGGAAGCGTTGTCACAGTACAAGATTGAAGACTAATGTCTGCTGGCATTGAAACGCCGATAAAGTTTTCAAATGGTTCGTAAACGTTTTCCCATTCCCCCAGTGGACCCCGAATCCATCCAGTTGTCCCGTTGAGCCAAAATCTGAAAAAATTGCCCTTCTTCAGAATCCTGACGTTCCACGGCGGTTTCCCGATATTATTATAGGTCTTCCAAGTTCGTGTATCGGTGCCGTTTTCTCGGACAATCCTGAATTCATCCATAGAGATCGCTAAATATGCCCGCTTACCTAATGCTGTGCCCCCAGAGAAAAAGACTTTACTCTCCTGAGTGCTTGACGCTCCAGTCAACACCAGATTCATTTCATAGTTTCCGGTAACGCGTTTTTCTATCACCTGTTTTGTCCTTTCAACCTAATCTATGTGTTACGGGTAACCGATTCAGGTTGCGTCAGTTTCTCCGTAGGTAACGGTTGAATCGAGTGGATAGATCGGATGCCTTAACTTCTGGTAATCGTAGTTGAAAAGATTCGGACTGTGAACACCGGGGGTATCTACATCCAAAATCTGATGCGCGATCGGCGTATAATCTGCACGGAAATGGACAGCGGACTTGAGGGCGATGAGTTTGCGTGCCTGCGGTTCAATCCCGACGCTCCGAAGTACTTCCGCATCATACGGTTGAATCCGTCGTTCCGTCAAGATAATCTCAACGCCACCAACCTGAATAACGGCTGTTTTACCCATGTTCCCGATGGTGCCGCGACCCATTGGACCCTTGAGAGTGAATCTGCCATCAGAAAGCGTTTTGACATAGCCTGTGAGCGCAACGGGTGCTCCGTGTTGTGTATCCGTTTTCCCGCCGACATCCAGTTGGGCGCGGTTTCCGACACCTGCTGTGACTGCCTGAGCGACCGATTCGGGGTCTGCGATCACCGCAATCACGGCATCTTGAACGTCTGCCTCTATGAATTTCTGTAAGATCGTTGTGCCATCACAGGGGCCGCCACCACCGGGGTTATCCGCACCATCAGCGAGTATAATCGGTTTGCCGTCCGTCTGATTGGCGAGTTCAATTACCGATTCGACAGTGTGTAAGTTAAATGTGAACGCTGTACGCATCTCCCAGATATCGGACGCAAACTTATCAGCATATTCCTCAGCAAGTGCCATGTCCCCATTGGTAGTAACGAGTATTGAAACGCCTGCATCCCTTATGTCGGCGAACGGGAAACCCATAGAGAGGGTGGCTGTCACAACGCCGGGCTTGGTTTCAAGCGCGTGAAGTGTCTTGAGCACATCTGTCATTGGGGCTTTCATCGTGCATTGTGCGGGTGGCGCGGTCAGTAAGGGGAGTTGGCGGTATGCCATTGTCGGTTGAATCTTACCTTCATTCATACCGAAGAGCAATTGTCCGGCTTCAAACCCGCGTTCATAGCAATCTATGTGCGGATAGGTATCGAATCCGATGATGACATCCGAGGAATCTGCCATTTGGGCGGTAATATTCGCGTGCAGGTCAAGCGTTGTGACGATCCACGTTTCACCTACTATCTCACGCACTGCATGAATCAAATCACCTTCCGCATCTTCAAACGCATCTGTTACCATCGCACCGTGTAAATCGAGAAGCACCCCATCAAGTTGTCCAGCATTCTGCAAAAGATCTAAAAACTCCGCCTTGAGTGTCTCATAAGCCCTATGTTCCACCATACCGGAGGGTGTCGCAAACGCCCACAGCAGCGGAACAGGTTGTAAATTGAAGTGTTCTGCAATATCAAGGAAACCGCCGGTAATCGTTCGGGTACCACGGAACGCGGTGATGATTTCGTCGCCGCGGTAGTAACTCCCTTTTTTGAAATTATCAAGGGTTGTCGCAACGGGTGAAAATGTATTAGTCTCGTGTCCGATACAACCGACTGCAATTCGCATAGACTGCCTCCTTCACGCTTGGATGCTCGGTGAATTCTAAAACAAATATACCATATCTTTGTAAGCAGAACAAGCAGAAATTCTTATAAGTCCGAGCCACTAAGTTTCCGAGGGCTGGCTGCCGACTGCTGACAGCCAATTTAAACGACAGCGCTGCGCTTTCCGAGATTTTTGTTAATCAAAAAGCCAAGATTTGATAGAATGGTTATAAAAGTTCTTAAATGCCAAATTTCAAAATTACCAACACCAATACAGTCATAGGAGAAATCACCATGGAATATACCCACCTCGGTCGGATAGGACTACGGGTGAGCCGTCTCTGTCTCGGCACCGTCAGTTTTGGTAGGCATACGTCCGAAAAAGAATCGCTTGCCATACTGGATCGCGCACTGCAAGCAGAAATCAACTTTTTCGATACCTCCAATTCCTACAATGAAGGTGTAACGGAGATGATCGTTGGAAAATGGTTGTCGCAGGATAAAAGTCGGCGCGATCAAATTGTGCTGGCAACCAAAGTGTATAGTCAAATGGGTGAAGGTCCTAATGACGCGCGTCTATCGGCATATCATATCCGTCGGGCGTGCGAAGACAGCCTGCGTCGTTTACAAACTGATCACATAGACCTGTACCAGATGCATCATGTTGATCGTCGTACGCCGTGGGATGAAATTTGGCAAGCAATGGAGCAATTGGTGCGTGAAGGAAAAATTTCATACGTCGGCAGTAGCAACTTTGCTGCGTGGCATATTGCACAAGCACAAGGTATTGCCGCCCAACGCAATTTCCTTGGACTCGTCTCAGAACAGAGTGTGTATAATCTCCGCAGCCGGGCAATAGAACTTGAGGTGCTTCCTTGTTGTCGAGAACTCGGTTTGGCAGTGATCCCCTATAGTCCAATGGGGAGTGGATTGCTCTGCGGTATACTCGACAATCCGACCACCGGGCGCCGCGGTAGAGAGGTACTCAGAGATGTTATTAAAATACATCGACCGCAGTTACAAGCGTATGAAGCACTCTGCACATCAATAGGACAAGCCCCCGCTAACGTCGCTTTGGCATGGGTGCTCAACAATCCAGACATTACAGCACCGATTATCGGGGCGCGAACGGTCGAACAGTTTGAAAATACTGTGTCCGTCTTAGAATTAAAATTGGACGATGAAATCCTCACAAAACTTGATGAGATTTGGCCCGGACCCGGCGGTGAAGCACCAGAAGCATACGCTTGGTAAAATTCGTCGTGAAATCTGCGAAAAGGAGTAAAAATGTCAAAACGTCCGAATATCCTCTGGTACTGTACAGACCAACAACGTTTCGACACCATCGGAGCGTTAGGGAACCCACATATTAATACACCAAGACTCGACGAATTCGTTCAACAATCGGTCACATTCACGCACGCCTATTGCCAGTCTCCCATCTGCACCCCTTCTCGGGCAAGTTTCATGACCGGCATGTATCCTTCAGCCGTGAGCGTCACTGGCAACGGTAACCCGGTTTTCCCCGAATATTACGAAGACCGACTGATTACCCATGCCCTCGCGCAAGATGGCTACGACTGCGGATTAATTGGTAAGCTCCATCTCGCAAGTGCTTACGATACACAAGAAAACCGCGTCAATGACGGTTATCGCTATTTTCAATATAGCCACGACCACGGCAAACCGAACGCACTCGGACACGAATACGCAGATTGGCAACGCGCACAAGGGGTCGATCCTGAAGCACTAATAGCAGGAAAAGCAGCCTCGCAAAAGTATCCGAACAGGACTGGACGCGTGAATGCCCCGACCGCTGACCTTGACAACGTCCCGCCACATCTCCACCAGACCCATTGGTGTACTGAGAAAACGATTGAATTTATTGAAAAAGATCGCCGAGAAGATCAGCCTTGGCTGCTGAGTCTCAATCCGTTTGATCCACATCCGCCGTTTGACGCGCCTTGGGAGTATTATCGGCGATATGACCCCGAAACACTACCAGGTCCTCACTTCCAAGAAAGCGACATTGCCTTTCAGTCGAAATTAACCGAGGCAGGCATTGATTTCCAATCTCAGGCGAAACCACCTTCAGAGTGGGACGACAAGCGGATGCAAGCATCTTATTTCGCGATGATTGAACAACTCGACCACGAATTCGGACGTATACTCGATTATCTTGATGCCGAAGGACTCCGCGAGGAAACTATTGTTATTTTCACATCCGACCACGGAGAGGCACTCGGAGATCACGGACTTGTATACAAAGGGTGTCGTTTTTACGAAGGCTCTGTGCGCGTGCCGCTCATTATTTCTTGGCCAAACCAATTCTTGCAGAATGTCCAGAGTGATGCACTCGTAGAACTGCTCGATATTGTCCCGACGCTGTACGATGTGTTAGGAGCAGACATCCCTCATTATATACAGGGCAAATCGCTCACACCACTCCTACGTGGTGATGTCCCCGCAGATAAACATCGAGAGGCAGTTCGTTGTGAATTTTTCGATGCAATCTCAATGCCCGACCAGACCCACGCCACAATGTACCGAGACCGACGCTGGAAACTCGTTGTCTACCATCAAAAAGGGATTTCTGAACTCTACGACCTTGATAACGACCCGTGGGAACACAACGATCTTTCTGAGCATGCCGATTACCAAGCCGTCAAGTGGAAGCTGATGCAAAAGAGTTTCGATGCAGCGGTCTATGCACATCCTCAAATGATACCTCGCGTCGCTTCGCATTAGCGTTTTGTCTTTCTGAGAAGGGGAGAATAGATGACTGTACGCGCAATTTTGATCGGTTTGGTACTCGTCATCGTCCAAACGGCAATTACCCCCTATAATGACTACTACCTTCAAGGAACTGATATTTCAGGAAATCACTTTCCTTTGGGGGCAGTTTTTACGTTGATCTTTCTCACTTTGGTCATCAACCCTATTCTAAAAAAGGCATTTCCGCGGGCAACGCTGGGTCCGGCGGAGTTAATGGTAATATGGGTGATGATGGGTGTGGCTTCAGCGATTCCATCGAAAGGGATGATCGGGTACCTACTCCCCTATTTGGCAGCACCCGTCTATTTTGCGACACCTGAAAACGAATGGGCGGAAACGCTGCACCCGCACTTCTCCGAATGGTTGATTGTCTGGGATATGCACGCCGTTACCGATTTCTATGAAGGCGAGTCGTCTGTGCCTTGGGCACTCTGGATAAAACCGCTCATCGTTTGGACAGTTTTTATTTTATTGCTCTACTGCCTGATTATCTGCGTATCGATCGTGGTACGGAAACAGTGGATTGAACGCGAGCGGTTCATATTTCCGCTCGTTACAATTCCCGTTGAGATGGTTCAACAGACCTCAACGCATCGTACGCTGGATGGCTTTTTCAGAAATCCGCTTGTATGGGTAGGGGTTGGGATCGCCGCCGTATTTCATCTGCTCAACGGATTGCATGAGTATGTGCCCGCACTGCCATCTATCCCGAATCGGTATGACCTGTATACCCCATTTACTGAACGTCCATGGATTGTGATGGGGTGGTGGCCCCAATTTCGGTTCTTCCTCTATTTCTCCGTTATCGGTATAACCTATTTTCTCGCTATGGAGGTGTCCTTTAGCTGCTGGTTCTTCTTTCTCTTCTTCAAACTTCAGTACATCATCATCAACGCTTTCGCGATCCCTATCAGCCCGTGGATCTCTGCGAGAGGACAGACGATGGCTGCATATTGCGTTATGGTGCTTGCCTTCCTACTTAACAGTCGCTCTCACATAACAGATCTCTTGAAACGAACATTTCTGGAGTCCGCTGCTTCCAAAATGATTGACGATTCAGATGAGGTGTTACCCTATAGATGGGCAGTTCTGGGAACGGTCTTTAGTTTCCTACTGCTCGCTGGACTCTGTTTCTACGCGGGCATGTCGTTTTGGGTCGCTTGTAGCATTATCGTGCTTTTCTTAATTGCTTCTACTGCCCTAACATGGATGGTCGTCAACGGCGGGATGTTGCTGATCCAGGCACCGATGTACCCTGTGGAATACTTTGAGATCATTGCCGGCTCAAGAATCATCAACGCAAATAGTTTAGCACTTCTTGGGTTCCAGCGGGTGATGATGCGCGACTGGGGCGGAATTTTGATGCCGAGCGTGCTCCACGGATTCAAAGCCGCAGATCCACTCCGATTAAATCGAAGGAGCATCCTCGGCGCGATGGGACTGGCTATCGTTGTCGCTATCGTTGTCTCCTACGCTGCGTCGTTGCCTTTGATCTATGAAAAAGGTGGCTTGAATCTGCAAAGAGGTCCCTTCGTAGGATCGCCGAGGTACTTCAATCATATCGTTTCCCTGATTCAATATCCGAAAGACCCGAAATTAGGAGAAGCATACAGCATGATTCTCGGTGCTGGTATTACCGGTTTTCTACTGATTATGCAGCGGCAATTTATGTGGTGGCAACTTCATCCAATCGGATATGTGATGGGCGCGGTTTATTCTTCCTATTTTCTCTGGTCTTGTATGTGTGTCGGCTGGTTTCTGAAGTATTTGGCACTGAAGTCAGGCGGCATCGGATACTATCGCAGATTCCGACCACTCTTTATGGGATTAATCATAGGCGAGTTCGGCATCGTCGGATTTTGGATGGTGCTTGGGATGTTTACCGGCGTTAATTACCAAGGCGCGTTGCCCGGATGATTTTCGTTTTTTACGGATTTATCTCCCAGATGAGCACGGAGCCATCATCACTACCACTCACGAGGGTTTTTCCATCCGGACTGAACGCGATACTTCTGACCCAGTTTCCGTGACCGGTCAAGGTTTTCTTAGACTCACCTGTGTGCGGATCCCATAAGCGGATGTCGCTGTCTACGCTCCCGCTCGCGAGGGTTTTTCCATCGGGGCTGAACGCCAAACTGAACACCCAATGTGTATGTCCGACGAGTGTCATCTTTCTTTTCCCTGTCTCTATATCCCATAGATGAATAACGTTATCACCACCGCCACTTGCGAGGGTTTTTCCGTCCGGACTAAACGCAACGCTCTTGACACCTTCAATACTGGAATGACCGTTATCGACACCTTCAAACTCACCGGCATGTCCGGTAAGTATCCTCTCGGTCTCACCAGTGTCAACGTCCCATAAACGTACCGTATTGTCATCACTGCCACTTACGAGGGTCTTACCATCCGGACTAAACGCAATACTATAGACTCTGTGCTTATGTCCCTTGAGCGTTTTTTTATGTTCACCCGTATGCATATCCCACAAGCGGATCGTCATGTCCTCACTCCCGCTCGCGAGTATATCTCCATCTGGACTGAGTGTCATGCTCTGCATACCCCACTTATGCCCGGTAAGTCGCATTTTTTCTTCTCCGGTATGTGCATCCTGTAGACGAATATCTATGCCATCCGTACAAGCAAGCGTTTTCCCATCCAGGCTGAATACCAGACATGATGCATCGTAATTTGGTTTGAAATTTGGTTTGAATGTTTTCAAGTGTAGTCCGGTTTCCGCATCCCAGAAACGAATACTGCCATCGGCATACCCACTTGCAAAAAATTTTCCATCAGGATTGAACGCAACACTATAAACGTAATCTGCATGTCCAGTAACTGCGTGTTTTTGATTGCCTGTGTGGACATCCCAGAAACGGATAGTGCCATCGCCACTTCCACTGCTCACAAGCGTTTTTCCATCCGGACTGAAGGCTAAACCCTCAATATCTCCCGTGTGTTCAGTGAGTGCTTGCTTCTGTTCGCCAGTGTGCACATCCCAGATACGTACTGTTTCGTCCAGATATGATGAACTTGCAAGGGTTCTCCCATCCGGACTAAACAAGACCCTTTGAACATCATCCGAATGTCCAGTGAGTTTTCGCATAAGTTTACCTGTGTTTAAATCTGAGAGGTAGATGTTACCATCGCTATTGCCAATAGCGACTATTTTACCGTCCGGACTGAAGGCTGTGCTAAATACATTATCCGTCATCTCCACAGTGAACGTTTTCTTCAGTTTACCGGTGATCCTGTCCGATATACAGACTTCGCCATCCCCCCAAGTTACACTCACAATTGTTTTCCCATCCGGACTAAATGATAAATTATTGATATATCCTGGGAGTCCTGTGAATGCATCCTTCTCTTCTCCGGTGATAGTATTCCAAAATCGGATAGGACCGTGACTTCCACTGGCAATTGTTTTTCCATCCGGACTGAATGCCAAGTTTGAGACCGATTCCTGACTTTTAGTGAGTACCTTTTGCGCACCTGTGCTTCTATGCCACAGTAGAATGGTGCCATCCTCGCCACCACTCGCAAGGATGTTGCCATCAGGACTGAAGACAAGGCACTTGACTTCACTCGTAGGGGCTGTAAGAAGTCCGATCTCTTGATATGTTGTTGTGTCGTAGAGCCAAATACCGATACCCGTCGCAACAACGAGAATTGCGCCATCGGAAGAATACAGTATTTCGTTTATCTTACCTTTACCAAGGCGTGCTTTGGCATCTTCTGGTAGATGCCATTGCGTGGCTTCTTGTGCTGTATTATTTTCCATAGTCTTAGTTCCTGTTGATAGCCCCTTGTTTTTGTTTTTACCGGGGATAGTATCGCTGCCAACTCGGTTTTGCACATCGGGTTTCGATATGATACTACGGATAACCGGTGCGTCAACGATTTCAATAGTGCTTTCTGATTGTGCATCGAAACTATAAGGCGGTTGAGAACGCGCAATGAATTGATGGCTCGCTCCCATCAACAAAATAATCAAAATAGCAGATGAACCCAGAGCCGCTAACGGTAGAAATGGTTTACCGCTTGAAGGGGATGTCTGTTTGATTGTATCAATGTTCTGCATGACGTTTTCGATGAGATTTGGACTTAATGGGACGCTACCAAGGGTCTCTTGAATGATGTGTTCTTCGTTCTTTAACCGTTTTCGCGCACGTTGAAGTCGACTTCTAACTGTGTTCGGGGACACCCCTAAAAACTTACTAATTTCTTTACCACTCATTTCTCCGAGGTAGTAAAGGACCATCACCGTCCGCTCACTTTCCGGCAGTTTTTCCATCAGTTTTTGCACGATTTGACGGCGATATTCAACGGCTGTCCCTTCACGTTGTTCGCGGATATAGTTCGAGTGAGCGGTTTCTTCGAGTGTTTCCGCATCAATAGTTTCCAGGGACTGCGTCCGCAGTTGCCGCTTCCGAAACCACGCTCTGCAAAGCCGATCTGCGATTACGTAGAGCCATCCGGCAAACTGATTCGGGTTTTTCAACGAAGCGAGTTTTTTGTGTGCTTGCAGAAAGGTATCTTGGGTGATTTCCTCAGCGATATGGAAATCTCCGACTTTCCGCCATGCTAAGGCGTGAACACTTTTTTGGTATTTTTTAACTAAAATACCGAAAGCATTCTCGTCGCCTGACAATATGCTGCGAATCAGTTCAACGTCGCTTTTTTCCATCAGAAACCTCTGCATCTTCTGGAAGTACAAACCCCCCTAGGGGAAACACCCCAGCAAAAACGCCTCACTTATCAGGGGGGAATTGGGTCACTTGTAGATGTCAATGTATTTTTCTAATTCACCATAGAAGGCGGGACGCAACACATAAGGAAACCCTTTATGCCTTGTCTGCGTGCATCTTAACCCATTTAGACTTACAATTAGTAGTGACGCGATTTTACAGGCGATATGTTGCAAAGTTGTCACAATTGGAAAAAAATCGCGGGAAGTTTAAAATATACCGAAGTGATCGGAGCCTGGCATCAGATGTTCCCTTGCAACTTCTGCGTTCATTTCAACACCCAATCCGGGCTGCTCCGGCACCACGAATGCGTTATCTTGCATAAGCGGTTCATCGGAAATTGCGAGATCCCAACGCCAGCCCACCTGGTCGGCGTGATACGGAAGTTCCATCACAATGAAGTTCCGCACCGCAGCGCAGACGTGTGCCGTCGCTGTCATGCCGATTGGGGATGTAATGTTATGCGCCGCAAAGGGTATATAATAGAGGTCTGCCAGATCCGCAATCTTCTTCGCCTCAAGTATCCCGCCTGTTCCAGACACATCAACATGGAGCATATCACAGGCTTGTGTCTGGATTAACTCACGGAAGCCATCTCTACGGAACAGAAATTCGCCCGTACAAATTGGAATAGAAGTTGAACCGGTGACCTTCGCCATCGCTTCAACATTATCGTTCGGCACGGGATCTTCCAAGAACATCAAATCGAACGGTTCTAAACGTTCAGCAAGTCTCATCGCCGAATGGACGCTGAATAGGCTATGACAGTCGATGCTAATATCAATGCCATCACCCACTGCCTCTCGTGCAGCAGCAACCAACGATGTCATTTTTTGTAATTCCGCCGTACTTAATTCCCGATTGACCGCATCCTGTTTAAGTTCATTTGCGGAGTTATCGATGTCAAACTTGATCGCTTGGTAGCCGTCTGCAACGCCTTCTCTCGCACGTTTTGCCCAACCCTCTGGCGTGTTTCCGCGTCCATGACCGACATCCGCATAGAGGCGAATCCGATCCCGATACTTCCCACCTAACAACTGATAGACCGGCACCCCAAGACTTTTGCCGAGCAGATCCCATAGTGCCGTCTCTATTCCGCCAATCGCCGATAGACCCATCGCATATCGGTTGCTCGCAGCACCAATCAGTCGGTGGTAGAGCGGTTCTATATTTCTCGGATCTGCACCGACAAGCCTGTTCTTGAATTGCAAGATAATTTCGGCGATACCTGCCCCAGGATGTGCCTCACCTATCCCTGTCAACCCCGCATCGGTTTCAATCTGGACGTAGTTCCACTGTTTGTAGCCTTTTAGCGTCATCGCTTTCACATCAGTGATTTTCATGTCTGCTCCCCTTGCGTATAAAATCAGAAAAAAATCAATAGATATTGCGTCTGTTGAGGATTCATGATAACATATCCTTTGAGATTCTACAATAGCCATGGAAGGAGTTGACTGATGACAGACCAAGAAATCAAGACCGCTTATGAACGTGATGGGTATGTGGTACTTAGAGACATTATCGATAATGAAGATTTAGATCCAATCCGTAACTTCATCAAGGCAAAGGTCGATGCTTATAGTGACGAATTGTATGGTGAAGGCAGGCTATCCTCACGCTATGAGGATGAATCTTTTGAGAGACGGTACGCTGCGATCTGCGAAGAGTTGGATATCCTGCCTCGCAACTGGTCTTTTGGGATGTTCGGACGTGAGTTTTACGATCTCTACAATCTTCCTGGTGTTCTCAATGTACTTCGTCTGCTCTTGGGGTCTGAAGTCTCGAATATCGGCACACCAGCGTTACGGACAAAACTCCCCAGAAGCGTGATTACCTCGTTCCCGTGGCACCAAGACAGCCAATATCTCGACCAGTCAACCATCGGCAAAAAGGAGAAACACACGGAAAATCTCCACATGGTTACAGTGTGGGTGCCGCTTGTCGAGGCGACAGTTGAAAATGGGTGTTGTTGGGTGATTCCGGGCAGTCACCGTTGGGGTTTATTAGACGGTGCGCGTGGCGCGGATTCAAACGTCCGAATGGAGGAAAATGTTGAGGCGCGTGGTACGCCTGTGCCTATTCCACTTGAACCCGGTGGTGCTTTGTTCATGTCGAATCTCTGTGTCCATACCAGCAAGGTGAATACAACCCGGAAATCCCGATGGAGCATCGACTTCCGCTATTTCCCTACACCTGATCGCGCGGAATTGACTGACGAGCAGCGTGAAGCCGCCGAATTCGTGAAAGACAAAGCATTGGCAGGCGGCAGAGTCCCGCTTGTCGTTCTCACTGAAGGCGACAAACCGACTTGGGAGGAATGGGAGGCGCGAGTTTCAGCACAACAAGCGCGTCGGGATCAACGCTAAGATGGGGCCAGTCGTCGGCTGTCGGCTGTTGATGTAGGGACGAGGTAACCTCGCCCCAAAGGTATTTTCAAGCGAAATTGGCCATTTTTATCAATATAATTTGCTTTGCCGCTGAAAGTATGCTATAATTCATAGTTAACCCAAGTTGCTACGAACAGATTTTGGTGTTTTTACACCGAAAACCGAGAATTGAATGGCATTGAAGGTCCGGTGAACAAAAATGCAAAGTGGACGTATCCATACGAACATTGCCAAAACGACTTTTCCTGCACCTCAACCTAACGGTGTGCGTGTTAATGCTGTGCGCTGCTTTTGTGGCTATTCGTTATTTTTGCGTATTATTAACGCAGAGTTAACTGTGCGAACTGCAGTGTTAAAGCCCCCCCCCCGCTTAACAATTAATAAGTATTGTATTTCACAAGATAGTATCGCCTTCAGGGTCGCTCTATCTTTGGCATGCCTGCGCGCGTTTCGTCCTGCACGAAACACTTCGCCGCGGGCTATTTTTCTTGCAGTAGAACTTACCCTTTGACTTTGATATATCAGAAGGAGGAAATAAAAACAGGATGGAAACAAGAAATAGATGGCAACAAGATGACTATGAGAATGTCAGAGGTCAGATGCAACCGGGGGATGTTATTGCTTTCTCCGGGACGGCTGTGATTTCTACGGTAATAAAGTTAGTGACAAGCAGCCATGTGTCGCATGTGGGTATCATTGTTCCCTCTGATTATTTGGAAGACGACGATGCTGGTGATGGCACCGCGATTGCCGAGGCAACTGAAAGTGGCATTAGAATCCGTTCCTTGAGTACACGGTGGAGTGATGAGACGGTTGAAAATTTGTGGTGGTTACCTCTACGCTCAGAGCTTCGCACCGAACTTGAGAGGAATTGGGGAAGTTTTTGCCAATACTTGTCGGATTACAACCGAGCACCGTATGATTATTTACAAGCCGCTATGCTCGGACTCATGCTTCTCGAACCTACATTAGACTCGGTTAACCCAAATCTATACGAAGATATCCGTCAGTTCATAGAGGACATACTTAATCGAGGATCGGGGGCAGATGATCAGGATAGTGGATACGTGCTAAGTAGGCTTCGTGAGGCTCTTAATGACAGTGACAATGATCCTATGCTCACCGGTTTGCTTCACTTACTACTGGAGGGCGATACTTCGGAAAATCTATCTCGGCGGCTTGATAATGAAGAAGAATTTGAACATTTCTTCTGTTCAGAATTTGTCACCGGCGCGCTAAGAACTGGCGGCGTGATTCCTAACATTAATCCTTCGGAAATCACTCCCATTGAACTGTGCCGGTTCAATATCTATGAAGATAATTATACCCAGTTTAAAGTGTCGGAAGCGACAAGGATTCGCGGCTTTAATTGTATGGATATTTCAAGGTGGGATGGATAAAAACCGTCCTATATCGTATACGTGTGCCCAAATACCTCTTTAACTGACAACTGACAACCGATAACTGAAAACCTCTAAAGAAAGGAACATTTTCATGAAAAAATATAGCCATCTCTTCGGCATCATTCTACTCGTCAGTTTGCTTGTGCTTGTGCTGGGCAGCTGCAACGAGACGATGACAGACCAGATAGACCGGGTCGTTGACACGGGGGCCGATCCACCAACCCAAGAACCCGTGACACCACCCGTTGAAGAACCGGTGACACCCCCAACTGAAGAACCGACTGTGCCAACACCGGAACCCCTTGCACCGCTCCCCGAAGGCACCGTCGTCTTCGTCGCACCGCGACCCTTGACATCCCCGGCTGTCGGGCAGCAACTGAAAGTTGGTCTTAATATCAAGGGCGCAGCAGGGGTCAGTGGGTATGATGTGACAGTCGGTTTCGATCCGACCGCGCTCCGCTATGTAGAAAGTGCGAATGCGGATTACCTGCCACCCGGCGGGTTTGTCGCACCTGCCCAAGTCAGTGCGAACAGTGTCTACCTGAGTGCGATTTCGCTCGCGGGTGTGGCGAACGCAGCGGAAGGGACGCTGGCAACGATCACCTTTGAGGTGGTCTCAGCGAAAGCGTCAACACTTGTGTTAGATCCGGTCGTGCTTTCAGATGTGAATGCACAGGAATTGCCGCTTACGGCAGTAGATGGACAGATTAACGCACCGTAGGGGGCAGTTCCGTCGCGCGCGAATTGCGGTAATGATGTTTTTTTGGTTGCTACGGGTTCGGAGACCGAACCCCTACATCTATAGAATACCGACAACCGATAACCAACAACCAACAACCCTTAAAAAAGGAGTTTCTTCTCATGAAAAACAGAGGTTTTGAACTTTCCAACAACAGAGTACTTTTCTCCGTACTGATCTTCGCGCTCTGCTTCGGTATGACGCTAACGAGTTACGGGCAAGCCGTCGTCTCCATCCAACCCACAACCCTCGCAGCCCCCGAAGTCGGTGAGCAGCTGACCGTGAACATAGACATCACCGGTGGTAAAGCCGTCGCAGGTTACCAAGTCTCGGTTGCGTTTGATCCGGCGGTGCTCTCCTACGTCTCCGCTACGGATGCCGGCTACTTCCCGTCAGGGGCATACACGGTGCGGCTCCAAAACGATCAGGACATCACGCTTGTTGCCGCTGCGCTCGAAGGCACAGCGACCGAAACCGCAGGCACCCTCGCAACACTGACGTTTGAAGTGCTGCAACCGAATCCGTTTCGCAGTCTTCAGCTGACGGATGTGATCTTAGCAAACGCCGATGCGACCGCCCAAGCTGTCCAATGGGCAGATGTGCAGGGACATTGGAATGACGAGCCGCTCAACGGCGCGCCGCCCGAAGAGACGGTGATGTTGCCGAACTATCCGAATCCGTTCAACCCGGAGACGTGGATCCCGTATCGGTTAGCAGCACCCGCCGAAGTGACCTTGACGATCTATAGTGCCGATGGCCAGTTAGTGCGGACGTTAGGGTTAGGGCATCAAGCAACAGGTGTGTACCAATCAAAAAGCCGTGCAGCATATTGGGACGGTAGGAACGCCTTAGGTGAGCCTGTCGCCAGCGGTCTCTATTTCTACACCTTCACGGCTGGCGATTTTACAGCCACCGACAAGATGCTAATTCTGAAGTAGGATTATTCGTAGTTCCGTAGGAAGATTAAGAATCTAATCGGGTAATTTCAGTTTTTTATTCGACCCGGTGCGGTTAGGAATGCAGGTCGCATGAATCAGAATCAACGGTATGAATGCCTTATGGGCATTCCCCGGGTATGAAGGTTCTCCGTGTGGCATTCCCCGGGGTGTGTACACCGCAAAACCGCACCTACCGGGCCTGGAGTAAATTACCCAATTTATTTGTTAAACCTCATTAGGAACGATATGTTTATAGCAGCTTGGGTGTTTCTTCAAGTGCCCATAGGGGTCAATTTAGGGGTTTTTGCCAGCATTTTGTAAGAGTTATTATAGACATGCCACCCTTACAGGGTTCAAGAGCGGGTGGGGACGTTTTTCTATAAACATCCCGTTCCTACGGAACTCAAGAGGACTTTTGGGTTATGAAAAGTTTGTGCCTCAGTTCCGGTGGGGTTGCAAACCGCCTCGGTCCCAAGCCCGGTAGGTTCGGTTTCCTAACCGAACCGGATTTTGCACGGAAACCTTGAAGACTTCAAAAACCTCTTGAATCCCATAGGGATGGAATGTTTATAGCAGCGTTTTCAAGCAAAAACCCAAGCCCCGTAGGGGCGGCATGTTTATATCCTGCTACTGATAACTGACTATTAAAAAGACTGACTCTATAAAAAGGAAATTTATCTCATGAAAAACATTTTTGTGATATGTCTGCTGTGTTTTGGCATCACAGCGATGAGTTATGGACAAGCCGTGGTCTCCATAGACCCGGCAAAAGTGGTATCCCCCGCTGCCGGTGGGACGCTGAGCGTCAATATCAAGATAAGCAACGGCACGGGTGTGGCCGGTTATAATTTAACAGTCGGTTTCGATACATCCGCACTGGAATACGTAGAGTTCAAGAACGCGAACTACCTCCCAGCAGGTGCGTTTGCTGCCCCAGCACAAGTCTCAGGTAACCGTGTAACGCTTGCGGCGACCTCATTATCAGGTGCAGCCGCCGCGAAAAGTGGGACCTTAGCGACGCTGAAGTTCAAGGTAATCGTTGCGAAAGCCTCAACGATTGAATTGGTAGAGGTAATCCTCTCCGACAGTGCTGCGAACGAGTTGGCGGTGA